>JAFGQA010000345.1 GCA_016935885.1 Phycisphaerae bacterium | reverse complement strand
GACGCGTGGGCATACGCACTGGCAGGCAAGCTGCCAGTGGCACCCGCCTAAACTGTCACGGACCCCTGGCGTCATTCTGTGTGAGGCCATGGGGACTCGATATGTACGGATCGGCCGGCGCGACGGCGCGGCCATTCCCGCGGATGGAGAGAAGGTGCAACCCTTCGCCGCCTCCGGTCCGCGGCGGGCGAAAATGCAAACGGGACGCATGTGCCCCGGCCACGGTCCTGGCCTGAGCCCTCAGGCATCCGTCAGGAAACTGCCGATGACCATTACTCTGGCGCTGTCAAACTGGGGCGCTGTCAAGCTGGGGCGCTGTCAAGCTGGGGCGCTGCCAAGCTGGGGCGCTGCCAACCGTCAGCACGTAGCGGATCAATACCTCGTGGTGGGTCAATACCACGTGGCGGATCAATACTGTGATGGGCGGTTTGTGAGAGCACGCACAAGAGAAGGTGCTGGCATGGGGCACAGGCGTCAAGACCTGCACCTGTGCCACCATCTTGGCGGTGCCACAAAATGAGACACACCACTCTTCAGACGCCCTCTGAGAGGCTGGTCTTGGCCGAGGCGAAACGCAGTCGTCCGAGCACACGCCGCAAGATCCTGTACCTCGCAGTGGTTAGCCTGTGCACGCTGGCGACGTTGGAGGTCGGCGTGCGGGTGATGAACCGTGTTCGGCTGGGACGTTGGACCGTAAGCGATCCTCAGACCGCCGCTGCAAACAGCCGCCTCTACGTTGGCCATCCTTGGCTGGGACAGATCCCACGGCCGGCGGCACAAGTCTTCTCGAAGGGCCGCCACATCAGCATCAATTCGTTCGGCTATCGCGGCCCGGAGTTCGACATGGCCAAGCCGGCAGGTGTCGTTCGGGTCGTCTGCATCGGCGGATCGACCACGTTCGATGTAAAGGTGAGTGACGATAGCCGAACCTGGCCCGCGCGGTTGGAGGCAATCCTTCGCGATCACTACGACCTACACCAGGTCCAAGTGATCAATGCGGCGACCAACGGTTATGCCCTGCCACGAACGATCATCGACCTTGCCCTGCGGACGCTCGATGTTCAGCCCGACTGGGTAATCTGCTATCCGGGTGTCAACGACCTGGCGTACTCCGACAGGCCGTCGCACCAGTACGGTCGGTCACACGAGGCGATCACGCGTCCGGGGCACGACCCCCCTGTGTGGAAGCTGCTGTGCGAGCGGCTCCTGCCCTACAGTGAGCTGTACAACGAGATCACAAGCCGCATTCGATATGCCAAACAGGTGCGCTGGGGCAATTGGGATGGCGTTGCCATCGCGCGGCACGACGAGTTGCCTGCCGAGGCAATGGCAGCTTTCGAGCGAAACCTGACGACGCTGGCCGGTATGTGCCGTTCCCACGGCATCCGACTGGCATTGGTCACCGTTCGCACGGCGTACGGGCCCGACCAGCCGATCGAGACGCAGCAGCACCTGGCGAAGGAAGACCTGATGGATCACGCGCATGTGAGCCTCATCGGGCATTACGCAGGCTACAAGACCATCAACCGGCTGATTCGTGAGGCGGCCGAACGTCACGGCCTTCTGTTGATCGATCAGGCGACCGCCCTGCCGACTGGCGAGGCCCACTTCGCCGATTCCGTCCACTTCAACGACGCGGGCGCGGCGGCGTTTGCAGAGTTCGCCGCAGAGCGGCTGGCAAGTAGTCAATTAGGTCGGATGCGGTGAGGGATACCTCACCGAGCTGCTCGGCCGCCCGGTCGCCGGCGAGGCCGTGGACGTGAACGCCCAGCACGGCGGCATCGAAGCAGGACAAGCCCTGGCCGATCAGGGCGGCGATGACGCCGGTGAGGACGTCGCCGCTGCCGCCGGTCGCCATGCCGGGATTGCCGGTCTTGTTGACGTACAGGCTGATGCCATCGGTGACAATGGTGCCGGCGCCTTTGAGGACGACCACGGATCGATGGTCTTGTGACGCCGGGAAGGCGCTCCCGGCACCTGTGCCTTGGCCACCACCGCGATGAGCGGTGTCTGTCTTCCGGTCTGCGGTGTCGGGCATCTTCTCAAGCGTGGCGCCGGACGTGTCCGTGGGCGATCCGGCGGACATCAGCCTGGCGGTATGAATGGCGAAGGTCTCGCGATCACGTTGCACCGCGCCGGCCGTGGCGTTGTGTAGTCGGGCCATTTCGCCCGGGTGTGGCGTGATGACGGTTCGGAAGCGTGGTGTCTCGTCCCAGCCGGGGCCGGCCCAGTCGGACGACTTGTGCATGGTGTTCAGGCCGTCGGCATCAAGGACAACGGGGATGTGGGCGCGGCCGTACTCGTCCAGCAGCGCGAGCCAGGCGCGATCGAATGCCTCGTTGCCTCGCCCCAGGCCCGGACCAGCGGCGACGACGGACGGTGCCGCGGGGCCGCCAAGGAGGCCTGATGCCCCCAGTTGCTTCGCGGTGCGCCTCGGATCCAACAGGCCGGCGGCCGTCTCCGGCAAGGGGATGGTCGTTGCGCAGGGACACAGTGTTGCCACGGCGGGCTGAATCGACCTGGGACATGCAACTGTTGCCAGGCCGGCACCACTGCGGAGCGCGGCGTTGGCCGCCAGCGCCGGCGCGCCGATCATGCCGCGCGATCCACCGAGGATCAATACGCGGCCGTACTTGCCCTTGTGGCCGTCGCGCCGGCGGCGTGGCAGCTTGGGCAGGGCGCGGATGCGACGGAGCGGCTTGGCCCTGTCGGCGGATCGTCTGCGAGACTGTTTTGGCAAGCGGAGTGTCCTCCCGTTGAGCGTTGATGAAGTCAAAGTGGCCGTCCTTCACGAGAAAGACCGGTGAGCGCCAGTCCGCGCGGGCTTTCGCATGATCGTTCGGTCCCACACATCCCTCAGCAGTCGCACAGATTCAGGTGCGCCGTCCCGCCAGATTGTGGTTGCCAAGGCCCACGGATCGTGATCCGTAGGCTTGTGGCGTGGCAGCGTCGGCGAGTGACGGCAACGACGAACATTGGCAATAACGAACATCGGCAATAACGAACGATGGCAATGACGGACAACGGCAACGCATGTTACGTCCGTGCACGCATCGATTGCCGCTATGGCGACGCTGCCTCGCCGAGCCGATTGATGATCGCCGCAAGGTATCCAGCGGCGAAGCCGTTGTCGATGTTCACGACCGCCACACCCGTGGCGCAGGAATTCAGCATGGTTAGCAATGGGGCGAGCCCTTGGAAGCTGGCCCCGTAGCCGACGCTCGTTGGGACGGCAATCACCGGTGCCTCGACCAGGCCGCCGACCACGCTGGCGAGCGCGCCTTCCATGCCGGCCGCGACGACGACCACCCGGGCCTCGCGCAGGGCCTTCGAGTGTGCCAACAACCGATGGATGCCGGCGACGCCGACGTCGTAGAAGGTCTGCGTGCGCTGGTCCATGATCTCGCAGGTGACGTGGGCTTCTTCGGCCACCGGCATATCGCTGGTACCGGCCGTGACCAGGGCGATGGTTCCGGTGGATGGCTTGGCGGGCAACTGGCGCAGCGTGATGCACTTGGCGACCTCGTGATATCGAGCGTCCTTGAAGGACTGGCGAACGGCGCTGTATTGCTCCGGCTCGGCCCGGGTTGCCAGCACGTTGCCGCCAGCGGCGACCAGTCTCCCGAAGATTGCGACCAGTTGCTGGATGGATTTTCCAACACTGAAAATCACCTCCGGAAAGCCGCAGCGTACGGCCCGGTGGTGGTCCACGTTCGCGAATCCGAGCCGCTCGAAGGGAAGATGTTGAAAGTCCTTCAAGGCATCTTCCACCGAGAGATCGCCGCGGCGGACTGAATCAAGGAGTTTTCTCAATTGGTCCGGTTGCACGCCTGCCTCCCACGGGTGGCACGGTTTGGTCTGCGCGTTTTGTTTCGGTCGTAGCGGGCTCAGGCGGCCTTCCAGCACGCCTGGGGGCTATGGTATCGCATTTTCCGGGACAAAAACAGCGGTGTCCTTTGACCGGGGCAATACGCAACGGTATACTTGATTATTGCACGTTCGAGAGCCGTGCCGATTGAATGACTTTCGTCTGTGAGGGCCGGCTGCGAGCAACTCTGTGGGAAGGCGCAAGCCTTCCAGTCGACGACAACGTCGTTACGGGTGAGTGAGGAGTCTGTCAAGGTGATTCTCATGGACGGGCAGTACGTTGCCGGGCGGCGTCTGGTGGACATGGCACGGCCCTATCTGGATGAAGGGGATCGGGACGGCTTGGCCAGGCGCCTGAAAACGGACTGGTCGCCGGATTGCCTGACGCTCCTGCTGAGCAGCGACGATGTGGAGGTGGTCGAGATCGCCGTGACCGGGCTGGGGCTGATCGGCGACATGGTTGTCTGTCCCGTTGTCGCCAAGCTGCTGCATCACGAGAATCCGTCCGTCGTCGCGTCCGCGGAGGACGCGTTGTGGTCCATCTGGTTTCGGGTCGGCGGGGCATTGGGGCAGGCCGTGCTCTGTCGCATTGCTGAGTCGATCCAGTCGGGCGAGTCCGAAAACGTCGTGGCCATGCTGACCGAGGTCATCCGCGTGCAGCCGAGCTACGCAGAGGCCTACCATCAACGCAGCCAGGCGTACTATCTCGATAATGCCTTCGATCACGCGCTCCGGGATGCAAGAAGGGCGTTTGAGCTGAATCCGTGGCATTTCGGGGCCTTGGCGAATCAGGCACATGCCCTGGCTGCTTTGGGTCATCTGCGCGAGGCGTTGCAGGCTTATCGCAAGGTCTTGCAGCTTCATCCGCAGATGCCTGGCATCCGTCTTTCGATTCGTCATCTTAGGGACCGCCTGGCGCTGGTGGGCGCGTAAGCGACGGTCCTTGAACCCCCGCGCTGTGTGCCGGTTGGTGGAAGGATGAGGGGCCCCGGCTGCCAATCCGTCAGATTCTCTCTTACACTCTTGACGCAGGCGAGACGGATCGACAAACGCGGCATGGGTCTTGGAATCGTGCCTTGTCCTCCAAGCGTATCATCTTGCGACCGGCCACGCGGGCCGATCTGTCGACAGTTGCCCGAATATACAACTACTATGTCGAGCATTCCACGTGCACGTTCTCTGCCGAGCCGGAGGGGCCAGCCTACTGGGGAGCGTGGCTGACCGAGCACACGGGGCCCTACACCGCGGTCGTCGCGGCTCGTGATGGGCAGATCGTGGGCTGGGGGAGCGTGTCAAAACGGAACATGCGGGATGCATACCGTTATTCGGTAGAGGACTCCGTCTACGTGGAGGCGAGCTGTCACGGCCAGGGCATCGGCCGCACAATCCTTCGGGAGTTGGTTCAGCAGGCTCGCGCGCAGGGTCACCACAGTATGCTCGCGCAGATCGCCGGGGGGCAACTTGTGAGTGAGAGGCTTCACGAGGGCCTTGGCTTCCGGCGCGTCGGTCGTCTCACGGACGTTGGCTTCAAGTTCGGCCGGTGGATCGATGTGTCGATCTGGCAGGTAATGTTGCAGCGCGACGGTGGAGAAGAGGTTGTCTGAGACGAACCGACTTCCCGACGAACTGATCCTTGACGTCCGTCCGGCGGCGGAGTTCGAGCGGCTCCACCGTGTCGGGGCGGTGAACATTCCGCTCGAGGAACTCGCTCGCCGCACGCACGAACTTCCGCGGCGGACCTCTCCGGTGACGGTCTACGATGCCAACGAAACCAGGGCGCGGTGGGCCCGGTCGCGGCTGTGTGCCTGGGATCGCGCGGTGGCCGACGTCGTGTCCGGCCCGGATTGGCTTTGTGCGGGTCCGACGGCCACCGGCCCAGGCCGAGGCCGCCTCTGGCAGCCGCACGCGCTGCTGGTAAAGGCCGTTGGGCACGCTCGGAAGATCTGGCACACGATCGAGGGGCGCCAGGCACTGGACATCGCCTGCGGGAGCGGCCGGGATGCCGTTTTCCTGGCATTGTCCGGTTTCGACACCGAAGCCTGGGATGTCCTACCGGACGCGCTGGCGATGTGTGCGGGACTGGCGGGTCGGCACGGCGTCACGGTCGCGACGTGCGTCCGCGATGTGGAAGCGAATCCGGTGATCGAGGGCGGGCGATACGACCTGGTCTCCTGTTTCAACTTCCTTCACCGTCCGCTGATGCCGCACATCGCCGAGGCCGTTCGCCCCGGCGGATTGGTTGTGTACGAGACCTTCGTCCATCCCCAGCGAGCGTTGTTTGGCAGACCCCGCCGCGAGGCCCATCTGCTGAGGCCCGGGGAACTGCCCACGTGGTTTGAGGACTGGGAGATTGTGGTTGCGAAGGAGGGCATGGCGGGGCCGCATCGCTTTGTGGCGTCGTTGGTAGCGCGGAAACGGCTTGCGAGAGAACCTCCCGCGTTTTGAGGAAATATCCGCAACGGCTGGGTTACAGCGGGACGAGATGCCCGGTCGTTGAGGCGTGATGTGGGTTTTCAGGGCTGCGGGGGCTAACAGCCCGTGGCAAAACTGTGGCACCGGCGTCTCGCCGGTGGTCTTCACGGTCAGGAACGGCGTTTCCGAACGGCTGTTTTCCCTTTTGCCACGGGCTGCTAACGCCCGCGGCTCGTCGCGATTAGCTGCTTTGCGATTACATCGCGAGAGGGGCATTCCAGGAAGGGCAATCGCAAGAATGGCCGGAAGGCCGTTTTCAGCCGTTTCCTGACTCCCGCGCTTGAGCGTAGGACCGGTTTCCAGTATTGCCGCGTGGGGCGTGCGTGGACCTTGCGATTGCCCTGGGCATTCCAGGTGGGGCCGTGCGTCTGGCACCGAGCTTGCGGGGCACTGGTGGACTAACGGAAGCCCTTATCTCCACCGGGTCCGACGATGGCGATGCCACCAAAGCCCAAAAGCCGGTGCCTACTTGATGACAGCCATTCCGAGCCAGCCAATGGCGGGCGGATGGAGACCTACCAGTTGGCCAGGCGGGCCAGTAGGCACGTGTTGGCAGTGGGGGGCGAACTCAAGTCCGCGTTCTGCCTGTATGCCGGTCGCGAAGCCGCGCTCAGCGAGCCACTCGGTCACCTCACCGATCCACGTGCGTATCGAGACTTCATTGATGTGATCGAGGAGGCGAAGAGGCGTTGCGGGTTCAGGCCTGCGGTCATCGCACACGATCTCCATCCGTTGTACATGTCGACGCGTTACGCCTTGGGTACGGGCTTGCCGACCGTTGCGGTCCAGCACCACCACGCGCACGTTGTAAGCGTGATGGCCGAGTGGCGGGTGGACAAGCCGGTGGTCGGGATCTGCTGTGACGGTGTCGGCTACGGGGTGGACGGGGCGGCGTGGGGGTGTGAGGTGCTGCGGTGTGACGCCTCCGGTTTCACGAGGGCGGGGCACTTGGAATACTTCCCGCTGATCGGCGGCGACGCGGCGGCGGTTGAGACGTGCCGTCCGGCCGCGGCGTTGCTTCGGCAGGCCTTCGGCGACGAGTGGCGAGATCAGCTTGCGACGGCGTTCTGTCGTGTCCCGGAGAAAGATCTTGATGCCTTTGAACGGCTGATGACGAGCAGTACAAAGGATATCATGACATCGAGCCTGGGCCGGGTGTTCGACGGGGTGAGCTTCCTGCTTGGGCTTTGCGATCGTAACGAGCATGAGGCCCAGGCGTCGATCGCCCTCGATTCGGCGGCCTCGGCCGGACTGGCGGCGCCCTATCCTTACGGCACGACGGCGGACAACGGGCTGGTCAGGATGTCCGTCGTCCCGGTTGTCCGGGCGATCGTGCAGGACCTGAAGGCGGGTGTCGGCGCGGGTGCGATTTCGGCGCGGTTCCACGAGACGGTCGCGCGGATGCTGGCGGCGACGGCGGAGATGGTCTGCGAGATGGAAGGGATTTCCACGACGGCCTTGTCCGGCGGGTGCTTTGCGAATCGGCGGCTGGCTTCGCGCGTGACCGAGCGGCTCGAGCGCCGCCATCTGCGGGTGCTGCGTCCGCGTCGCGTTTCGTGCGGCGACGCCGGCCTGGCGTTGGGCCAGGCGGTGATAGCGGCGGCGAAACCGTGAGAGGCCGCACGTGCCCGGCGGTAGCAAGGCATCGGAGGTCCATCGCATGTGCCTGGCGGTTCCCGGCAGAATCATCGAGTCTGAAGACGACGGCGCGTTGGTTGACCTTCAGGGCAATCGTTTGAGGATCAGCAAGGTCCTGACGCCGGAAGCCTGTGTTGGGGACTGGGTACTTGTGCACGCAGGTTTCGCGATTTCGATGATCGACGAGAACGACGCGTTGGAGACGTGGAGCTACTTGCGGCAGTGCTATGGCACTGACATCGGCGAGGCAGCGGGCATCGAAGGGGGTGGGCAGTGACATGCCGGCTGCGATCGCTTCGGGACGAGCTTGCCCGCCTTTGTGATGGCGTTGATCGGCGCGTCCAGTTTATGGAGGTGTGCGGCACCCACACGATGTCGGTCTTCCGCAACGGGCTTCACTCGCTGATGCCGACGAACCTGCGGCTGGTTAGCGGGCCGGGATGCCCCGTCTGTGTCACGCCGCAACGTCACATCGATGCCGCGATTGAGTTGGCCGCCAACCACGACGCGATCATCGCGACGTATGGGGATATGCTTCGCGTGCCGGGCCGGCTGGGAAGCCTCGAGTCCTTGCGGGCGCAAGGAGCGCGCGTTCGGGTTGTGAACTCGGCGAGGACCGCATTGGAGATTGCCAGGCGTGAGTCGAGTGAGAACGTCGTCTTTCTGGGCGCAGGATTCGAGACGACGGCTCCGGCGACGGCGGCGACGGTTCTCGATGCGGATCGCGCGGGCCTCACTCGCTTTACGGTCCTGATGTGCCACAAGCGGATCGTCCCGGCGATGATGGCGCTGCTTGCATGCGGCGACGTGGCACTGGACGGCTTCCTGTGCCCCGGCCATGTTAGCGTGATCATCGGCACGTCCGCCTATCGGCCGATCGTGGACCGACATCGAAAGGCCTGTGTGGTCGCCGGCTTCGAGCCTGAGCAGATACTTCTGGGCCTTGTGCACCTTGCTCGACAGGTGCGGGACGCGTTGGCAGGCGGGGGCGAAACGGTCGGACATCGAGATGTCGTTGGGCCGCAGCGTCGAAGCGCGGAGGCGCCGGTGCCTCGCTTGGAGAACGTCTACCCGGCTGTCGTGAATGAGACCGGCAATCCGGTGGCGCTCGAGCTTCTGGAGCGTGTGTTCACCGTGTCCGACACGCCGTGGCGGGCGTTGGGCACGATTCCGCGGAGCGGCTTCGAGCTGGCGCCGGCCTACCGGCGGTTTGACGCCTTGGAGCGATTTGGCTTGACGCTTGGGGAGGACGAGGACCACCCGGCGTGCAAGTGTGGCGAGGTCATCCAAGGCAAGGCCGAGCCGGTGGAGTGCCCGCTGTTCGGCGGTGGCTGCACGCCGCTGACGCCGATCGGCCCGTGTATGGTGAGCATCGAGGGGACATGCGCCGCCTGGTACAAATACGGGCGCGGCCTTTCGGCGGAGCGGGCATTGCGTGGCGATTGCGCCATTGGTTCGTGACATCGCGCGGAGGTGCTTTTATGGCTTCAGCCAAACCGAGCCCGGGTACCATTGAGCGGGTGGTTCTCGCCCACGGCGGTGGTGGGGAACTCACCGGGCGTCTCATTCGGGATCACCTGTTGCCGGCGTTGGCCAACGACGCGCTAGCCCCGCTGACGGATGGCGCAGTGCTCCCGTGGGACACAGGTGAGCTTGTGTTCACCACCGATTCATACGTGGTGACCCCGCTGGAGTTTCCTGGAGGGGACATCGGAACCATCGCCGTGGCGGGAACGGTGAACGACCTTTCGGTGATGGGTGCCACGCCTGTTGCGCTGAGCTTGGGGTTGATCATCGAGGAGGGCCTGCCCATCGAGGTCTTGGATCGGATTGTCGGTTCGATTTCGGCGACTGCCCGCGAGTCGGGCGTCGAGATCGTGACCGGTGATACCAAGGTGATCGAGCGGCGCGGCGGCGACGGGCTGTTCATCAACACCGCCGGCGTTGGCCGATTACGACATGGCGTGAAGCTCGATGTTGGCCGTGTCGAGCCAGGCGACGTGATTATCATTAACGGGCGTGTTGCGGATCACGGCCTGACGATCATGTCCGTGCGGAGCGGCATCGAGTTTGAGTCGGAACTGCGCAGCGACGCCAGGCCGCTCAACCGGTTGATCGGGCGGGTCCTTGACAGTGGCGTGGATGTGAAGTTTATTCGTGACGCGACTCGCGGAGGTTTGGCGGGTGTGCTGGCGGACATCAGCGAACACCGCGGGCTGACCATTGAGATCGACGAAGATTGTATTCCGATCTCGCCGACGGCGCGTCACGCGGCCGAGATGCTGGGTCTGGATCCTATCACCGTTGCCAACGAGGGAAAGATCGTCTGCGTGGTGGCTGCCCAAGACGCCGCGGCGGCGCTCAGCACCATGCGTTCGGAGCCGGAAGGCAGGAGCGCGGCTGTCATCGGGCGCGTTACGGCCGCCGATCCGCCGCTGGTTGAATTGAACACCTCCGCCGGCGGTCAGCGCATCATCCAGCGACCCTACGGCGAGGAGCTACCGAGGATTTGCTAGCGGAGCAGGTTACTTGCCAGTCATCAGTCGTCAGTCATCAGTTGTCGGCAAGGAAGAGGGGAATGACGACACCGGGACGGACAACTGAGAGCTGACAACTGAGAGCCGAGGTGCCTTTATCATGGCAGACAAACCCAAGACGGTATTGCTGATCGACGACGACGCGGATGTCCATGAGGTTGTCAAGATGATTCTGGAGCCTCAGGGCCTTCGCGTGGAGTGCGCCCTGACGGGTCCGAAGGGGCTGGAGGCCGCACGTGAGCTGATGCCCGATGTTCTTCTGCTGGACATCATGCTTGATACGCCGTCGGAGGGATTCCACATCGCCTATACGATGAAAAGCGATGAAGTGCTCAAAGCGATTCCGATCGTGATCATCTCGTCGATCGGGCAGAAGATGGGAATCGACTATGCCAAGGAGTTGGGCACGGAGTACGTACCGGCAAGCAGGTTCATCGACAAGCCTTTTGACGCGGCGACGCTGCTGGCGGCGGTGAACGAGGCGATGGAAGGCGCGAAGGAGTAGAGGCACCGTTTCATGTCCGTCGCTCCAACCGAGATAGGCCTGAGGCCGTCCGAGGGTGGACGCGGGTACCGCGCCGAGGCGTTGGTCTCGCTGGTTCGGCTGCGGTGGTTCATCCACCTGCGCTGGCTGATGCTTTTATGTACGTGCATCTTCCTGGCCCTGGAGCGTTGGAGTGTTGGCGAGTGGGCACGACCGTCCGGGTTGACCTGGATCCTGCTCGTGCTTCTGGCGGTCAACCTGTTCTGGTGGGGGTTTTCGAGGTTCCTGCTGGGGCGGATCGAGATCGAGGGGGAAAACGAGGCGTCCGTGATCCGGGTAGCGGTCGCCTATGCCAACGCGCAGATCGGGGCGGACTTGTTGTTACTGACAGGGATTCTCCGCTATACAGGCGGGGTCGAGAATCCGATGGCCATTTTCTACCTGTTCCACATGGCCATCGCGCCGCTGCTGCTGACGACGTGGCAGGCATTCCTGCAAAGCGTATGGGCGTTTGTGCTTTACTGCTCGATGTGTTTTGGGGAGTTGCTGGGTTGGCTGACACCGCACTATTGCTTCCTGCCATTTGCGCCGGGCCCGGCGTTGTACGCGAACTCGCATTACGTTTGCGTGATGGTGGTCGTGGTCGGCAGCGGGATATTCGGTACGTTGTATTTCACGCGGCGAATCGTGGGCCGGCTGGACGAGCGGGAGCGCGTGCTCCGCAACGTGAATGCGGCGCTGCGGAAGTCGCAGGCGGCGATTCAGGAGCTTCAGCGGCGGAAATCGCAGTTTATGAAGACGGCCGCCCATCAGCTCAAGAGCCCACTGGCCATCATCCAGACGCAGGTGAACCTGTTGCGTGACGGCTTGGTGCCGGCGGAGTCGCAGCCCAAGATCTTCGATAAGGTGATCGTGCGGTGTCGGACGGCGATCGGCCAGGTGGCCGACCTACTGACATATGCCCGCATCCAAGATGCTGATCCCTGGCGGCATCGAGAATCGCGCGCGGACGTCGCGGAGGTTGTGCGGGACCTTTGCGAACAACACGAGCCGCTCGTCGAGAGCAAGAAGCTCGAATTCGCCTGCGAGGTACCGCGTGACGGCGATTGGACGGTCCTCGTGGATCCGCGCGATTTGGCCGACGCCATCGGCAACCTGATCGACAACGCGATCAGATTCACCGAGAGCGGCGGCAAGATCTCCGTGAAGGTGGCCCGGGCCGGCGATTCGGTGTCGGTACTGGTGCAGGACACGGGGATGGGCATGCCGCTCGAGACGCAGCGGGAGATGTTTGACGCGTACCGACGGGGCAACTTGGCGTTGGAGGCGGGGATTCTCGGCAGCGGCTTGGGGCTGTCGATCGTTCGAGAGGTGATCGAGCAGGCGGGCGGGGAGATTATCGTCCGGTCCAGGCCGAATGAGGGTTCGACGTTTACGATACTTCTGCCAGCCGGGGAGCGACCACCGGGCGGGCCGCGCCTTCGCAGTGCAGGGGCGAGCGTTATCCGAATCGAGTGAAATGACGAAGGTCGGAAGCCGAGCTGTTGAAAGCCGAAATGGCGTTGCGGAGGACCATAGCCGCCTGAGATGGGTTGCGTTCGGATGTTCCGGCTCGATCAGCGTGTGTCGGCGTCGTTGGGACGCCGGCCCCGCGATCGCAACGCTTGTGAGATCCAATCACTGAAAGCTGAGCACTGATAGCTTCCTCCAAGGGACTGCGTCATGCTGGACAGAATGATTACGCATTCGGGTTTTCTGGCACTTGTTGACGAACTCGTCAGAAAGCGGCGGATCATCGGGCCCGTCGCACGGGGAGACAGGTTCTTCTACGAGGAGGTCGAGCGGTCGGGGGAGCTGGATCTTAGATTCAACTACTGTGTGTATGGTCCGCGGGCCTTTCTGTTTCCGCCGAGCGAGACCCTGTTCACGTTCAAGCAGACGGAGGGGCAGTTCATTACAGAAGCGGTGCTGGAAGACCAGCCGACGGCGATCGTAGGCGTGCATCCGTGCGACATCCATGCGATCCGGCTGCTGGATCGGGTCTTCGAGAAGGACCATCCCGACGAGCACTACCTGTCGCGCAGGCGGAACACGCTGATCATCGGGATAGACTGCGCACAGCCTTGTACAGGCGGCGTCTTCTGTTTGGACATGAAGACGAACGAGGTTACCGAAGGCTTTGACGTCATGATGTATCCCCTCGGGGTCGCGCAGGAGGGCGAGTCGTCCCAAACCGATACGGCACGTGTCGGTGGCGGCGGACAGGAGGCCCAGGCAGACAAGCCTCCCACGACGCCCGGCCAGTATGGGGTGGTTTTCGGGAGCCATGCGGGTCGGGAGTGGCTGCTGTACAGTCATAAGAGCACGGTTCCGACCGCCGCAGATGAGCGGGCGCTCGAACAGTACCAGCGATCGAAGGCTGCCGCCTTTGTGCGGAGGATCAAGACGCCAATCGAGGAGCTGCCGGCGCTGCTCGACCGGTCGTACGATTCGCTGCTGTGGGAGGCGACGGCGCGGCGGTGCTACTCGTGCGGGAGCTGCAACCTGTCGTGCCCGACCTGCTACTGCTTCAACATCTACGACGACTTGAACATGACGCTGACGGCCGGCGAGCGGAAGCGAGAGTGGGACGGCTGTCAACTCCCGGAGTTTGCCGAGGTGACCGGCCCCCACAATTTCCGCCCGAAGGCGGCATCGCGGTTGCGGCACAGGATTTACCGCAAGGCGAAATGGGTCCGGGAGCAAACGGATCTGCCGGGCTGCGTAGGGTGTGGCCGGTGTGACCGGGCCTGCACGGCCAAGATCAACTCGGTGGAGATCTACAACCAGCTTGCGGAGGGGGTGTGACGTGGCAACGACGACACGGGCGACACAACCGGCGGCCGGGGGAAGCCTGTATGCCCCCGTCCCCGCGAGGATTCGGGCGATTCAGGAACTGACAGAACTCGAGAAGCTGTTCGAATTGGAGTTCCTGGACGGGCACGGGCTGGGCCATGATCCCGGGCAGTTTGTTCAGGTCTCGGCGCTGGGCATCGGCGAGTGCCCTATTTCGGTCTGTTCCTCGCCCACGCGGCCGGAGACGTTCGAGCTCTGTATCCGGCGCGTCGGCTCCGTGACGAACCACCTGCACACACTCGAAGAAGGCGCGGTGATCGGGATTCGCGGCCCGTTGGGCCATGGTTTCGACGTCAGCGAGATGCACGGCAAGGACGTTCTGATCGTGGTCGGTGGGCTCGGGCTGGCCCCGGTTCGTTCGTTGATCCAATACATCCTTGACGAGCGGCCCCGCTTCGGGCAATTCCACCTGCTGTATGGTGCCAGGGAGCCGAAGGAGATTCTGTTCAAGGATGACCTGACGGCGTGGCGTGAGAGCCCGGACGTGGATCTTCACGTGACCGTCGACCGTCCCGACGAGCAGTGGCGAGGCAAGAGCGGGGTGGTGACCATGCTGTTCAAAGGGCTGCCGAAGCTCAATCAGAACGAGACGATGGCAGTCATTGTCGGCCCGCCGGTGATGTTCAAGTTCGTCGTGCTCGAGGTGCTCGCCCGGCGGATACCACAGCACAACATCTACTGTTCGCTGGAGCGCCTCATGAAGTGTGGCATCGGCAAGTGCGGGCACTGCCAGGTGAACAACGTCTATGTTTGCATGGACGGGCCAGTCTTCAAGTACGGTCAGCTCAAGGCCATGCGGGAGGCGCTCGAATGAAACCGAAGATTGCGATCTTCAGCCTGACCGGTTGCGAAGGGTGTTCGTTGGCGATCCTCGAGCTGGAGGACCAGCTTCTCGACATCCTTGGGGCTGTCGAGGTCGTCAACTTCCGAGAGGGGATGACTGAACGGAGCTGGAATATCGACATCGGTTTTGTTGATGGTGCGGTCTCGACGCCGACGGATGTCGAGGATGTCGAGCGCTTTCGCCGGTCCAGCAAGATGTTGGTTGCGATCGGTGCGTGCGCCTGCATCGGCGGTGTCAACACGATGAAGAACTACCAGGACAAGGCGGACTATCGCCGGTATGTGTACGGAGACAGATTCGAGTGGTTTCCGACAATTCCCGCCCAGCCTATCTCGAACTTCGTGAAGGTGGACGCCGAGCTGCCGGGTTGCCCGATGGTCAAGGAGGAGTTCCTGGAGTTCGTGAAATGCGCGCTGGCGGGGAAGCAATTCCGCCTGCCGGCCAGCGCCGTGTGCGTCGAGTGCAAGAAGAAGGGCAACCTTTGTCTGTACGAGAAAGGGATCATCTGCCTTGGTCCGGTGACACGGGCGGGCTGTGGGGCGATGTGCCCGTCCCACGGATCGAAGTGCGAAGGGTGCAGGGGCCTGGTCAGCGACGCGGCGCTGGCGGCGGCCGGCGTGAACCTTCGCGAGCAGTATGACGTCGCGCTCGAGGAAGTCCTGGCGGACTTCCGGATGTTCGGGGCGTATCAGGGGAGTGCTCTGCCGTGAATAATGTCACGATCGATGTCAAGCACGTGACACGTGTGGAGGGCCACGGGAACATCTCCGTGAACGTGCGTAACGGGGAGATCACGCGTCTCGAACTGGCCATCGTCGAGAGCCCGCGGTTCTTCGAGGCGTTTCTTCGCGGACGCCACTACTCCGAGGCGCCTCACATTACCTGCCGAATCTGCGGCATCTGTTCTGTTGGGCATACGACGGCGAGCGTTCAGGGCATGGAGGCGGCCCTCGGGATTGAGGTCACCGAGCAGTCCGTGATGCTCCGCAAGCTGATCCTGTATGGCGAGGAACTTCAAAGCCACTTCCTGCACCTTTGTTTCCTGGCCGTGCCGGATTTCCTGGGTGTCGGCTCGGTGATTCCGCTGGCCAAGACGCATCCGGCCGTTGTGAAGCTCGCCCTGCGGTTGAAGAAGCTTGCTAACGACATCTGCGGTGTCGTGGGCGGCCGGCACATTCATCCGGTTGCCATCCACGTCGGTGGCGTCACCCATTTCCCGCGTGACGAGCAGTTGCTCGGCCTTAAGCGGCGGCTGGAGGCCGCGCGCAAGGACTGTGCGGCGCTGGCCGAACTGTTGGGGACGTTCAAGGTGCCGGTTCTAACTCACGATACCGAGTATGTCGCCTTGAAGGTGGCCGGCAACGGAGAATACGCCTTCTACAACGGCGACATCGTCTCGACGAAGGATCCGAGGCCGACGAAGGTGGCGGACTACCGCGACAGGGTCTCCGAGAAGGTGGTCCAGCACTCCACGGGCAAGCATTGCAGTTCGCCCAACGCGCCGACCTACGCCGTAGGGGCGTTGGCCCGGTTCAACAACAACAGCGCCCAGCTTCACCCCGCCGCGAAGAAGGTCGCCGCACAGCTTGGTTTGGAGCCGGTGTGCAACAACCCGTTCCACAACAACACGGCCCAGCTCATCGAGTGCGTACACTGCGTGGAGGTCGCGATCGAACTGATCGACGGACTGCTTACACGTGGCGTCAAGGACGAGCCGCTGGTCGGGCCGGCCAGGTTCGGGCTCGGAGTCGGGGCAACCGAGGTCCCGCGAGGCGTGCTGTTCCACGAGTACGGCGTGGATTCCAAGGGCAAGATCGAAAGCGCGAACCTGATCATCCCGACGACGCAGAACCTAGCCAATATCGAGGCCGACATGCGGGCGTTCGTGCCGCAACTCGTGGAATCCGAGTTGAGCAAGGAGGAGATGACACTGCAACTCGAGATGCTCGTTCGGGCCTACGATCCGTGCATTTCCTGCTCCGTGCACATGCTGGACGTTGAGTGGCGGGAGTGAAACGTCGAAACGTCGAAACGTCGAAGCGGCGAAGCGGCGAAACATCGAAACGGTGAAACGTCAGGGCGTGGGAAAGTCAGAATCGTGACGAAGCGGTCCGAGGGGCGGGTCGTCTTGGTGGGGTGCGGTCGGTGGCTGCGGCGCGACGACCAGGCCGGGCTGCTCGTGGCTGGTGCCATTGAGCGAGGCGGGTGGGGAAGGCGTCCGGATGACGCGCCGGCAGACATCGCGATCTACGCGACGGAATCTCCCGGGGTCGATCTCGTGACGTTGCTGGACGGCGTCGATTTGCTGGTCGTCGTGGACGCCGCCGAACAAGGGCCCGGCTACCCGCCCGGTGGATGGCAGCGCATCGACTACCGACGCTCGCCGGACCGCGTGAAGCATAGCGGCGGATCCGACGCCCACACGCTCGGCGTGGGTACCGCGCTCGAGCTTGCCGGGCAGATGGACCGGTTGCCCGCGGATGTGTGGATCTACGCGATCTCGGTCGCGACGGTCGACTACGGCGAGGCGGTGTCGGCGGAGGTCCAGGAGGCGATTCAGTCCTTGTCGCGAAGGATCCCAAGCGACATCGAGATATGGTGCGGACAGCGGGAGGGTAGCGGTGCATGAATTCTCGATCGCGCGATCGCTGGTCGACGCTGCCTGTGTGGAAGCGAGGCGCGTCGGCGCGTCGCGGGTCACCACACTGACGTGCCGCATCGGCGTACTACGGCAGGTGGATGACTGGCTGATGAAGGAGGCCTTTGATATCGCGAAATGCGGCACGTTGTGTGACAAGGCTACGCTGCACATCGAGAAGGCATACATGCAGGCGCTTTGCACGGAATGTCAGGCGCGCTTCCCCGTTCGGGACTGGGACTGGAACTGCCCGGCCTGCGGTATGCCGGGCGAGGACGCGACAGGCGGCGACGAGCTCGTACTGCTTTCCCTCGACGCGGAGATTCCCGATGAGAATACAAGTCCTCAAGAATGTGTTTGAGAAGAACGAGAACGCCGCCCGGGAGAACCGCCAGCGGCTGGACGCCTGTGGAGTGACGTGCATCAACCTGCTCGGAGGGGCCGGCAGTGGCAAGACGTCCATTCTTGAGGTCCTGTTGCCCGTGCTGGCCAAGTCGCTCCGTGTGGCTGTCCTGGAAGGCGATCTTGCCACGACGAGGGACGCCTCGCGGATCGCGGGCCTCGGCGTGCCGGTCGTGCAGCTTTTGACGGAAGGGGGCTGCCATCTGAATGCCACCCTGGTCGAGCACGGCCTGGAACGAATCCCGCTGGACAAGCTCGACCTTGTCATCATCGAGAATGTGGGCAATCCGATCTGCCCGGCCAATTTCGACCTTGGCGAGCACCTGCGGATCAGCGTTCTGAGTGTGAGCGAGGGCGACGACAAGCCGTCCAAGTACCCGCTGCTGTTCAAAGGGGCGGCGGCCGTGTTGCTGACCAAGTGCGACCTGTTGCCACACACGGATTTCGACATCGAGGAGGCCCGGCGCGACATCGCGCGCGTCAATCCAGGGGCGCTGATCTTTCAGACGGACGTCAAATGCGGCACCGGCGTTGACTCGTTGGCCCGCTGGGTGCTGGAGCAATGCCCGCGGCCGACCTCATGTGCCTGCAACTGCCCGAAGTAGCCCGCAACCTCCGGCCTTGGCAGAGAGCTCCGTGTCTTGGCGCGGCCTATTGGGTCCGTGACAGTCTAGGCGGGTGGCACTGGCAGCTTGCCTGCCAGTGTGGATGCTCCATGCGCCCACCGGAGAGACCGCACGGGCGGACAAGCCGCCCGTGGCACCCAGAATCGGATGCCGCCGGAAGCGTTACGGACCCACATCCATCGCCGGTTGCACTCGGCACTGTCGCTCCCGCGGCAGGCGGATTATCATCGCGGAGCGCCGGAGGCGATCTTGGCGGCGCGCCGCCGGAGCCAGACAGCGGCCGGGCGGCTGCGAAAGCAGGAACCGTTCAGGCAGCGATGGCGTCTCGTGTGTTGGACTGAGGCCGGAAACGTTCCTTGTCCGAGGCGGAGAGAAGTCTCGCTTTGGGTGACACGAGCCAGACGTTCAAAACGGTCATCGGCGATCCGTCACTGGCGATGACTGAGCCGCCGGTGCAAGCTGAAACACGTGCCCCGCGTCGGTGAAGCAGGGCCAACACGTAGGTCGGTAATCCGTGCCGCGCGGCTGGTGCCAACAGTGCCCAAACTCATTCCCAATCGATTCCTATTCAGGTTTAAATTCCCACTGTATCGCTGCGATCAGCCACCGAACATCGACAGCCGTGCCGACAGTTGGGACCCGCGTTATCTGCTTCCGCCGCTCCATGGCATCGACGGCGAGGAGGGCTTCGGCGCGGTTTTCGTAACCTGGGACGAGAACGGCCTTTACGTGGCGTGCCAGGTCGAGGGCAAGGCGCGTCTCCCACAGTGCGACCCCGCGCGGTTCTGGAAGTCAGACGGCCTACGGTTGATGACCGACATGCGTGACACGCGGAGCATCCGTCGGGCAACGCGCTTCTGCCAGCAGTTCTACTTCCTGCCAGCCGGTGGCGGCCGCAGCGGCGGGGAGCCGGTGGCGGGCAGTGCCAAGGTTCACAGGGCGACTGTGGACGCCCCAATCGTGCGGCCGGGCGCGATCTCGATTGCGGCGAAGACTAGCCGGACCGGCTACTCGTTCACGGCCCGTATTCCGGCAACGGCCTTACATGGATTCGACCCCGCCGAGAATCCACGGATCGGCCTGTACTACATGCTGGAAGACGCCGAACTCGGCCAACAGGCGCTAACCGTTGGGGACGATCTGAACTGGTGGATTGACCCAAGCACATGGCCGACGGCGGTGTTGACGGAGGCGTGATGCTTTCCATCCACCTTGGCGCGTTCAACGAACATTGATGAGCCGCGGGCTTAAAGCACTTCACGGTTGGATGCACCTGTGGCACCGCCGTCTCGGCGGTGGATTCACGGGCTTTGGCGCCCGTGCCACAGTCGCAG
>JAFGQA010000344.1 GCA_016935885.1 Phycisphaerae bacterium | reverse complement strand
TGCATGGTGGGCGACGGCGAGTCGGAGACCGGCCCGCTGGCGACCAGTTGGCACAGCAACAAGTTCCTCAATCCGGTCACCGACGGGGCGGTCATCCCGGTCCTGCATCTGAACGGATACAAGATCAACAACCCGACCATCCTGGCGCGCATCAGCCACGAAGAGTTGGAGTCGCTGTTTATCGGCTACGGATACACGCCGCTGTTTGTCGAAGGGAGCGACCGCGAAAGCATGCACCAGGCCATGGCCGCCACGCTGGAGCATTGCGTGCTGGAGATCCGCAAGATTCAGAGCAAGGCGCGGAGCGCCGGCATGGCGTTCCGGCCGCGCTGGCCGATGATCATTCTCCGCACCCCGAAGGGCTGGACGGCGCCTCGGAAAGTGGACGAACACTATCTGGAGGGATTCTGGCGCGCCCACCAGATTCCGATCACGGACGTCGTCGCCAATCCAGAACACCTGGCCGTCCTGGAGCAGTGGATGCGCAGCTACGAGCCGGAAAAGCTCTTCGATGCCGAGGGACGGCTTACTGCCGAACTGAAGGCGCTGGCTCCGAAGGGCGCCCGGCGGATGAGCGCCAATCCGATCGCCAACGGCGGACTGGTCCGCAAGCCCTTGGATATGCCCGACTTCCGGCAGAGCGGCGTCAACGTCGACAAGCCCGGCGTGACCCGGGCGGGCAACGTTCCGACGCTCGGCAATTATCTCCGCGATGTTATGCGGCAGAACATGCACAACTTCCGGGTGTTCGGACCCGACGAGACGCAGTCGAACCAACTGCAGGCCCTTTACGAAGTCTGCAAGAAGGTGTGGCTCGGCGAGTACTTCCCGGAAGACCTCGACGGCGGAGAGCTGGGCCCCGACGGCCGCGTGATGGAGATGCTCAGCGAGCACACCGTGGAAGGGTGGCTCGAAGGCTATATCTTGAGCGGCCGGCACGGTTTGATCAACAGCTACGAGCCGTTCATTCACGTCGTCGACTCGATGTACAATCAGCACGCCAAATGGCTTGAGAAGTGCAGCAAGCTCTCCTGGCGGGCCCCGATTTCCTCGCTCAACCTGCTGATCACGGCCTTGGTGTGGCGGCAGGACCACAACGGCTTCACGCACCAGGATCCCGGATTCCTCGACGTGGTCGCCAACAAGAGTCCCGCGGTCACGCGCATCTACTTGCCGCCCGACGCCAACACGCTGCTGTCCGTTGCGGACCACTGCCTGAAGAGCGTCAACTACGTGAACGTGATCGTGGCGGACAAGAAGGTCCACTTGCAGTATCTCGACATGGACGCGGCGATTGCGCACTGCACGAAGGGCTTGGGAATCTGGAATTGGGCCAGCAACGACCAGGGAGTCAAGCCCGACGTCGTCATGGCGAGTTGTGGAGACGTGCCCACGATGGAGGCGCTGGCCGCCGCCGCGTTGCTTCGGCAATATCTCCCCGACGTGAAGATCCGCTTCGTGAACGTGGTGGACCTGTTCAAACTGGTGCCGAACACCGAGCACTCGCACGGTCTGACCGACCGCGAGTTCGAAGAGGTGTTCGCCCCGGACACCCCCGTGGTCTTCAACTTCCACTCCTACCCGTGGCTGATCCATCGCCTCACTTACCGCAGGCCCGGTCAGCACAACATCCACGTGCGCGGCTACAAGGAGCAGGGCAACATCAACACGCCCTTGGAGCTTGCCATACGCAATCAGACCGACCGGTTCAGCCTGGCCATCGACGCGATTGACCGGATGCCGCGTTTCCAAGTGACGGGCGCGGGGGCGCGCGAGACCCTGCGCAACCGGCAGATCGCCTGCCAGCAACATGCCTATGAGTTCGGCGTCGATCGGCCCGAAGACAGCAACTGGACCTGGCCCTATTAATTTTACTGGAGGTTCGTGGGCCGAAGGCCCAATCTGATACACAATCACCGTCTCAATCCCCGTCAACCTTACGCTGTAGAGCCAACAGCCTCTCAATCGTTCACATTCACGTTAAAAGGAATACTCGCATGTCGACACTAACTCAAGACACGTTGACCGCCGGGGCCGCGTCGGCGTCCGCAGAGACTCGAGATCTGCTCGAGCACTATGGATGCGGTCAGATTCCGTTTACCGGAAACGTCGATGCCTTCTACGAGCGGCATCTTCACTTCGACTACGTGAAGGATCCGTCGTTGATCGGCTCGCGCGAGCGGTTCGAGGCCGTGGCCCGCTCCGTGCGCGACATCCTTTCGCAGCGCTGGCTGCGCACGGAGGAGACGTATCGGCGCGCGGATCCGAAGCGGGTGTACTATCTTTCGATGGAATTCCTCATCGGCCGCTCGTTGCTGAACAACGTCAGCAATTTGCTGCTCGGGCCGTTGGTCGACGACGTGGTTCGTCAGGAGAACCTGGATTGGCATGAGCTGCTGGAGCAGGAGCCTGACGCGGGCCTGGGCAACGGAGGTCTGGGCCGGCTGGCGGCATGCTTCGTGGACTCGATGGCCACGATGCAGATCCCGGCGATGGGCTACGGATTGCGCTACGAGTACGGGATCTTCAAACAGATTATCGAGAACGGCTGGCAACGCGAGCAGCCGGACAACTGGCTCCGCCGCCCGGACCCCTGGGAGGTCGCCCGGCCGCACGAGGCGGTCGAGATTGCGCTGAACTGCTCGTTCGAGATGCGCGGAGGGAGGCTGCAGACGGTGGCCGGCCGGCCGTCTCGTCTGATCGGCATTCCTTATGATCGACCCGTGGTGGGCTACCAAGGCAAGACGGTCAACACGCTGCGGCTTTGGGCCGCGGCGGCGCACGATTACTTCAATTTTCAGGAGTTCAGCGGAGGCGACTTCATTGCCGCCCTGGCCGAGACGCTCGGCGCCGAAACGCTCACCCGCGTCCTCTATCCCGACGACTCGACCAGCCGGGGACAGGCCCTGCGTTTCGTGCAGGAGTACTTCCTCGTGGCGTGCTCTCTGGCCGACGTGGTGCGCCGTTTCCGACGGGAAAAAGACGACTGGAACCTGCTTCCCGAAAAAGTGGCGATCCAACTTAACGACACCCATCCGACCATGTCCGTTCCCGAGCTGATGCGGATCTTGTTGGACGACGCGAAGCTTCCGTGGGACCAGGCCTGGGATTTGACGCGACGCACTTTGGGGTATACGAACCACACCTTGCTTCCCGAAGCGTTGGAGAAATGGCCCGTCCAGTGGTTTGCCACGTTGCTGCCGCGGCATCTGGAGATCATTGATGAGATCAACTCGCGGCTGCTTCGCGACGTCCGCTCCCGCTACCCGGGCGACGAGGGAAAAGTCGAGCGGATCAGCTTGATCGAAGAGGGACCGACGAAGCACGTTCGCATGGCCAACCTGGGGATCGTCGGCTCGCACAGCACCAACGGAGTGGCGAAAATCCACTCGGAACTTCTCCGCACCGTGACGGTCAAGGACCTGGCGGAGATGTTTCCCGAGCGATTCAGCAACAAGACCAACGGCGTGACGCCGCGGCGCTGGCTGATGATGTGCAACCCGGTGCTTTCCCGGACGATCACCGAGGCCATTGGAGACCGTTGGATCACGGATCTGGAAGAACTCAAGAAGCTGCGTCCCTTGGCGGACGACGTCGGATTGCAGGAGGATTTCCGCCATGCCAAGCGCGAGGCCAAAGTCCGGTTCGCCGACTGGCTCAAGCGGACGACCGGCGAGACGGCGGATCCCGACGGCATCTTCGATTGCCAGATCAAGCGGATCCACGAATACAAGCGGCAGTTGCTCAATGCGCTGCGGATCGTCGTGCTCTACAACCGGCTCCGCGAGCATCCCAATTTGGAGATGACGCCGCGGACGTTTTTCTTCTCCGGCAAGGCCGCCCCCGCCTACCAGTTGGCCAAGGTGATCATCAAGTTCATCAACAATCTGGCCGGCACGATCGACAACGATCCGTCCATGCGCGGCAAACTCAAGGTCCTGTTCCTGCCCGAGTACTGCGTCACCCAGGCCGAGCGGCTGATCCCCG
Organism: Phycisphaerae bacterium; assembly: GCA_016935885.1. Next base: position 5,815 of record JAFGQA010000344.1, on the reverse strand, counting down.
CCAGCGACGTCTCGAACCAGATTTCCACGGCCGGCTACGAAGCGAGCGGCACCAGCAACATGAAGTTCATGATGAACGGAGCGCTGACGCTCGGCACGCGGGACGGGGCGACCATTGAAATGGCCGAGGAAGCGGGAGAAGAGAACTTCTTCCTCTTCGGACTGACGGCCGATCAGGTTGCTGCGAGCCGAGGCTGGTACAATCCGCACTGGCACTACGAAAACGAGCCGGAGACCCGGGCGGCCCTGGACCTGATCTTCAACCACCATTTCAGCCGCTACGAGCCGGGCGCGTTTACTCCCATCCGCGACGCACTCTTGACTCACGGCGACTACTACATGCACCTGGCCGATCTCAAATCCTACCTCGAGGCCGACCAAAAGCTCCAGGAATTGTATGCCTCGCCTTATGCTTGGGCGCAAAAGGCGATCCTGAACGTGGCCGGCTCCGGTAAGTTCTCCAGTGACCGCTCGATTGCGGAATATGCGGCCGACATCTGGAACGCGAAGCCCTGTCCGGTGCCGTTCGACTGAATCCTATCAGAAGGAGAAGAGACATGAAGATCTCCCCGCTGGCGGGCAAACCCGCTCCGAAAAATATCCTGATCGACGTGGCGTCGCTCGAACGTGAATACCATCAGCGCCGTCCCGATTTGTCCGACCCCGATCAGTTGGTCAGCTTTGGCACCAACGGGCATCGGGGATCTCCGCAGAACGGCTCCTTCACCGAGGCGCACATACTGGCCATTACCCAGGCGATTTGCGACTATCGGCGGAAGCAAGGCACGGACGGCCCGCTGGTTATGGGCAAGGACACCCACGCCCTCTCCACGCCGGCCCAACGCACGGCGCTGGAAGTGCTGGCGGGCAACGGCGTCGAGACGATCATTCAAAAGAACGACGGCGTTACGCCCACGCCGGTCATTTCCCGCGCGATCCTCGTTTACAACCGCGATCGCCAGGAACACCTGGCCGACGGCATCGTCATTACGCCGTCGCACAATCCGCCGGAGGACGGCGGCTTCAAATACAACGGCGTCGATGGCGGACCGGCGGACGTCGATGTCACCGACTGGGTGCAGGAAAGGGCCAACGACTTGTTGCGCGGTGGAAATCGGGAGGTCAAGAGAGTCCCCTTCGCATCGGCCCTGAAGGCCGACACGACTCACGAGGAAGACCTCATGCTGCCCTACGTCCAGGATCTGAGGAACATCGTGGATATGGACCTCATCCGCAACGCCCGGCTGCAATTGGGCGTCGATCCGCTGGGCGGCGCCGCGGCGCCGTATTGGGAGCCTATCAACGCGGTGTACGGCCTGGACATTGCCGTGGTGAACCCGACCATCGATCCGACGTTCTCGTTTATGACGGTCGATCATGACGGCAAGATCCGCATGGACCCTTCCAGCCCCTACGCGATGGCACGGCTGGTGGGACTGAAGGACCGGTATCAAGTTGCCTTCGCCAACGATCCGGATTCCGATCGTCACGGCATCGTGACGCCGTCCGCCGGCCTGATGAATCCCAATCATTTTCTCGCCGTGGCCATCCGCTACCTCTTGAGTCACCGGAAGTGGCCGGCGAATGTTGCGGTCGGGAAAACGCTCGTCAGCAGCAGCATGATCGACCGCGTCGTCCGCAAGCTGGGCCGCCGGTTGTGCGAGGTGCCCGTGGGCTTCAAGTGGTTCGTGCCGGGACTGTTCGACGGTTCGCTCTGCTTCGGTGGTGAAGAGAGCGCCGGGGCCAGCTTCTTGCGGTTTGACGGCGCGGTCTGGTCCACCGACAAGGACGGTCCGATCATGGATTTGCTGGCCGCCGAGATTACGGCCCGCACGCAAAAGGACCCGGGCATCCATTATCAGGAACTCGAGGCCGAGTTCGGCTCGCCGTGCTACACGCGGCTCGACGCCCCGGCGACGCCGGAACAGAAGGACCGGCTCCGCCATCTTTCGCCCGACATCGTCGCCGCTCCGACGTTGGCGGGCGAGACCATTCGGGCCAAGCTGACCAACGCGCCGGGAAACAACGCGCCGGTCGGCGGCCTGAAGGTCGTCATTGACAGCGGCTGGTTTGCGGCTCGTCCTTCCGGCACGGAAGACATATACAAAATCTACGCGGAGAGCTTCCAGGATCAGGCCCACCTCGACGCGATTGTGGACGAAGCTCAACAGATCGTTAACGAAGCCTTCCAGCTCTCGGAAGCAATCGCATGATTGATCCGCCTGCGTTGCAGTCCTTGGGAGCTTACCGGCGGCACACGCCGCGGACTAACTGACACTTACTTTTGTCTTCCAAGGAGTCAAAAAACATGAGTCAAAATACAAATAACAGCAAGCCACTCACGCAGCGCGACGTGTGGAAGCGTCTCGCAACCCACCACCCGAAGGTCCGCGATCTGCACCTTCGAACGCTCTTTGAGAAAGATCCCCAGCGGGGCGAACGCCTGACCGTCGAGGCGGCCGGGATCTTTCTCGACTACTCGAAGAACCGGGTCACCGAGGAAACGCTGAAGCTCCTCGTCGCGCTGGCGGAGGAAGCCGGCCTGCGGGAACGGATCGAGGCGATGTTCTCCGGCGAGAAGATCAACGTCACGGAAAACCGCGCCGTGCTGCATACGGCGCTCCGCGCCTCGGAAGGGACCTCCGTGGTCGTCGACGGCGAAAACGTGGTTCCCCGCGTCCACGCCGTGCTCGACCGGATGGCCGACTTCGCCCGGCGCGTGCGGAACGGCCAATGGAAAGGGCACACCGGAAAACGCATCGAGAACGTCGTGAACATCGGCATCGGCGGCTCCGACCTGGGGCCGGTAATGGCCTACGAGGCGCTGAAGCATTACAGCCGGCGCGACATGACGTTTCGCTTCGTCTCCAACGTTGACGGAACCGATTTTGCCGAGGCGGTCCACGACCTCGATCCGGCGGAGACCCTGTTTATCGTCGCCTCGAAGACGTTTACGACGCTGGAAACGATGACCAACGCCCATTCGGCGCGGCAGTGGTCGCTGGCGGCCTTCGACGGCGATCTCGACTCCGTCGCCAAGCACTTCGTCGCCGTTTCGACCAACGCCGAGAAGGTGTCCGAGTTCGGCATCGACACCGCCAACATGTTCGAGTTCTGGGACTGGGTCGGCGGCCGCTACTCGATGGATTCGGCAATCGGACTGTCGACGATGCTGGCCATCGGTCCGGACAATTTTCAGGCCCTGTTGGACGGATTCCGCCAAATGGACGAGCATTTTCGGACCGCTCCCTTCGACCGCAATCTGCCGGTCCTGATGGGATTGCTGTCGCTGTGGTACAACAACTTCTTCGGCGCCGACACGATGGCGGTCTTGCCCTACGAACAGTATCTCAAGCGGTTCCCCGCCTATCTGCAGCAGTTGTGCATGGAGAGCAACGGCAAGCACGTCACCATCGACGGAAACCAGGTCTCCTACGCAACCGGTCCGATCGTCTTCGGTGAACCGGGGACCAACGGCCAACATTCCTTCTACCAGATGATCCATCAGGGAACGCGGCTGATTCCCTGCGATTTCATCGCCTTCGGGCAACCGCTCAATCCGCTCGGCCGGCACCACGACATGCTCCTGGCAAACGTGCTGGCGCAAGCCGAGGCCTTGGCCTTCGGAAAAACGGCGGAGGAAGTAAGGGCCGAGGGCGTGGCGGATTGGCTGGTTCCCCACCGCGTCTTCGAGGGCAACCGCCCGTCGAACGTGATTCTCGCCAAGCAACTCGCCCCCGAAACGCTGGGCAAGCTCGTCGCCCTTTATGAACACAGCGTCTTTACCCAGGGAATCATCTGGAATATCGATTCCTTCGACCAGTGGGGCGTCGAACTGGGCAAGCAATTGGCCAAGCGGATTATTCCCGAATTGGAGAGCGAGGATCAACCGGCCCTTGCACACGACAGTTCCACCAATAACCTGATCCGGCGCTGCCGGAAGATGAAGGAGGCGTCATGTCAACTTGCCTATTGACCGAGGAACAACTGCAAAAAATGCAGATCCATAAGGGATTTATCGCGGCGCTCGACCAGAGCGGCGGCAGCACCCCTCACGCGCTGGCCCTTTACGGCATTGGCGCCAACGCCTGGACCGACGACGACGAGATGTTCGATCTCGTCCATCACATGCGGACCCGCGTGATCAGCAGTCCGAGCTTTACGGGCGAGCGGATTCTCGGGGCCATCTTGTTCGAGGACACGATGGACCGCCAGATCCAGGGAATTCCCACGGCGGAGTATCTCTGGGAAGTGAAACAGGTCGTTCCCTTTTTGAAGGTGGACAAGGGTCTGGCGCCGGAGAAGGACGGCGTTCAGATGATGAAGCCCATGCCCGAGCTCGCCGCGTGCCTCGAGAAGGCCGCGTCCAAGGGGATTTTCGGCACCAAAATGCGCTCGGTCATCAAGCAAGCCAATCCGGCCGCCATCAAGGCCGTCGTGAACCAGCAATTCGAAACCGCCCATCAGATCATCGCCGCCGGCCTGGTGCCGATCGTCGAGCCTGAAGTGGACATCCACTGTCCCCGGAAGGCCGAAGCCGAAGCGTTGCTCAAGGCGGCCATCCAGGAGAAGCTCGATGAGCTTGCTCCGGAGCAGCGGGTAATGCTCAAGCTCACGTTGCCTGAACAGCCGAACTTCTATGCCGAGTTTGTTCATCATCCCCGGGTCGTAAGAACGGTCGCGCTCTCGGGCGGCTACTCGCAGCAAGAAGCCGACAGCCGCCTGCGTCGCAACCACGGCGTCGTGGCGAGCTTTTCGCGGGCGCTGCTTGAAGGACTGTCGGTCCACCAGACGGATGCCGAGTTCAACGCAATGTTGGATGCTTCGATTCGGCGCATCTATGAGGCGTCGATCACGTAGAATATTGAAAAGGTCCCCGCTCCCTTTGGGAGAGGGGTCGGGGGTGAGGGTAATGATGGCGGAAATAAAGAAGAATCCTGTGTCCTCTCACAAACGGCCCTCACCCTAACCCTCTCCCAAAGGGAGAGGGGACAGCCTTGAAGGCAATGCAATGAAGCGCCAAGAGATAAAACTCGCCCCTTCGATCCTTGCGGCCGACTTCGCCCGCTTGGGCCGGCAGGTTGCCGAAGCGGAAGGGGCCGGAGTCGACCGGCTTCACATCGACGTGATGGACGGGCATTTTGTGCCCAATCTTTCTATGGGCGCTCCGATCGTCGCTTCCCTGCGACCGATCACGCATTTGCCCTTGGAAACGCACTTGATGATCTCGAATCCCGACCTGTTCCTGGAGGAGTTTGCCGGGGCCGGCTCGGACGGGCTGATTGTGCATTGGGAGGGCAACGCCAACCTGCATCGCACCGTCGGGCGGGTGAAAAGCCTTGGCAAGCGGGTGGGAGTGGCGATCAATCCCGCGACTCCCGCCTCGGTGCTCGAGGAGATTCTCCAGGACCTCGACCAGGTTTTAGTGATGACCGTCGACCCGGGATTCGGACACCAGCATTTCATCCAGACGACGCTGCCGAAAATACGCCGCATTGCCGAGATGATCGAGAAGATCAATCCCGCGTGCTATTTGGAAGTGGACGGCGGCATCAACGCCGAGACGGCGCCGCTGGTCGTCGGCGCCGGAGCCAACGTCCTTGTGGCCGGATCGGCGATTTTCGGCAATCACGAAGGCGTGGCGGCGGCCATCGAAAGCCTGCACGAGAGAGCCGACTGCGAATTTGCAAAGGAGACGATATGCGATTGGGCATAGCGACCGATCACGGGGGTTATCCCTTGAAAGAGGAGTTGGTTCAACAGCTTCGCAGCGCAGGCCACGAAGTGGTCGATTTTGGCGCCCACGAATTGAACGA
>JAFGQA010000343.1 GCA_016935885.1 Phycisphaerae bacterium | reverse complement strand
GAATCCTTTCCCACAGATCGACACAACGGGCCGAGAAGGGATTCTCGGCCCAGCGTATCTGCCCACGGGTAAGCTCCGCCGCCGCCGCCGGCTCCGCTTACCGATGCCACAACGATCAACGCGTACTTGTCTACCGGCGTGTATGCCCCATGCGCTCACCGGAGAGACAGCACGGGCGGGCAAGCAGCCCGTGGCACCCAGAATCGATTGCCGCCGCCCGTGGCACCCAGAATCGAATGCCGCCGGGAGTGGCAGGACCTCCTCATCGAGCGTGCGGCAGCCAGGGGTTTGCTATTTGCTGGTGGCCGAAGTAGCATGCCTGGCCTCTGTCAGCGCGCCGCTTCATACGGTGACGACTCTTGCGAGCCGGATGCACCGAGGGCGGCCGGCGCACCGCCCTGTGAGGCGAGGCAAGACCGTTTATGAACGGCGTTCTGGCAACGGAGTTCGTTGATGCCGATAGCCGATAGCGTACGCCTAGGCGAAGGCGTGCTGATCTTCCAACCCGACCTCGTGAATCTGTACGGGTGTACGGTGGGTGATGAGACCAAGATCGGCGCCTTCGTTGAGATTCAGAAGAACGCCACGATCGGAAAACGGTGCAAGGTCTCGTCCCACACCTTCATTTGCGAGGGCGTCACAATCGAAGACGAGGTGTTCGTCGGGCACAACGTGGTGTTTATCAACGACCGCTATCCGCGAGCCACCGCGCCGGGCGGGACTCTCCAAACCGAAGTCGACTGGGAGGTCATCCCAACGCGCGTGAAGCGAGGCGCATCACTTGGCAGCGGCAGTGTCATCATGTGTGGCGTGACGATTGGTGAGCGGGCATTGGTGGGAGCCGGGGCGGTGGTCACACGCGATGTGCCGGCGGGCACGATCGCCGTCGGCGTGCCGGCCAAGGTTGCAGGAAATGTGAACGATCAGGAGAAAACGAGATGATCAACATCGGAGTGATCGGCTATGGCTACTGGGGCCCCAACCTGGTTCGCAACTACGCCGGCTTGCCGGAGGCCAACCTCGCATGCGTGTGCGACCTCGACGGGGACCGGCTGAAGCTCGTGCAGCGGAGCTACCCGGGCGTGAAGACGACGACGGATCCGGGAGAACTGGCTCGCGATCCAAAGGTTGACGCGATCGTTATCGCAACGCCCGTTTCGGCACATTTCGAGCTGGCCCTGCAAGCCCTCCGAGCTAACAAGCACGTGCTCGTCGAGAAACCGATAGCGTCCAATTCGGAGCAGATCAAGAAGTTGATCGACGAAGCCGAGAAGCGAAAGCGGACGCTGATGGTCGATCACACATTCGTATACACCGGCGCAGTCCGCAAGATCCATGATTTGGTCAGCAGCGGCAGCCTCGGCGACATCTACTACTACGATTCCGTGCGCGTCAACCTCGGTTTGTTCCAGCACGACGTCAGCGTGCTTTGGGATCTGGCCGTGCACGACCTGTCGATCATGGACTATACGTTGACGTCCCGCGCGCAGGCCGTCTCGGCGACCGGCACGAGCCACGTCCCCGGCCAGCCGGCGAACGTGGCCTACCTGACAGTCTATTGCGAAGACAATCTGATCGGGCACGTCCACGTCAACTGGCTGGCGCCGGTCAAAGTGCGGCAGACCTTGATCGGTGGCAGCCGCCAGATGATCGTCTACGACGACCTGGAACCCAGCGAGAAGATCAAGATCTACGACAAAGGCATCACCATCTCGGACAGCGCCGAGAGCCGTCATCAGCAGCTCATCGGCTACCGTACGGGCGACATGATAGCGCCGAAGCTTGACGGGACGGAGGCGCTGCGTGCCCAGGCCGCCCACTTCGTGGATTGCATCGAGAGCAAGAAGACGCCGATCACAGACGCCCAGGCTGGTCTGCGGGTCGTGCAGATTCTCGAAGCAGCCGCTGCGTCGCTCGAACAGCGAGGCAAGCCGGTGGAACTTGGCTGATCCCAGCGTCGCGTGAGGCGGGCACTGCTCGATCGCCATGGCACGCGCTTCGCGTCCGTGGACGCTGTGCGGTGAAATCCGTAGGTGGTACGCCGCGTGAGCACTGCATTGATATCCCACGCCACGGATGCGGAGGAGGGTTGTCCAGCGCCGGATGTCAGCCGCGACGCAACAGACCGCCGTCGCATCGAGCGACGTTGGTTGTTGCTTATCTTCCTGATCGCGTGTGCGTTGCGGCTGTTCTACCTGGCGTACTTCGCGCCGGCCCCGCTGCAGTTTGATCAAAGCAGTTACTGTGGCGTCGCACTGTGGGTTTCCGGCCAGGTTGAGCGGGATGACCGGAGCACCGAGAAGGCGAGATACTATTTCGGCTCACGCGGCCCGGGCTATCCGGCCTTCCTGGGAGTTCTGTTCTCCCTGCTTCCCTTCGAGTGCTGGCCGAGCCATGTGTGGTTGCTGAGGTCCGTCCAGGCTGTGATGGGCGCGCTGACCTGCGTACTGGTGTACCTGGTCGGCAAACGGGTAGCCAGCCACCGCGCCGGCATCATCGCGGCGCTGCTCACGGCGGCGTATCCGGCGCTCATCGTGTACACAGGTCATGCCCTGAGCGAGAACCTGGCCATCTTCCTTCAGATGATGATGCTGGCCGCCCTGCTCCGTGGGTTGCAGACCGGCCGTTGGGCGTGGCTGCTGCTGGGAGGATTGGTCGCGGTCTGCGCCGTGCTTTCACGCTCCACGCTGCTGCCCTCGGTGCCGTTCCTGGTCGCTGGTATCTTGCTCACCGGCCCGAGTCGTTCACGGCGGCGACGGATCGGGCTGACCGCAGCCTTCGCCGTGCCCCTGTTCCTGGGGCTGGCCGCGTGGCGAGCGGGCGCGGCGCGACTGGGCGTGGATTCTGTGGTCGGATCACGTGGCGTCGAGCGCATGCTGGAGGTGATGAACAAGGCCTGCGATCCGGATTTCGTTGGCTGGTATCCCGACAAGGGCAGCTTGAAGGGGATGGGCGACCGCTGGCTCGACGAAGTACCGCTCCTCTACCCCGTGGCCGTTGCACTTGACCTGGTCTTCTCACACGTCTGGTACGCCGAGACGCTATGGTTGGGGTTTCAGCACGCGCCGGACGCGGTGATGCACGCGATCAAACGTACGTTGGTCATCCTCGGTATCGCGGGGCTTGGTCTGGCCTTCATTCGGTGGCGCCAGTGGGGCTTGTTGCTATTGTTGATTCCGCCGTTTGCCGTCATGTGGATCAAGTGGATAGAACTGCGGCACGCCTTGCCGTTCATGCCGATTGTGTTTTTGTTGGCCGCATTCTTCATTGACAACGCCTGGAGTTGGGTGCGCCCGCGCGCTCGGGTGTCACGGGCGGCTCGTATGCCAGTGCCTTCGCGCAGGTATGCCACGGGCGACTTATATGCCACGAGTGCCACGGACAGTTTCTCTGCCCAAACGTTCGCCGAGGGCCCACGGCCGCGTACTAGTGTACTGCTGACGATCGGTCTGGCAGCGACGCTGTTTGTATGGTTTGCATGCCCACTCGCCCATCTCGCAACGCCTCTGCCCGAAGCTCATCCGTTCACCTTGGCGGTGCTTTCCACGATACTGGTGCTCGGGCTCGACTTCGGATGGGGAGTAATCGTGTTGTTGTTGGCGCGGCCCACACTCGGTACGCCGCGGGCGGCCATCGTCGGACTGGTCCCGGCGGTCATCTTCGCTCTTCTGCTCGCGTCGCACGCGTACACGGGCTCCGATCCGTGCTGGCGGGCCTGGACGGTGGACCTTCGACTACCGGCCCGGCAGGAGATCCGCATCCCGAATCCGATTCGGCAGGACGAGGTGGTGTCGGCCTATTGGCTGATCGATCTGAAGACCGACGAGGCGCGGCCGCCCCTCAAGTTCTCGGTCAACAACAAGCCCCGGCCACTTTTCGGCGGCCGGCCGGCGAGCGAGGCCCTGATCACACAGAGTGGACACAACGATCAGTTGATGCCAGGTTGGGTGGAGGGGCTCTACCCTCGCGTCGCCTTTCACCACCCCCTGCGGACGTACCAGCAGTGGTGGCTGCTGCCGGCCGATCTGGTCGACATCGCCAGCCGAAACGTGGTTGTGATCGACATCGCCCTCGATACCGGACTGCTGACCGACGACGACGTCCCGGATGTCTACGTCGGCGGCACGTTTGTGAATCCGGACGGAGTGATCCACGGGCCCACGCTACGTCGTTCGCTCTACCGCTGGCTCGTGCTGAAAGACTGGCGGCTGCGCCAGCCGTTGGAGTTGACGAGTGACCTCGTCAAGAGCCGGTTCGGCGACCCGGACGCGGGGTCGTTTGATGCCCGAGCCACAAACTGGAAGAGGATGGAACTGGCGCGTTCGATCGAGAAGACGTTTCTCTCGCGCGAGTTGGACCGCAACCGGGCCCGCTTCAACATCCATCTGTGGGTCCGTTTCAAGGACGGCCGCAAGGTGCTGTATTGACACGCCGCAGGGCGCCGTGTTGACACGCAGATCGCTCCCACGGATAATCCGACGAACGAGTCCGGCTCCCGGCAACGAGACCAGCAGGCGGGTGTGGGGGAGACGCTCGTTGTCCGAGACAGGTGAAATGATGACCTGCCAACGCACGGGCGTGCCACTCGTGCGGGTGCCGCGGGCGGGGCTGCCACTGGCTGGGGTGCCACTGGCTGGGGTGCCACTGGCTGGGGTGCCACTGGCGGCTTGTCCGCCAGTGAACGCGTGCAGGCAAGCCGCCTGTGGCTCCCATCAGTTCACCGGCATTGAAGTCGTAGGCTGTGAACAGAAACCAGGCGAGCACCCGCTTTCAGGAACCGAGCAATGATCCCTTTTCTTGATCTTAGGGCACAATACCGATCCATCCAAGACGAAGTGCAATCCGCGATCGGGCGGGTGTTGGAAAGCTGCCAGTTTGCCCTCGGGCGGGAGGTGGCGGCGTTCGAGGAGGAGTTCGGCGCCTACTGCGGAGCCGAGCACGCCGTCGCCGTCAACTCCGGGACGAGCGCGCTGCACTTGGCCATGCTCGCGGCGGGCATCGGCCCCGGCGACGAGGTGATCACCTGCCCGATGACCTTCGTGGCGAGCGTGGCGGCGATCGAATACACGGGCGCCCGGCCCGTGTTCGTCGACATGGATCCGCAACGCTACACGATCGATCCGACGAAGATCGAGGCGGCCATCAATACGAAGACCAAGGCCATTCTTCCCGTGCATCTGTACGGCCAGCCCGCGGACATGGATCCGATCCTGACGATCGCCAAGAAGCACAACCTGAAGGTCATCGAAGACGCGGCCCAGGCGCACGGGGCCGAGTACAAGGGGCGCCGGACCGGCGGCCTCGGTGACGTCGCCGGTTTCAGCTTCTACCCCGGCAAGAACCTGGGGGCCTACGGCGAGGCCGGCTGCGTGGTGACAAACAACGCTGAATACGCCGAGAAGGCCCGCATGCTCCGTGATTGGGGACAGAAGAAGAAGTACGAGCACGTCCTGAAGGCGTTTAACTACCGAATGGACGGCATCCAGGGCGCTATCCTGCGCGTGAAACTGCGGCGGCTCGATGGGTGGACCGAGGCGCGGCGAGCTTGCGCAGCGCGCTACACGGAACGACTGGCCGACAGCGGCGTGCAGCCGCCGTTCGTGGCGCCTGATTCGCGGCACGTTTTCCACATCTATGCCGTTCGCAGCCCCGCGCGCGACGCGCTGCAAGTTGCCCTGGCGGAGCGCGAGATTCAAAGCGGAAAACACTACCCGGATCCCGTGCATCTGCTATCCGCGTACGGCGACCTGGGCTACAAGGCAGGCGACTTCCCGGCCTCGGAGCAACTGGCGCGCGAGGAGTTGTCGCTGCCGATGTTTGCTGAGTTGACGCGAGAGCAGATCGATGTAGTGTGCCGAACCATCAAGAATCAGGTGAATCAGGGTACGCTTGAGTCTAAGAGATGAGCAGGTATCAGGAGTCGCGTCCATGTGTGCTGATCACGGGTGTCGGGGGGCGCTCCGTGGGACACCAGATCCTCCATGCCATCAGGCTATTAGGCACATCCTACAGAGTCGTTGCCGCGGATGCTGATGGCTTCTCCTTCGGCCTTTATATGAGCGACGCTTCCTACCTAGTGCCTCTGGCGAGAGACCCAGGCTACATGGCAGCGATCATCGGGATCATTGCCCAAGAGCGCGTCGAGATCCTGCTGCCGGGTACCGAGCCTGAAGTCCAGGTGTTGGCCGAGCACCGAAAGATGATCGAGAGCGCGGGATGCCGGCTCATCGGCAATCCACCGGGGGTGGTAGCTCTGTGCAGCCACAAGGCAAGGCTGACCACTTGGCTGAACGAACATGGGTTTGCGACGCCACGGACCGCCGGCCGCGAGACATGGCGCGCACTGGCAGACGAAGTCGGCTGGCCCCTGGTTGGCAAGCCCTGCACTGCGTCCGGCGGGTCGCGCAACGTGGCCCTCCTGGTCAATCCTGAGGAGGTGCGGCGTTATTTGGATGAGGCCACAGACGACGTGATTCTCCAAGAGTATGTCGCGACCCCCGATGACGAGTACACGGTGGGAGTGATGGTTGGGCAAGACGGCGAGCTGATCGACTCGATCGTCCTCCACCGGAAGATCATCGGGCTGTCACTCGGGGCGCAACGCACGGTGGGCGGACGCCGATACGCGCTGTCAACGGGTTACTCGCAGGGATTCATCGTGCGCCATGGAATAGTGCAACGACGGTGTGAAGAGTTGGCACTGGCTCTGGAGGCCCGAGGCCCGTTGAACATCCAATGCCGCTTGACCAGCGGAGACATCAAGGTGTTCGAGGTCCACCCCCGTTTCTCCGGCACGACCTCCATCCGGGCTGAAGTGGGATTCAACGAACCGGATGTTCTGATCCGAAATGCCTTGCACGGCACTCGATTCGGTCGCATCGATTACCAAACGGACGTGGCTGCGATACGAGCGCTACAGCACATCATTGTGCCGATCGAGGACATGCGGCGAATCAGGAGGCCTCCCGATCATGGCTGAGGGACGCGCACTGGTGACGGGTGCCGTCGGATTCATCGGCAGCCATTTGGTCGTTCATTTACGGCGGAAGGGCTGGACAGTCGTCGCGCTCAGCCGGCGATCCATCTCTGTGCGAGATGATCCCGGAATCACCGTGCTCAAGGCGGATCTGAATGAGCCGAAGCAGCTTGCCGACGCGGTTGCACAGGCGGGTGAAGTGGCCGCGTTCTTTCATCTGGCTGCTCATGTCCCACGGCAGTCCCGCACGATCGGATGTGCCCCGTTTGTGCGAACGAATGTACTCGCCACTTCGGTGCTCCTGGATCTTTTTGAGGCGTCCTCCGCCGATGCGTTCGTGAATGCGTCGAGCATCTCGGTGATCGGTGTTCCAGTTCATCTTCCAATCCGGGAGGATCATGCGACGGCGCCGACGCACCCCTATGCCGCCAGCAAGCTGGCGGCGGAGTTGATCGGTGAAGAGGTCCGACGCAGAACCGGACGGCGTCTTGTGTCGCTACGGATCGCCTCGCCCTACGGCCCGGGGATGGCAGAGTCAACGGTCCTGCCTCGATTCGCACGCGCGGTCCTCTCGGGCCAAGACATCGAATTGTATGGGCGCGGCGACCGGACGCAGACCTTCGTGCATGTGCGGGACGTAGTATCCGCATTGATGAGCGCGGCCCAACAGGGTGCCGGCGTATACAATGTTGGCGGTCCCTTCGACGTTTCCATGCGAGATCTTGCCCGGCTCGCAATAGAACTCGTCCCCGACACGAAGACTCGGATCGTGCATCTGGACCGAAGAGATCCACAGGAGACGTACCGTTGGTGCCTGGATACATCGAAGGCCGCACGCGAGCTTGGTTATGAGCCTCGGGTCAGCTTGCAGGAGGGACTCGCGGGTCTGATCCAGTGTTTCCGCACCGGCGAGCCTCCTTCATCCTGGTGGAAACAGCAATGAGGATCGGGCTGATTGCGGATCTCCATGCGAATCCCGCCGCACTGGAGGCGGTGCTGGCGGAGTTGCTGCCGCGGACGGAACGTATCCTCTGCGCGGGCGATCTGACTGGCTACTACACGGAACCGAACGAGGTGATCCGGATGCTGATGCGCGCGGAGGTGTCATTCATCATCGGGAATCACGACCGCTATATCGAAGAGTCGCCCGAGTCCACTAACGCGATTCTCGCAAGGTCAATCGAATTGACTCGGGAGCGGCTGTCTCCTGATCTTCGGTCGCTCCTCGCGAAGCGGGATCCCACGTTGCGCCTGGAATTGGACGGCCGCCGCATCGCCATGTTCCATGGCAGCCCATGGGATCCTCTTGAAGCATATGTCTATCCGGACTATCCCGACTTCGACCTTCTTTCAGAAGTGGATGCTGACGTCATTGTTCTTGGGCATACGCACAGACCGTTCGCGCGCGAGGTCGCAGGGCGTCTCGTCGTGAACCCTGGGAGTTGTGGCCAGTCACGGGATGGCGATCCGCGTGCTTCCTGCGCTATTCTCGACACGATGCGCGTGGATGTCACGTTTGTCCGCGTTGCTTATGATAATGCAGACATCTTGAATGAGATAAAGCGATTCGGCCTAGACGACAGGCTGGCGCGTTACTTGGCGCCGATGCGCCCTTCCGAAACTGCGCCCAAGGCTAGATCGCACGCGGCTGGGAGGACTTGCCATGACTCCTGCGATCGCGCGTTTTAGCTGGACGATCGGTGAATTGCCGTTCATCTGGAGCATGCTGCACCAATGCCATAATCCCATCGGCGTGCCCGATCGACTGTCGTTCTCGTTAATGCTCGAGCCGACAGCGGGGACCCTGATGCAGTCACCTCAGGAAAACGTGTCCAAGGCGCTCCAAGATGCTTACAATCAGGGATCCGTCATCACGGGCATGATGGAGCCACAGGGCCTCGGTCAAAGTTATGGTGATGCTTTCACGAGTTTCATGCAATCTCAAATGGGGCTCAGTCGGTTTGCTGGGCTGCGAAGCTTGGAGATCGGATCAGGTCCCGGATATCTACTAGAGCGGTTGCGCGATCTGGGCGCGGACGTCCTTGGCATTGATCCGGGCGAGCACGCGCAGGAAGCAGCCAAGGCGCGCGGCCTGCCGGTCATCCGGGATTATTTCCCGAGCCACCAAGTCGATGGGTCCTTTGATCTAATCCTCAGCACCAACGTTCTGGAACACGTGTTAGACCCCTTGCGTTTCTTGGAGCAGTTGCACCATCATACCGGGCCGCAAACGAAGGTCTTCCTCGCGGTGCCTGATTGTGAGCCCTACATCGAACGTGGCGACCTTTCCATGCTTATCCATGAGCACTGGTCCTATTTCACCGAGCAGACCCTTCGCAATACGATTCTGCTCGCCGGCGGGCACAAGGTGCAGGTCGAGGCCTCGGCGTTCGGAGGAAGCTTGTACGCATGCTTCGAGTTGGAAGGAGCGGCGGCGGAACTTCACAACGGGGCTGGCCGGGAACAAGTAGACTTGGCTTATCGTTACAGACATCTGGCCGAGATTCAGTTGGATCGCATTCGTGACCGGCTGTCTGATGCGCATCGGGCGCACGGATCCATCGGTGTCTTCGTGCCGTCCCGTGCCATTAACGCCCTGGTCCTGAGCGGTGCAGACCTCGCGGGTGTACGCTTCTTCGACGACAACGAGAGTCTCCACGGAACCTACTTCCCCGGAGTGTCAATCCCGGTCGAAGGGCGTCAAGCCCTGTTGGACTGCCCCACAGACCAGGTGTGGATCATGTCGAGGACCTTTGGCCGAACGTTGAAGACACAGTTGCGCTCAGCTCTGCCGGATACCACGGAGATCCTGAACTGGGAGGATATCTTCGAATGAAGCCGCATCCGACGAACACGGTCGCCGAGGAAGCGATCCGCCTGGATATCGTGATTCCTCTGCTTAACGAGGAAGAGAACATTCCGGTTCTGATTGCTCGCCTTCAAGGAGTCGAGGGCCGTTTGGAGAATGCCGTCGTATCGGTCTACTGCGTGGACGATCACTCGATGGACCGCACGCGGGAGCTGCTCCGGGATGCCTGCGAGGAGAATCCCACATTCCATTATCTGCGACTCTCGACAAACAGCGGCAGTCATGTTGCGATCCTCGCGGGCCTGGAGCAAACGCGCGGCGACTGCGCCGTGTTCCTGGCGGCCGACCTGCAGGATCCCCCCGAGCTGATCCCGAAGCTGCTAAGTCACTGGCGGGACGGCAGCCATATAGTGTGGGCTGTACGAGAGGAGCGTGCCGGCATCAGTTGGACAATGAGGGTCCTATCGAATGTCTTCTACTGGCTGCTGACACGAGTCTGCAGGGTTCGGATGCAGCCACGCGGCTCAGACTTTGCATTACTGGACCGCAAGGTGATCGACGCTTTGCTTCGCTCGGCGGGCACGAATCCGAGTATCGGCGGTGCCATCGCGCGGCTCGGCTACGATTCGGCGGAGGTTCTCTACCACAAAGAGCCCCGAAAGCTCGGCACGTCGAAATGGACATGGCGAGCGAAGTTGCGGGCGTTTGCCGACGCGTTTGTCTCGTTCTCCTATGTTCCGTTGCGCGCGATGTCCTATGTAGGCATGGCGTGCAGCCTGCTCGGGTTTTTGTATGCCTTCATCGTGATCATCGTGCGCCTGATCACCGACGAGCCGATCGAGGGGTGGGCTTCGTTGATGGTCGTCTTGCTTGTTATGGGCGGCATACAGATGACCATGCTGGGGATACTGGGCGAGTACTTATGGCGAACGCTCGAGGCCGCGCGGCATCGCCCGCTCTACTTCCTGGAAGAAACACGAACCGGCCAGAGCTCGCCGCCCGCGTCGGACACGGATTCCACCGAGTCGTCGACGCCGGTGTCGCCCTGCCAGGCACACTTGCAGAAGGAGATTGAACTCCATGAGATTAGAGACACAGCGCGTGCTCGTGACCGGCGGCGCCGGCTTCATCGGTTCTGAGTTGGTGCGCCAACTGGAATCGGAGGCGGGCCAGGTCGTCGTTGTCGACAACCTCGTGAACGGCTGTCGGCAGAACCTTGAAGACATACTTGGCGATAAGGTGGGGCTTGTCGAAGTCGACATTCGCGATGTCCCGCGCATGTCAGAGCTGTTGCGTGACATCGACCTCGTGTTTCACCTTGCCTGTCTCGGCGTCCGGCATTCGATCCACGCCCCGCACGAGAACCACGAGGTCAATGCGACGGCCACGCTGAACCTGCTTTCACTCGCCCGCGACACAGGCGTCAAGCGCTTCGTTTACGTCTCGAGTTCGGAGGTCTACGGTACGGCCCGCAGCGTGCCGATGACCGAGGAGCATCCGACTTTCCCCATGACCGTCTACGGGTCGTCCAAGCTGGCCGGCGAGTGCTACACGCGCGCCTTTTACCGCACGTACGGTTATCCCACCGTCTGCGTACGCCCATTCAACGTTTACGGGCCCCGGTGCCACCACGAAGGAGACAGCGGCGAGGTCATCCCGAAGCTCATGCTGCGGTGCATGGCTGGCGAGCCGATGGTCGCGTTCGGCGACGGGACGCAGACACGCGACTTCACCTACGTCGAGGACTCGGCCCGAGGTATCCTGCTTTGCGGTCGCAGCGACCTTGCCGTTGGCGAGACAATCAACATAGGCAGCGGTGCGGAGGTGTCGATCAACGATCTTGCCCGCGAAGTGATGCAAGTGGTCGGTCGGCCGGATGCGAAACTCGTGCACGACGCGCCGCGGCCGGGCGACGTGCTTCGCCTCTACGCTGACAGCACACGGGCCCGCGAACTCCTGGATTTCCAGACGCGGGTCCCATTTCGTGAGGGCCTGGCCAAACTGCGCGACTGGTATCTGGACACCGGACAAGATCCCAGGCAACTGCTCACGGAAGAAGTGGTACGAAACTGGGACGTTCCGGAGCCGGCGCAACATGCCTGAGCCACAGGAGTTCATCCCGATCGCCAAGCCGATGCTGGACGAGCGCGAGGCCGAGGCGGCGCGACGCCCCATCCTCTCGGGCTGGGTCACACAGGGTGCCGAGGTGGCTGCCTTCGAGCGCGAATTCGCCGCGTACGTCGGCGCCGCACATGCATGTGCCGCATCGAGTTGCACGGCGGCCCTGCACGTGGCACTGCTCGCGGTCGGCGTGCGGCCCGGGGACGAGGTGATCACCGCCAGCCATTCCTTCCTCGCGACCGCCAACGCCATCCGTTATTGCGGCGCCACGCCGGTCTTCGTAGACATCGAGCCGGCCACCTACAACATCGATCCCGGCCGGATCGAAGACGTCATCACGCCCCGCACACGGGCCGTCTTGTGCATTCACCAGATGGGCATGCCGTGCGACCTGCGGGCGATCCTGGAAATCGCCCATCGACACCGCCTCCGCGTGGTCGAGGACGCCGCCTGCGCGATCGGCAGCGAGATTCGATGGAACGGCGAGTGGGAGAAGATCGGCAGGCCGCGCGGCGAGGTCGCTTGTTTCTCATTCCATCCACGCAAAGTCCTCACCACCGGCGACGGCGGCATGCTCACGACACACAGCGCGGAACTGGATCAACAGTTCCGTCTGTTGCGGCAGCACGGCATGACCGTGCCGGACACCGTTCGCCACGCGTCGAGACAGGTGGTCTTCGAATCGTATTCGATCCTGGGCTACAACTACCGAATGACAGACATCCAGGCCGCGGTGGGCCGCGAGCAGCTCAAACGCCTGCCCGAGCTGATCGCTCGTCGGCGACAGCTTGCCGATCGTTACCACGAGCGCCTCCGGGACGTCGCCGGGATCACGCCGCCGTTCGAGCCCGCCTGGGCGCGGAGCAACTTTCAGAGCTATTGCGTGCGCCTCCCGGCAGACTGCGACCAGCGCTCGGTCATGCAGTCGATGCTCGATGCCGGCATCGCCACGCGTCGCGGCGTTCAGTGCGCTCACCGGGAAGACGCCTACCCGCGCGGCACCTGGCGTTGCGGCGATGAAGCGACGTGCGACTGCCCACCGGGGTCGTGCGCGCGGCTGCGTGAAAGTGAGCGGGCCCAGGACGAGGCAATCGTGTTGCCGCTGTTTCACCAAATGACCGAAGATAATCAGAATGCCATCTTCGAAGCACTGGAGCCTGCACTTGACCTGAGTAGACTCGTGTGTTAACGGGTCCCGCGAAAGTAGGAGAATTCTGTGTCAGAGGTGGCACCGAATCGTCGCGAGATAGTACTTCTCTTTGTCATCCTCCTGGCTGGACTGGCCGTCCGCCTGTACTTCTTCGGGGGCCTGTACGCCAGCGACGACATGCGGCACGCGTTCCATTCCTATTTCCTCTTCCAGCAGGACAACATCGCTGACGCGGATACCTCGTTCAGCCAATCCTGGTGCTATCGGCGCATGGGCGTCAACCTGCCCCTGGCCTTCGTCATGTGGCTGTTTGGACCGAAGGAATGGGCGATGGCATCGGTTCCGCTGATTGCGAGCCTTGCGAGCATCGTGGCCACATTCGCTCTGTTGCGGAGAATCGGTGGCCGGATCGCCGGCCTGCTTGGGGCCGGCATGTGCGCGTTTCTTCCGATCGACATCTATGAGTCGACCACGTGGTTGCAGGACAATATATTCGTATGCGCCTTCGCGTTGTGTTTGCTTTGCCTCGTCCTGGCACATGAGAGCATCAAGCATCGCGTCTTCTGGGGGGTGCTGGCTGGTCTGTCAGTTGGATACATGCAGATATGTAAGGAGACGGCCTGCTTGATGATCGGTGTCATCGCGATTTGGTCGCTCCTCGAGACATGGAAAACGCGCCACCTTCACCTCGTCGCCGTCTATGCACTCGGTGGCTTCGTTCTCAGCCAGGCCTTGCTCGGCCTTCTGTTTCTTGCCCTCAATGGGAGTTACCTCTTCTACATCGTTGAAACAGCCAAAGGGATCTACAACCTCAAAACGAACATTCCCACGCGGTATACCTTGCCGCAGATCATCGAGATCTTCACCAGCTACCTATTCGACCGGTGGCTCTTCGGATTCGCTGCCGCCGCGCTGCCGGTTACCGCTGCTCTCATGTTCTCCAACCGGAGAAACAAGTACCGGGTTTTGATCGCGCTGGTTTTTCTTCTGCAACTATACGTGTTGAGAGAAGCGATGCGTTGGACGCCTGGGCAGACGCGTTATATGCTTCAGATCACACTGCCGATTGTGCTGATCACCGTGCTGGGAGTGTGTTCTTTGCTTCAGCGATTGCCATCGCCTTGGCGGGTGGGCGCCAGTGTAGTGACCTTCGCCGGCGTTGTGCTATCGGGTTGGCTCGCACTCGATGGCAACCAGCAGCAGTATAACCGTGCAAAGGCGGAGTGCCTGCGCAGAACACTCGCTTACCTTTGCAGCAACGCAGGTCATGATGAGCCAATCTATGTGTACGACCGCCACGGCCGTGGATCGAGCAGAACGAAGTCGGCGTTGTACGTGCTCAACGGGTTCCAACGGATCAAGGGTGGCTTCCGTAGCCTCGACGAGGCTTACGAGGCCGAGTCCGGGTGGGTGTTATTGTCGTGTTATGACGAGAACGCTGGCGTCGCCCCGCACTGGATGGAAGTGTATCGCTGCTTCGAGGGCACCCGCTGGGCTCGCGTGTTCCGAATCCTGCCGGAGCGGCCCTCCTGGGCCATGCGGGTCCTGCCTCCATCCGAACGCGGCATGCTGCATCTGCCGCCGCCGGAAGTCAATGACCAGAATCTCGTGTCTATCACTTTCGACGAGCCGGCGGAGCACTATCGCAGTCATTGGTGCGGACAGGCGAAGACCATCACCTTTACGAAGGATGGTAACGCCTTATCAATGCACGCCGTCGCCTCGGCATCAGCCGAGAGAGGCATTTATGCCGGCGTGCACTTCCCCACGCGGGGGACGCACGCGCTCCGCCTGATGATGAGCTTCACCAATCCCGCCGACATCAAAGCCGTCTTCGTCGATGGCCAGAATGCGAAGGGACAGCGCGTCGCACGCTGGTTCTGGCGCCCACGCGGCAACTCGCGCCCTCCCACAACGCCCGAGACCTACACGCTTGTCACCGGGGAAGCAACCGGTTACTTCCGGCCGGTCGGCGGCAGCAGCCCGGACGGTATCGTAGACGTACACGTGTTCTTACAGGTTCGCTCAGGGTGTCAAGTAGGGCTTGTGCTACACGATGTGGCAATCGTGCCGGATCCCTCCTGAAACCGCGGTCGGCACGCCCTCCGCAGGAATCCTCCCCACGGGCCGGAACCAGACCGCACATCACGTGTCCACGGCCTGCTTGAGTCGTCTGGGAGGTTCTCCGTGCTCGACCTGCCCGCCGCCGTGCGCTTCGCGCCCGTCCGTGTTGCCGGTCTGCATCGTGGGCACCCAGCGGGTCGCGCCATCGCCGGTTCCGCGATTCGCGGCGAGGGGCGGGGGGCCGTGACAGTTTGGGCGCGTGCCACTGGCAGCTTGCCTGCCAGTGTGTATGCCGCGTGCGCACACCGGGGAGACCGCACGGACGGGCAAGAGCGGTTCACGCTTGCCTGCGACTGTGGCACGGGCGCCAAAGCCCGTGAATCCACCGCCTTTGGCGGCGGTGCCACAGGTGCATCCAACCGTG
>JAFGQA010000033.1 GCA_016935885.1 Phycisphaerae bacterium | reverse complement strand
GACCGTCGGCGGCCAGACCTTGAAGCAGGTCGAGGCCGCGTTTCTCATGAACAGCCTGCGGCGCCACAACTGGAACCGTTCCAAGACGGCGGCATCGCTGGGCATCCACAAGACCACTCTATTCCGGAAGATCAAGGCCCTGGGTCTCCATCCGCCTCGCGAATAGCATATTTGCTACCGCAAAACGTCCGCAGATGTTGCAGAATTACTACGGCAGATCCTGCCCCGCGCGTTGACCCTTGCTGTGCAATCTCTTGGCCGAGAGTGGATTATGCCGCAGGAGGGAGTTGCCCGTCGGAGTGGCACACCGCCTGCTGAATCGTGCTGAAGAGAAGGAAGATGAAAGACCTTGGTATTCGAGCGTATCCGGATCCGATTCTTCGGGCGCGCGCGGAACCGCTCGCCGGTGTGAGGAACAGAGAGCGCAGACTCCTCATGCGGATGCTGGCGGGCATGCGGCGATGGCATGGCGTGGGGCTGGCGGCTCCCCAAGTGGGCTTGAGCTTGCGGCTCGTTACAGTGGAGGCGGAGGGCACCACGCTGGCGCTTGCCAACCCGACGATCCTCGACCCGCACGGCGCCGACGACATGGTGGAGGGATGCCTAAGCCTGCCGGGAACAGAGGTGAACGTACGACGAGCGTTCTCCGTATGGGTTCGGGCGATCGACAACGACAATCGGAAACGGGAACTGAAACTCCAGGGTCTGCTCGCGCGGATTGTACAGCATGAGATCGATCACCTCGACGGCGTCTTGATTACCGATCACGGCCCTCCAGTCCATCGCGCAGCAAAGCTTTTGGAGGGGCGGGCATGACCGGGGACTTCAGGTATCTGTTCGGGCCGGTGCCGTCGCGGCGCCTCGGGCGGTCGCTGGGCGTGGACCTGGTTCCTTTGAAGACATGCAACTTCGACTGTGTGTTCTGTCAGTTGGGGCGCACAACGCACAAGACCCTGGAACGGAAGGAGTACGTTCCGATATCGGAGGTCATCGAGGAGCTCGATCGGTGGCTGAAGACGGATGGACAGGCCGACTACATCACGCTGTCCGGCTCGGGCGAACCGACCCTGCATTCCGGTTTCGGGGAGATCCTCGAATTCGTGCGATCGGCTACTGCGATCCCCGCTGTACTGCTGACGAACGGGGCCCTGCTGTCGGATCCCGCCGTGCGGCGTGCGGCGGCGCATGCCAACATTGTGAAGCTGTCACTCAGCGCGTGGGATCAGTCATCGCTGGAACACATCAACCGGCCGCATCCGGGTCTCGTGTTCGAGCATATCCTCGAAGGGCAGAAGCGTTTTCGCGAGGAGTTCCGGGGCGAGATCTGGATGGAGGTGTTCATTGTGTGGGGCCTGAATTCGATCCCGCAAGACGTGAGCAGGATCGCGCAGTTGGCAAAACAGGTGGGGCCCGACCGGATCCAGTTGAACACGGCAGTTCGCCCGCCGGCCGAGGACTTCGTGCGGGCCCTGCCGCGCGAGCGGCTGGAGGAACTCAGGGGCCTATTCGATCCCCGCGCCGAGATCATCGCGGAGTTCAGCGCCGTGAAGTCGCCCGAAGTGAAAGCGAACGAGGACACGATCCTGGCCATGTTGACGCGCAGGCCGTGCACGGCGGAACACATTGCGGCCGTTTTCGGCATGCATCGCAACGAGGTTTCGAAGTATCTGGGTAAACTTCTGCGAACGGATCTTATCCGGACCAAGGAAGAGGGAGGCCGCGTGTTCTACATGGCGAAAGGACACGATCGCTCAGCATGAATATCCGAGACATTCTGCTCGAGCTACGGCGCCATGCGCCTTTCACGGCGACAGGGGCGTTGTCGGGCATGGCGATCATGGTCCTGTTGTCGATTACGCATGCATCCCGTGGCGTTTCAGAGGCGCTTTTCTGGTCGCTGCACCCCATCCATGTTCTGCTGAGCGCCCTGGTGACCGCCGCCATGTGTCGCCTGCACGGCCGGGGTCGAGTAGCGCGGATCATCGTGGTCGGGTATCTCGGGTCGGTGGGGATAGGCACGCTCAGCGACTCGCTCATTCCATTCGTCGGGGAGTGGCTATTGCAGATGCCGCACCGGGGGATTCATCTGGGATTCATCGAGAAGTGGTGGCTGGTCAATCCCCTGGCGTTCCTGGGCATCTTCATCGGCTATGTATGGCCTCACACGAAGGTTCCGCATGCCGGTCACGTGCTGCTCAGCACGTGGGCTTCGCTGT
This sequence comes from Phycisphaerae bacterium, assembly GCA_016935885.1. The sequence continues at coordinate 615 of JAFGQA010000033.1, read as the reverse complement.
TTCACATGACCATGGCGATGGATATTGCTTTCGAACCCGTCATGCTGGCGGTCATTGTTGTATTTCTGTTCCTGGCCGTCTGGGTGCCGTGCTGTACGAGCGACATCGTGTTTCCGCTTCTGTTTGCCAAGGGGAAGAACTGATGACGCAGCCCCGGGTCCGCATGGAAGAAAGCCCCAGCCCATGAACGCCATGTACGTCGCTGCGGTTCTTGTTCTTGGCGTCTCGGTGGTCATGACCATGACGGGCCGCGGCGGCGGGAATTTTTACGTACCGGTCCTCGTGGCCTGCGGACTGCCCATGTTGCAGGCGGCCACGACCAGCCAGTTCATTCTGCTCGTCACATCGGTGACCGCCAGCCTGTTGTTTGCCCGAAATCGCCGTGTGGACTGGAAGCTGGCCCTGGTCATTGACCCACCGACGGATGTGATGGCCCTGGTCGGGGGCTATTATGCCCACCTTCTGCCGGTGGGCTTCCTGAAAGCCATCTTCTCAATTCTCCTGGTTGTGGCGGGCATCTTCATGCTCCAGCCCGTGCGGGAGCGGCCGATCAACGCGGACAAAAGAATCGGGTACTGGCACAGGACCTTTGGTGACGACAAGTACACGGTGAAT
>JAFGQA010000342.1 GCA_016935885.1 Phycisphaerae bacterium | reverse complement strand
GGCGAACATGGTATTGGGCGTCTCGCCCTGGTCGTCCCACATGAAGCGCCCGCCGATGGCCATGGCGCGGACAGGATGGGTCTGGTCCGGGTCGATCGCCCATCGGGCCACGTCGAGCTGGTGCGTGCCCTGGTTGTTCAGGTCGCCGTTTCCGGTCCTCCAGAACCAGTGCCAGTTGTAGTGGACGAAGTTGCCGTGATACTTGTCGACGTCGGCCGGGCCTCGCCACAGGTTCCAGTCGAGGTAATCCGGCGGGTCGGTGACGTCCTTGAATCCGATGCTGCCTCGCGGCTTGCAGGCGTATCCGTAGGAGATCTTCAGCTTGCCGAACTTGCCATCGTGGATGGCCTTGATCAGATCGGCCCGGCCCTGGTCGCTTCGCTGCTGCGTACCGTGCTGCACGATCACCTTATGCTTCTTGTACGCCTCGGCCGCGACGCGCCCCTCGTAGATGTCGTGGCTGGCCGGCTTCTCGACGTAGCAGTGCTTGCCCGCCTGGGCGGCCCAGATGACCATGAGCGAATGCCAGTGGTTGGGGGTGGCCACGGAGATGGCGTCGATGTTCTTGTCTTCGAGCACCTTTCGCACGTCCGCGACGGGCGTAATCTTGTAGCCCTTGGCTTTGTTGCCGTACCCACGGGCCGCGCCGTCGGCCACGCGCTTGTCCGGGTCGACGACGTAGGCCAGCTCCACGTTGTCCATTCCCACGTATGCGCTCGCGTGGGACCTGCCCCTGCCATTCAAACCACAGACCGCGACACGGAAGCGATCGTTGGCGCCGAGCACCCGGGCGGCGGACGCGGCCGACATCCCGGGCAGGATCACGCCGGCACCGGCCGCGCCGGCTGCCGTTCGCTTGATGAACTCTCTTCTGCTAACCTTCCTCATGACTTGGCTCCTCGTTGCGACAGTAGCGTTCTGTCAAAGCGTTCTACCTAAGGTTTCTCCCGTCAGGCGGATACCCATGCCCGGCAGGAGATCTGCTTCCGCTTCGGCCCCGGAGGCGGGACGTGCTGCTCGTCGGACCTCGGGCGAAGGTGCCCACTTGGCCAGGTTCCGGGTGTTTTCGAGGCAACGCCGACACGATCGTACAGCACCTCGACACATCGACGCGCGTGTTGCGGTAATTGTAAGGGCGTTGCCTGAGGGCATGCAATGGGATTGGGCGGGAGCCAGGAAGCGCTACGGCACGGCCCTTCCGATTATCGCCGCCGTCTCGTCGGCTTGCTTTGTGCTGGGGAAGCCGATCCAGTGAACGCAGAGCATCACCAGAAGAAGGCAAGGTCCTTGTGGACCTCGGTCCCCGCCGTCGCAGCGACAGCGATAGGAAGACTCGACGTGGCCAATCGCCATGACCATCGCCTCCGCACGTCTGACGAGCTGGGTGCTCTCTGGTCGGCGGAAACGCGGACATACGATGGATATAGCCCACGCGACCTGCCCATCGTCTCCCCAAGCTTCCCTGGCCCAATGGCTCACCGGGCCGAATACCGGACTCGTCCCGTTCTTCGCCGTTTTCCTTGCCCAAGGGGCAGCCGCGCCAGCGTTCACGCGTCTGGACGACGCCTTTGCCGCGCGGAACCAGCCCGTCAGTGCTGTTCAGCAGGCATCAGACGTTTCCGGGCTCCGGATGACCCCACGGAGCGCGATAGGGCCGGCGGAGGAGGCGGTTGGCCTCGTCGTCGCCTGGGACTAGGCCTTTGACCGGATCATAGGCTAGCGTTCGGCCCAGTTGCATGGACAGGTTGGCCAGGATGCAGCAGATGCTGGAGATGCAGCCCTGTTCGATGTCGGCCACGGGGCGGCCGCGCGAGGCGATGTTGCGAAGGAAGTCCTTCATGTGCCAGCGAATGGCGGATGCACAGTGCTGCTCGAGGCCTTTCTCGTCCTTGTCCTCGGGATACTCGTCGTATTCATAGAGGGGCGTGCCCGAGGCGGCCGGTTGCTTCTTGCCGCGAGGGTAGTAGTCGTACTTGAAGATGCTGGCCTTGAGCGTGCCATTGGTGCCGTAGAACGTGGCGCTCCAGGGGTACTCGGGGTCGACCGGGTCACCCCACGCGCGATGATTCCACACGATCTGAAGGTTGTCGTAGTCGAAGATGGCCGTCTGGGTATCGGGCCTGTTGGATCTGCTGTCCTTATGGACCAGGATGCCGCCGGCCGAGGTGATCCGCTTCGGCCAGCCAAGGTCCATCATCCAACGCGCCATGTCGAGCATGTGAATGCCCATATCGCCGATGATGCCGTTGCCGTACTCCATGTACGCGCGCCAGCCGCGAGGGTGCGTGCCCTTATAGAAGGGCCGCATGGGCGCCGGGCCGGTCCACATGTCGTAGTCAAGGTCGTCGGGCGGGTCTTGTTGGGGTGGGTCGAATCGGCCGCCACTTCCGTAGTAGCAGCAGATGTCGACGTGCGAGATGGCGCCGAGCTTGCCCTCGCGGACGATGCGGTCGCGGGCCTCGATCAGGTGCGGAGTACTGCGACGCTGCGTGCCCACCTGCACGACCCGGCCGTACTTGCGGGCGGCCGCCAGCATGGCCTGGCTTTCGACCACGTCCACGCTTGTCGGCTTCTGGACATAGACATCCGCGCCCGCCTTGACCGCCTCGATCATGGGCAGCGCGTGCCAATGGTCGGGCGTGGCAATGAGCACGATGTCCAGGTCCTTTTCCCCGAGCATTTGGCGGTAATCGGTGTAGGTACGGGGCCTGGTCTTCGAGAGTTGCCGGGCAGCGGCCATGTCGGCCGCTTCGGTGAGCAATCGCCGGTCCGCATCGCAGATCGAGGCGATCTGGACCGGTGCCAACTGGACCAAGCGCCAGAGGTCGCACTTTCCGTACCAGCCACTGCCGATCAGCCCGACGCGCTTCTTCACATCGGCGAACTCGGCAGCGAAGCTGGTTGAACGACACAGCGCCAGCCCACCGGCACCCAACGCACTCATTCGGAGGAAGTTTCGGCGATTCATGGCAGTAGTCATGCACATGCCTATACCCGCAAGACGGGCGGCCTTCAAGTGCAGCGCGGAGGCATGCCAAGCTTGTCTCCGCTGATGCCTTCGGCGTTCTTGGCCGCATGTCTCGGCCGGGCGAAGTGCTCGGGTGGCTCGTGGAGGCGCGGTGTTTCACCTGTTGAGCCGCGACGTGAACATGACGCGTCTGTTCGGCAACGCGGCCACGGGACCGACCGAGGAAAACGGCCGCCAGCGGCCGGCAGTGAACGAACCTGTCCCGTTCTTCTAGGGCCGATGGAAGTCGCGCTGCCGATCGTGCGGCGCCAGCTCCTTACTCTTGGGGGCAGATAGGTTCAGCGTTCCTGTTGCGGCCATGATGGTGTTCTGCGCGGCTCTCTTGCTGGTCCCGACGTAGATCAGATGCCAGGTGTCGCCGATGCGGATGGTGGTGGCCCCGTCCAGCTCTTCGTCATCGCACGATCCGGGGGGGCCGTTCCTCAGGGCCTTGCGACTCTCACGGGTCAGGGTCATGCCGTCATCCGCGAGAAACACCTCGTAGAGCTCGAGGACACGCGGCCTGCCTCCCGATGACCGATTGCCCATGGAACAGAGGGCAACGAACTCCCCGCTGCCGAGGCTGGTGATGGAGTTCACGTCCATTGCGCGACGCCGGATGATTCTGTCGCCCTCCACGGCGTGCCCTTCCAAGGCGTCGAAGACCTGGATCTTCTTCCACTTCATGGCGTCGTTTGATGCCCACATGGCACCGTGGAAATCGTCGCCGCCGCCATGGAGGGAGTAGCCGACGTATCGGTATCTCAGGCCGGGGAATGGGTTGGGCCGCCACCGGAAATAGCCCGTATGGCCGTTGCCGACTTCCTTGTTTGGGTCGTAGTCCAGAATCACGGAATCATGATCGCCGTTAATGCGAGTGAAGTTCACGCCGTCCTTCGATGTGGCCAGCAGGGTCGACTGACCGTGCCCTGCGCCGGCGTTGTGATAGGTCATGAAGACCACGTGGTCGACGACGTTTGCATGGGGTGTTTCTGTTTGCCTGCCTTGCTTGCGATCCACGAATATCGGGTTCTTCGCCGGCTTGCCCTTGATGTAGTCGAAGTCGCCATCGGCTACGGCCTGGTCGTATGACTTCCAGTTGGCAGCGTCCGTTGGGACTCCCCGGCAGACGTACAGCCAGATGCCCCCCTTCCCACGATCATGGTCCGTCGAGAAGTACAGGGTATAGTCGTACGGGAAGTTGGGTACATCCTTCATGCTGACCAGCGTGGTGTAGTAAGGCCCCGGTTTCGGCATGTCCGAAGGGGTCACTATCAGCCTGCCCTGTTTTTCAAAGGTGAAGTGCGTTGCCTGGGCGTTCCGTTCCTCAGCCGGAAGCGGGGCGTTGATCGCCCCGATGAAGATCGCTGCGATGTAGAGCGCTCTTGGCATTCGGGAGTCTCCTGCGGGTTTCACCTCGCTGCAGGATAGCGGACGGCGATTTCTCATGGCAAGGAGGGCAGCTTCGTCCGGCGCCGCACGTCACGGCTCCGGCCACTATCGAGGGCAAAGTCCACTCACGCGTCGTCCTGGCTGACTGAACTGTCAGGACAGTCGATCCGGCTGACCTTGCCACACGACCCTGGCCGCAGGGCAATGGACTGAGGTCCGTGCTTCTGGTAGGGTCAAGAACTCGCGATCTGCTCTCAAGATCAACATCGGACAACTGACATGAAGAAAGCTTGGACAACTGGTATCGCTGCTCTGCTGTCCGTCGCTCCGCTGGCCTGGGGCGAACCGCAGGGCGCTGAGATCGGCGTTCGGGGGCCGTGTGAGGTCGACACGTTCGTTCCCGGCGCCAAGGTCTACAGAAACCGCCCCTACGTCATTGCGGAGTGCCCCGAGTTCGTCAAAGGGAAGCGCTTCCTTCGGAGCAGCATCGACTTCGTCGATTTCGAGTGCACGTCGCCTGGGCTGATATGCGTGCTCACGCCCGATCCGGCGCACAAGACCGCCAAGGCATGCAGCCGGTATGCGGAGCTGGAGGCGGCCGGGTTCAAGCGGATCGACGGTTCGAAGGTGTTTCAGCTCTTCGGCAAACAGCCTTACGACATCGTCCGAACGTATCAGAAGAAGCTCGAGAAGGGCGAGCGTATTCGGCTGAGCAAGTGGGCCGTCGTGGTGGGCTTCTCCAAGGCGAAGGCCATTCTCCCGGCACGCAAGCCGTGGACGAACAACCAGGGCGAATTGCTCTACAACGGGATTCGGCTTCCCAAGCGGTGGCCGCCGGATGACATCGTCCCCTACGACATGAATCCGATGCCGGTTCCGTATCTGGATGATCGGCCCGACGTCGTTCCCATCGATATCGGGCGCCAGTTGTTCGTCGATGATTTCCTCGTCGAGAAGACGGACCTGACGCGCTCGTACCATCTGGCGGAGAAGTACGAGGGCAACCCAATCCTGAAGCCGGAGGCCCGGCTCGAGGTCAACCACCCCCGCAACTCGATTGCCTGCCCCAAGGACGGCGGCGTGTGGTGGGACCCGAAGGAGCGGGTATTCAAGATGTGGTACGAGGCGGGATGGATCCACACGATCTGCTACGCGACAAGCCAGGACGGGCTTCGTTGGGAAAGGCCCGAGCTGGACATCGAGCCGGGTACGAATCGCGTACTTCCGAAACAGTACAAATGCGATTCGTGGAACGTCGTCCCTGACTACGACACGGACGATCCGGCACAGAAGTACAAGATGTTCGTCATGCCCGGCGGCCAGGGACCGGCCATGTCGATGGTGTCCGCGGACGGCATCCATTGGAGCGAGCCGGTCGCCACGGGGATCACGGGCGACCGGAGCTCGATGTTCTACAACCCGTTTCGCGGGAAATGGGTGTACAGCTTGCGCGACAGTTGGCGACAGCGCTCGCGGCGATACTGGGAACACGACGATTTCCTTGCCGGAGCGAAGTGGGAGGTGGGGCAGCCCGTTCTCTGGTGCGCCGCCGACAACCAGGACCCGCCCGATCCGGAGATTGGGGAGCCGGCCCAACTATACAACCAAGACGCCGTCGCCTACGAGAGCATCATGCTGGGCATCTTCGAGATTCATCTCGGTCCGCCGAACAAGGTGTGTTCCGAGGGGGGGCTGCCGAAGATCACGGAGTTGAATCTGGCGTACAGCCGTGACGGATTCCACTGGTACCGGCCGGATCGCAGGCCGTTCATTCGGGCGGAACGGCGCGACGTCTGGGACCGCGGATACGTCCAGCCCGTCGGTGGGATCTGTACGATCCACGGTGACAAGCTCTGGTTCTACTACACGGGGTTCCGAGGCAACGTCGAGAGGAAGAGCCAGCATTTCCTCAGCGACGGCATGTACGACCGCGGCAGCACGGGCGTGGCGTTCATGCGCCGGGACGGTTTCGTCTCGGTCGACGCCCGGGAGAATCCCGGCGAGCTGCTCACGCGACCCGTGCGGTTCACGGGCAAGAGCCTCTTCGTGAACGCCGACGTTGACCGAGGCGAGCTGCGGGCGGAGATCGTCGGCGAATCGGGCGAGCCCATCGGCCCATTCACTCTGGAGGACTGCCGGCCAGTGCGTGTGGATAGCACGATCCAACAAATCACATGGAAGGGCGGCTCCGATCTGTCGGCCTTAAAGGGCAAGCCCGTACGTTTCAGGTTCCGGATGAGCAGCGGCTCGCTCTATGCCTTCTGGGTCAGCCGCGACGAAAGCGGGCGTAGCGACGGCTATGTCGCCGCTGGAGGTCCGGGATACACGGGCCCGATCGACACCGTGGGCAGGAAGGCCCTGGAAGCCCAATAGGGTCCGGGCTCGGCTGCTGTTGCCCGTCGCCCTGATTCTCCGAGCGGCGAGATCGGCTTTCGCTCGCTGGTGATAGGGTCCTGACTCACGACGGTTGCGGGGCCACGGACCGGACGAGAGATGTCGCATTCCCCGTTACTTATCAGGAGGAGGTACGTCGTGTCAGAAGAGAGACGCATCACGAGGCGACGGATGATCCAGGTCGCGGTGGCCGGCACGTCGAGTATCATCGGCGGGAAGGTCGTGCAGGGACGAGAGGCGGGCACGAGCTCTCTCGCGGACACGGGCAAGCCGGACCCGAGAATCCAGGGACCGTTTCTGATTCTGTCGACGCCCTTCACGGCCAAGGGCGCGGTGGACTTCGACGCGCTTGCCAAGGAGGCTCGCTATGTCGACTGGTGCGGGTGTCCGGGCATGATCTGGCCGCAGTCGGGCGACAGCGTCGATCTGCTGAGCACCGAGGAGAAGCTCCAGGGCATGGAGGTGCTGGCCAAGGCGTCGCGTGGCTTCTGCAGCTCGGCACTGTGTCTCGGCGTGCAGGGCAAGGACACGGCCGAGATGCTCGGGTATGCCCGGCACGCCGAGAAGCTGGCGCCAACGGCAATGATCTCGCGGCCGCCGGACTCAGGTAAGACCGAAGACGACCTGCGTCAGTACTGGAGCGAGCTGTCCACCGTAACGAAGCGCCCGGTGATCATCCAGACCACGGGTGGCGTTGCCTACAAGGGATCGCCTCCCTCGACGCAACTCCTGATCGAGCTGGCCAAGAAGTTTCCGAACTTCGGCTACGTCAAGGAGGAAGCGGGATCCGTTATCGCCCGTATGCGCCTCTTGCTCGCGGCGCGGCCACCCATCCGTCGCGTGTTCGGCGCCCGCGGCGGGTTCGGATGGCTCTACGAGTTGCGTCTTGGCGCGGAGGGTCTGATTACCGAGCGAGCCATCTACGCCGACGTCCTCACCCGCGTCTGGGAACTCCACAAGAGCGGCACCGATCCCGATGCCCCGCGAGACGCATACAGCAAGTTCCTCCTCATGGCCAACCTTGGCAAGACTCATCCCGGCGATTTGCGCGGCTATCAGTTGTACCTCTGGAAGAAGCGAGGCGTGTTCCAGACGATGGTCTCGCGTCACTACGGGCCCAAGACGACGATCCCCGCGAAGCCCGTCTACTCGGAACTGAAACTGGAGAAGGAGGAGATTGCCGAAATCGACTACCGATTCGAGGCGCTGAAGCCGTACCAGAAGCCAGGATCGCCCAACTTGGCGCCGCCCCGGTAGCCGGGGCGGCCGGGCGGCGCAAGAGGAGACCGATGGAGGGGATTGGGGTCAGAGCTTGATTAGTGATTAGCAGTACGATCACTCCTGGACGTCGATCGTGATCAGCCCGCCGCTAATCACTAATCAAGCTCTGACCCCAATTTCGTGATGTTCCCGGCGAGGTGAGCGGTTTTCGGATCGACATCGAGACGTCCACCGAGGGCGTTGTCGACGATCATGTTGTTGGCGCCGCCAATCGCCTTGAGGGCCAGCCACGATTGGCGGCCGCCTCTATCGTTTCGGATGATGCTGTCGGAGATGCGGATGTTGGCGGCCCCGGGAGCATTGTGGGTGTGCTGAATCGTGCAACCGGTGATGGCGACCTCTCCGATGTCAAAGGCCGCATCGGTGCTATCGAGGAGGACATTGGCGGTCGGAGGATACTTCGTCTCGTCCAAACCCATGTTGGCCTCGATGTCGCAGCCGGCGACGTGCAGATTGCGGACGTTCCCCCCGCGGTTGACGATCCCGCCGCCGGCGTTGTAGCTGATGTGCGAACCCGTGACGTTGATCTGGTGCAGATTGACGTGGTCGAGGAACAGGCCGACGCCGCGGTTCTCGTAGAGGTGGCAGTTGGACACGATGACGTTGCGGTTGTGTGTGGTCAGATGAACGCCGTGCAGCGCCTGACGGATGTTCACGCGGGTGATGGTGATCTGCATGGTCCCAGTCGCCTCGATACCAACGGCCTGCTCATGCCGGCCGATGATCTCGACACCGTCGACCATGGGCATGCGTTGTCACTGCCAGACGTTCGGCTTGACGGTATCCGGGTCCGCAGTGCCCCGGTGTGTGCCAACGAACTTGAACGCAGGTCCGGCCCCGTCCATCTCGACCCGTGCGACGCCATCACCGATGACGGACGTCGGACCGACGCGGTCCAGGTCAATCACAACAGGCTTGGTTAGACGATACACCCCGCTGGGCAGATGTACGACACCGATCCGCGCATCCACGGCCTTCTGGAGCGCGTTGGTGTCGTCAGCCTTTCCATCGCCCACCGCGCCAAAGTCACGGATGGCACGCCGGTCCGCGCGTTTGGCATCTTCCGCCACGATCGGGCCGGCGGTCAGAAGGAGGACCGCGGCCACTGTCAGCATGTTCCTTTGGGATAGCACGATTAGTACGTTCCTTCCCGAATTCGAAGAACAACGTCCTCTATGCATTCAGGTCCTTCTTCGACCTGACAGTCCGCATGTCAAGGATCGAGCCGTGTACCATCCAGCGCTTTGGCACCATGGGCCCCCTAAGCGGCATCGACCCACGTTTCCCGTTTACGTATCGTCAGCGAACCAGCTTACCGAAGCGGGTCCTTGGGTCAACCGAAGACGACCTATCACGCGGTCGTTCACGCACGTTCGTTCGGTCCCACATGCCAATCTTGCCCCATCCGCCGCTACCTGAGCCAGAGCAGATGTCCGATACAGGCGCCGTGTAGCGAGAAACGCACGGTAAGGAACAGCACGATGCCCCCAGGCGATTCACACAGGATCTGACACTACCTCAACTAGCAACCGGGGGCGTGATCGGCTAGGTTCGCCCGTCTCAAGACGGTGCTGTCCGGAGGAGCCTCTCTATGCCGAAGCATCTTGCTCGCTGCTCTTGTCGGCTGCTGATAGGAGTCGTGCTTGCGCTGCCTTGTGGGCACACGCATGGGCAGTTGTTGGTCCTCAAGCAAGGGGCTTATCAGAACGCACGCGAAAAGGAGTTGAAGGCACTTCCCGCCGAGCCGAATTGGGCCAAGATCGATGAGGAGCCGTTGTTCAGGTTTGCCTGGGTCTCAGACCTCCATATGTTCAATGGCAACATCGAGCTCGTCCGCCAGGCGATGCGTTTCGTAGACGACGAGCTTACCCCCTCGTTCCTCATGATCACCGGCGACAACAACTCCATCCCGGAACCGCCCAAGCCCGGCGGCGGGGGCGCTGCCGAGCCGGAACGGCAACAACGGTTCTTCAAGCGATTCCTCGAAGAGAATCTGAAAACCCCTTACGTCGTCATTCCGGGGGACAACTGGCCTAGGGACTTCGAGACAGTCTTCGGCGCCTTCCAGTTCAGCTTCGACTACGGCGGGATGCACTTTCTATTCACCTCGCTCGATCGTGACCTCACGCTGGGCGAGGGGCTCGGCGTCTTTGACGCAGCGACATGGCAATGGATGCGGGACGATTTGGAGCGAAACCGCCGACGACCCACACTCGTCATGCTGCACGAGACCGTCGCCCCACCGACGTTCTTCGAGGCCGAGAAGCTGCAGCACCTATTGGAGGAGAACCCCAGTGTGATCGCCTCTTTCTCCGGGCACGTCCATTTGGACCTCGATGTGAGACATCGCGGGGTGCGCTATCTGATCTGTCCCGGCTTCGGGGAGAACCCACGACACGGCTTCAAGCATGTCCTGGTGTATCCCCATGCCTTGATCATTCGGACGATCGAGTACAACGAGCCGCGGCGGCGCTTCGAGAGGGTCAACAAGTGGCAGTACGTGCCGATCGCGCGGCCGCTACGTGCAGCACTACACAGGCCAGAGGGCACATTCGTCAAGGACAACTATGCCGAGATCCCGCCGCATCCACGCCGCTTCGATCCCACGCTCGCGAGCAAGAAGGCGGAGTTCCTTGCCGGGCTAATGCGGTACATGAGTAGCCGTCTCTCCGGCTCCAATGCGAAGCGGCCGAGTACCGCGGCCAGCGGGCAGTAGGCGACGCAAGCATGCCGCTTGGTCCCCGGAACTGACGGGGTAACGGCAAACGGTGCGATCTCTTCTTTCGCAGTCTCACGCTACGGTTCCAGCTCCCACGCGACGGCTGACTTCGCGGGGAGTGTGAGAGCATGCTGGAGATGATTCGAGGCCTCGAACGGCTTTCCTGGGGTCGCCGCGCCGTCGCAGGGGGTTATCCGCACCGTTGTAGCGGCGAGGCCGTATTGGGATGCATCGAAATCGAGCATCGCCTCTACCGGCTCGTCGGCGACGTTGGTGAAGAACAGAACGACCTTCTTCCTTTCCGGAATCCGCCACGCGCCGCTCCCGGCGGCCGGGCTGGTGATCACGCGTCCGCTGCCCCAGCGCCAGTCGGCCGAGACTAGCGGGATGCTCCCGGTCAGTTTCGGTGGTCGGGCCATTTCTCCGGTGTAGAAGTAGCGGCGGAACTTCCAGCGGAGGGCGACGATCTGACGGAAGAAGGGGAGCAGGTCTTTGTCGAGCGCTTGGTTGTAGTCGAACCATCCGATCTGCTCGCCGAAGCGGAGTTGTTCGGCCGCTTTCATCCGGCAGGCAAGTCGGTACTCCTCCGGTGACTTCTGCCCTCCGTGGTAGGCGCGGCCGAAGATTTGGATCGCGCCGCCATAGACGGCCGCAAAGGCCGGCACCTGGTCCTGGTTCTGCCAGTGCCACGTCAGGTAGCCGTCGAAGTGGCGAACGAACGGTTCCGCGTTGCACTCGCTGGTGACCATGCGTCCTTCCGGCATCTTCTCACGAATGCGGTCCATCATCTGCCAGTAGCCGGCGCTCCACCAGTGCCCGCCGCCGATGGGGTGGCCGTGGGTCGGATCGTAGCAGTATACCGCGCGGCAGGCCGAGATCTGGTCGATGTACACCGAGGCGACGCCGACTTCATTGAACAGCCGGCCGACGATACCGCCGATCTTGTCTTGCCACAGCCGCGTGGCCGGGCACATCACCGCCAGCTTGACTCGCGAGCCGTCGGGGTTCTTGCTGCCGTACCTCTCGACGTTGGGCTCGCCCTTGGGGTTCTTCGTCGCGGCCGGCAGGGCGACCTTGGAGAACTGGAAGTCCTCCGCGCCGCGGTCCTGCACGTCCCACAACCGGCCGTTGATGTAGGGCATGACGTAGATGCCGTCCCTCTGGACCTCCGCCACCGCCTCGACGAAACCGTCGGCCGCAGGAAAGTAGTGGGGGTAATCGTTGTCAAACGGGATTTGGTGCCAGCGATACCAGTGGATGCCGAACGGGACACCGTATTCCTTTTGGACCTTTCGCAATCCGGCAATCGTGGCTTTGTAGTCCGTTCCCCCGCCGAGAATCCACAAGGGCAATTCGCGCATCCAAAGGGGCGTATCCGCTCGGCCTTTGTCCGGAGCCAGTTTCGGATACCACTTCGCGGCGGCGCGGACCCAGTCGCGGTAGATCAGGCACGCGTCGAACCAGTCGCCGGTGAACGTCCTCCAGACGACCGCTCCCGGGCCGCGATAGTCGTTGCCGGGTTTCCCAGCGTTTTCCGCAACGTGGGTCACCTTCACGTAGACCGTTCGCTCCTTCGTGTTCGTGCGGAGCTCGAAATCCTTCGTCGACGCGAGCGGATCGTGGATTCCCATGTAGAGCCCCGTCCGCCGCGCTTCGTCGTATGCCGCCCAGAAAGGCATCGGCGCCGTCGCCCCGGGATAGGTGTCCTTGTAGGAGACGGTTTTGCGCCACATGCCAGGCGTGGCGACCCCAGAATAGTCGGGATGGTAGAAGACGGCCTCCGGCGAGAGCTCGGCGAAGGCGGTCCGCGGCATGACGACCTCCCAGACGGACCACTTCGGCCCGACGCCGTGGACGCGGATATCGTCCCAGACGATGGCGTCGTTCTTCTCGACGAGCTTGGCGGACAGTGAGACGGCAAAGTCGTCGCCGAGCCCCGCGAGGGCCGGGGCCTTCGGCCGTTTCCAGACCAACGCAACGCGGCTGTCGTCCGGAGGCACTGTAACGGAGCAGTCGTCCCAGCCGGACTCAGCCGAGAGGAAGGCGTCCTTGCCGTCGGCTGCGCTTTTCAATCTCAACATGAAGAGCGGCGGACTGTCCTTACCCAGAAACGCGGCTCCCGCCTCGCTGTCGACGAGATCGACGAGGCGAATGCCGTCTTTCGTCTTTTCGAGCATCATCCCAGTCCTGCCGGCGGTCGCGGCGGTCCAGCCTTGCGGAAGCGCTCCCTTGGCGACCGCTTCCGCCTCGGCGAGACGTCCTTGACGCTGCAACTTGGCGGGGAGGATCCCGGCGGGCCAGGTCTTGCGTCGCTGGCCGGGCGTCGCGGCTCGGAACCGGCTTTGTGCGTCGGCGACCGCGCGGAGAACGCTCGCCGTCGTGGTAAGCGTCGATGCGGCGTCCGGGAGCGTCGCCGTTGCGGTCGCCAGCGTCGAGGCGGCATCCTTAGTCTGGCCGACCCACAACCAGGCGCTCCGCGACGTCGCCTTGCCCGACCATCCGCGCCAGGTCAAATCACCGGCGGCCTGGAGATAGCTTTCGCCCGGACTCTTGTTGTCGTAGACCAGCGCGTCGCCCGCGGCCATCATGCCGACGAGGGCGTCTCCGGTGAGAATGCCGGCGTACCGCTGGAAGTGGTGAACCTTCACGTTGCCGATGAACTCCCCTTGCGTCTTCCGGTCGGCGCCGACGTAGCGGTCGTAGGCGCCTTTGGGGAAGCTGAACTCCAGGAAATGACATTCATTCCAGTCGAAATCGGTCGCCTGGGACATCGCCGCATGGACGAAGACCAGCGGCAGATCGTGAAAGTAGATCCACGTGTACGTCGCGCCAGGCCGAGAGTCTGGAGCGGAACCGTCCGCTCGGAGGTACTTCGCCGCGACGCGGACCGCCGTGGCGATCGCACCCGCCGATATCCGCGTCACCTTTGCGTGGCGGTCACGAATCAGATCACAACCGCCCCACGGCGGATCTCGCTGGTACAGCCGGTCGTGCCAGTCGCACGCGAGGGCCTGGTCCGTTGAGCCGATCCGGATCTGCCAAGGCAACCCTCCCTGCTTGGCGGGGTCGTGAAAGAAAGCGGCCGCTGCCGTCCGCGCGGTTCCGTCGAACGGTTCATTCTCCTGCTTCGCCGCGCCGTCAAATCGTAGCTTCAACTCGGCAGACGCTTGTCCGGCCGGGACGCGAATCAAGACGAATCCGTGGACGCGCGTGGCCGAGTCGAAGTCGGCCGCCGGAACGAACTGGCATGGCACGCCGCCGCCGCGCTCGAGAGCGCGCACGTTTCCTGGCTCGACAGGCTTGCCGCCAAGCGCTCCGGTCAAATCCACCTCGGACATCGCAATCCCGTGCGCCGGGATGCCGGAAATCCTGATGACGACTTGATCGTCAGTGTGTTCTTCGGCCACGAGTCTCGCATTACTCGCCGCAAAGAGCGCGGCGGCCAGAGAAAGGGCGAAGACGGGTGGACACGTTTTTCGGCGCACGGAAAAGACTCCCTCACTGACAGGAAACCACGCTCCGCGTGGGGCGCGGAGGTGAGGCACAAACAGACAACGAGTAGTCCGTTGCTGTTTTTCCAGTCCGCTGTTACTTCAGCGCATCGAGAAGCTGCTGGGCGTTCTTGCCTGCGATTTCGAGCTTCGGGTTGTGCACCAGCTTTTGGACACGGTAGCCCGCCGTCTCAGGCGGTCCGCCGTGGATCTGGAAGGCGATGTGGCCCGACGCTTCGCCTTTGACGTCCAGGAGAGCGGTGCACAGCGTGCCGTTGACCGCAGTCCAAATCGCGGGTCCCACCGCGAGGATCTCGTAGCGATTCCAGTCGCCGGGCTTGACGACGTCCTTTCCGTGCTCGTTCTTGTCCAGCAGCCCGCGTCCGTGCTCGTGGTAGAGCTTGCCCCACCAGCCTTCGCCGACGTCGGCCTGATAGCCCAGTGCCTGGCCGTGCTCGTCGACCTTCCTCGAGCGGAACTGGATGCCGGCATTGCCGCCGGGCGGCGTCAGCTTGACGTCCACGACGAGGTAGAAGTCTTCCACCGGCACCTTTGACCAGACGAAGTCGTTGCGTGGAATCTGCTTGTCACTGCCGCCGACGATGGCGCCGTCCTTGACGCTCCAATACTCCTTGGCGCCGGTCCAGCCGGAGAGGTCTTTGCCGTTGAAGAATCCGCCGTCGGCCTTGGCCTCGGAACCGAGTGCCTGGGCGATGGCGACGGCCGCCTGCGCCGCTTCGGCCCGGACTTCTGCATCGGACGTCTGCGCGATGGCCAAGCGCAGGCCGCCCCGGAGCGGCGTGGCGGCCAGCGCGCCGAGCACGGTTTTTCTATCGCCGGCGGGAAGCTTGGCCAGCGCGGCCATGACGGCCGCGGCGGGCCACTCGCACAAGGCGCGCACAGCGGTTGCCTTGACGCCGCCCTGACCCTCGCGGGCAGTACGGATGACGGCGTCCAGCGCCTTCTCGCCCCCGGCCGTGGCGAGGATCCGCAACAGGGCCTGCTGCGCCTCTCCCTTTGTCGTCTGCAGCGCCGTGATGAACTCGTTGGTCACCTTGGCGGGGACGGACGCCGCGCCCAGGGTCAGCCTCTGGCCTTCGTTCACAGTCCCGCTCAGCGGCTCATCATTCGCCTTGTATTCAATCCGCAGTTGTTTGCGCACGCCCGAAGCGGGATCGCCAAAGTTGCCGTTGGAGGCTTCCACGGAGAGGGCGCCCTTCGCGACCAGTTGCTGCACCTTGGCGGTGACATCGGCCGTCTTGTCGCCGGCAATGTCGCCGTAGACGGCCTTCGTGACGATCACACTGCCGCCGCCGCGTTTCATGGCGGCGCACAGGTCCTGAATGATCGCTTCGGCGGCGTGGACCTCGGCGTCGGATCGGGCCTCGAGCATGCATTTCAGGAGGCCGGCGAGCTCCGGCCTATCGGCGTATTCGCGGAGGGCCTTCAATGCGGCGATGCGCACTGCCTCGTCCTGGTCCTTCGAGGCGGTTTCGAGCAACAGCGGGCCGGGCTTGTCCAGGCCGCCTTGGCCGATCATCGCGACCGCGGCCGCGCGTGCCTTGGCGTCCTTGTTTCCAAGCAGCGCGCGCAGGGCTTTGTCACCCGCCTGACCGGGGAAGTAGCTCAGGCCGTCTTGCGCGGCCTTGGCGACCTGGCCCTCAGCGGTCCACGCCAGGCGCGCGAGCAACGGCACCGCGGGCTCATAGGCCAGGCTGGTCAGAGCGGCTAGCGCGGCGGCACGCTCTGCGTCTCCGGCCCGTTCGGCCTCCCGCATGAGCGCAGGCCCGGCGGCAGCGCCGCCCCGTTGCCCGAGAAGGTGTATGACCTGGATCTTGCGGTCCGCTCCGAGAGGGGCCAGCGCGCCGACGAGGACTTCAGCCACCAGGTCGACATTTGACGATTCGCGAGCCGCGCGGAGCCCGCCATTGAAGATCTCCTTGCTGGGGCTGCTTACCATGCTCTTGAGCATCGCGGCGCCTTCCTTGGCGTCCTTCGTCAGCACTTCGCCGCGCATCGCGGCGACCTTCACCTCGGCAAGCATTTCCTTGGTCGCGACTAGGCGCTCGTAGATCGCAACGGCCGCGGCGCGGTTGCCGGACGCGGCGCGGCGCTCGGCCACATCGAGAAGCCCGTCGCCGATGGCGCGGATCGTCTCGGCCGGTCGGTTCGGGACATAGAGGGCGCGGTTCAGTGCGTCGACCGCCGGAGCGATCGCGATAGTGCCCAACGCCCTGGCCGCAGCTTGAGCCACGGCATCGTCCTTCGAGCCGAGGAGCGCGATGATCGCGGGGACGGCCTCGGTGTCCTTTCGGATCGCCAAGGAGCTGATCATCCCGATCTTCAGGCGTCCGTGGGTCTTGGCCAGGGCGTCGCGCAGCGCGGCGCCCGCCTCGGGATAGGGCATCGGCTCCAGGGCATTTCGCGCGATATGGGAGGTCTTCTCGTCGAGCAGCATCGGCGCCAGGATCGGGACGGCGTCGCGCCCGCCCTTGATGGCGAGCTCACGGCAGGCATCGGCCTTGGCCTTATACGGCGCATCCGATTTCAGCACGGCCAGGGGATCGGACTGCTCCGCCGCCGCGCCCAGCGCGAGGCAGACGGTCATGATCATCATCATCGGTAGGATCTTTCTCACAGTGCTATTCTCCTTCTCCGCGGGGCGCTATATGACCCAGGGCGCGCGCTGTGCACGAGCGAGCAGCCGGTTTGCCTCATCATCCTTCACAAAGGTCTCCGTATCGGGATCGAACCGGAGGTCCCGCCCGAGCCACATACAGATGTTGGCGGCGTGCACCGTGCTCATGGACTGGTGCATGACGGTCGGGTTCGCGACGGTTTCCTCCCTGGACTTCACGCAGTCCAGGAAGTTGCGCATGTGGTCCAGCGAGCGGCCCGTACGGGCCACATATTCGCCCACGACTTCCTTGAAGTCCCGCAGCAACTCGGGCGAGGACACGTCGGGCTGCTTGTATCCGTCCGCCGCAGCCGCCCAACCACGGTCGCCGTCGAAGCGCTCGCCGCAGGAGCCGTGCCAGTACTTGTCGCCTCGCGACAACACCATCTTCTGTCCGTTCTTCATCTCGCAGACCATGCCGTCGCCGCTCTCGTTGTCGACGTAGCCGTACTTGACGGGAATGCTATCGCCCTCGAGCCCGGCCAGGGCCTGGGCGAAGGTGTGCGCGCCCCACTCACCGATGCAACTCGTGTGGAAATCGTAGAAGCCTCGCCAACCGCCCCTCACGTAGGTCTCGTTGTACGGCCGCCACGGGCACGGGCCCAACCAGGTGTCCCAATCCAGCTCCTCCCGCGGGGGCTGGGGCTGTTCCGGGAGCCAATCGTAGCGCATCTTCGCCGCGTCCCACGGCGCGATATGGGCGTAGGCCGTGTGGACCTTGCCGAGGCGGCCCGTCCGCGCCATCTCGATGGCGAACACGTGGTTCGGTTCGCTGACGCGCTGGGTGCCCGTCTGGTAGACGCGGTTGTAGCGCTTGGCGGTGTCGACGACGGCGCGTCCCTCGGCGACGGTCATGCTCGAGGGCTTCTCGGTGAAGACGTCCTTGCCGGCGCGCATGGCTCGGATCGAGGCCTGGGCGTGCCATCGGTCGCCGGTCGCGATGAGGACGGTGTCGATGTCCGGCCGCGTCGACAGCAGCTCACGCATGTCCGTGTACACGGCGCAGTCCTGGTTGCCGTAGTGCTCGTCGACCACCTTCTTGACGATCAGGCACTGCGCCTTTCGCACGTCGCAGTCGGCCACGACCTGGACGTCTTTGTTGCGCATGGCCCAGCGGAGATCGTACAGGCCTCGCCCGCGGATTCCGATTCCCGCCATGGTGATGCGCTCGGAGGGCGGTGTCGCACCGGCAAGCCCCAAGGCGGACGATGGCACGATGTACGGCGCGGCCACCGTGGCCGCGGCAGTGCCCAAGAATTTCCTGCGTGAAACCTTTCTACTCATCTCCTGGTCCTCCGGTGGTTTCTCAGGTGGGTTTGGGATGACGATCCGCTCTTGTCCCACAATGCCATGATCACTTCCGAGTCCAACTCGTCAGCGCGCGATATCCGTGCGATGCGCCTCCATGTTGGCAAGGAGCCCCTCGGGGGCGGCCGTCCAGGCGTCCGTATTGCCAGCGGGTGTTCCCTGCCCGGCGAATTGTGCCCCCAACGCGCTCCGCTCGTCAAGGCGCGTGAGGGACCAGATACCCCAGCCGTTCGCAGTGCCACCACCTCGACCAAGGCTGTCGGGCCAATGGTAGCCAGGGGGCGTGGCGTTATCTTGACGTTTCCGCGCCGCGCCCATACTGTTCGCAGACTCTGTTTGTCTGCTGCCCGGCTTGACTGCTGAATTGGTGTGGGAGGCGTCGCTTGGGATCCGTGAATCTGCTGGGGTTCGGCCTGAAGCATCTCAACGGCATTGACCTGACCGTGATTGGCGTCTACGCGCTCATCGTCGTGGGCATCGGGGTCTACCTGCGGCGCCGGGCCTCGCGGAGTCTCGAGCACTACTTCCTCGCCGGCAAGCAATTGCCCTGGTGGGCACTCGGCGTGTCCGGCATGCTCAACTTCCTCGACATGACCGGCACGATGGTCATCGTGTCGTTCCTCTACATGCTGGGGCCGCGGGGCCTCTACGTCGAGTTCCGCGGCGGCGCGGTCCTGTGCCTGGCGTTCATGACCCTTTGGACGGGCAAGTGGCACTTCCGTTCGCAGGTCATGACCAGCGCCGAGTGGTACGTCTATCGTTTCGGCAGCGGGACCGGAGCGCAGGCGTCCAGACTGATCACGGCCGTCGCGGGAATCATCAGCACGTTCGGGATGCTGGCCTACCTCATCAAGGGGGCCGGGATGTTCCTCTCGATGTTCCTGCCGTTCTCACCATTCACGTGCGCCCTCTTGATGATCGTCGTGACCATCTTCTACACGCTGATGTCCGGCTTCTACGGCGTCGTGTACACCGACCTGTTCCAGTCGCTGATCGTCCTGGTTGCTGTCGTGGTGATCACGGTGATGGCCGCCGTCCAGGTCGGTCAGTACGGCGGCGACCTCGGCGCCCTCGGCCAGCAGGTCACCGGACTCGCGAATTGGACCTCGACGACGCCGAGCTGGCACGTCGAGATGCCCAACGGCTACAAGGATTTCAACCCCCTATTCATCATCGCCGCGTTCTACGTACTTCGAAACATCGTCGCCGGCCTGGGCACCGGCGGCGACCCCAGGTTCTTCGGGGCCCGCAGCGAGCGCGAGTGCGGCCTGCTCAGCTTCTTCTGGACCTGGCTCATGACGTTTCGCTGGCCGATGATGATGGGTTTCGCCGTCATGGGCATCTTCCTGGTCCACGAGCTCTTTCCGAGCAGGGGCGCGCTCGAAGAGGCCAGCCACTTGGTCAAGCAACACTACGTTCAGCAGGCCTATCCGGGCGACGCGGACGCGATCAACGATCCGGCGAAGGTGACGGCGGCGATCCCCAAGAGTCAATGGGAAGACGCGCTGACCCACATCGTTCGCAACCAGGACGCGTACCCGCAACTGGTCACGGCCCTGAAAGACAGGCTCGGCGAGGAGGAGTGGGAGAGCAAGCTGGACCTGGTCGGCTACGAGGGCATCGTCAACCCCGAGCGGATCCTGCCGGCCGTCATTCTCATGCGGGTCCCGATGGGTCTGCGCGGGCTGGTCCTCATCTCGCTCGTGGCGGCGGCGATGTCCACGTTTTCGCCGACGGTCAACATGGCCACCGCGTGGTTCACGAAAGATATCTATCAGGGCACCATTCGTCCCAAGGCCAGCAACCGCGAGATGATCGCGATGAGCTGGGCGTTCGGGGTCGTCCTGACGCTCGGCGGGTTTGCGATGGCGTACTCCACCGCGAGCATCAACCAGATCTGGGATTGGATCATCATGGGCCTGGGCGCCGGGCTGGCCGTACCGGGCTTCCTGCGGCTCTACTGGTGGCGATTCAATCCGGGGGGCGTGGTCATCGGCACGTGCGTCGGTCTGATCTGGGCCATCGGCCAGCATGCCGTCAGCCCCGACCTGAACCCCTACTACAAGTTCATGCTAAGCACGGGCATCGCCCTGGTCGCCGCCATTGTCGGAACGTATCTGACCAAGCCGGCCGACCCGAAGATCGTCGAGCACTTCTACAAGACGACGCGACCGTTCGGTATCTGGGGTCCGCTCAAGGCGAAGCTGCATCCGAACACCCGCAAGGTGATGGATCGGGAGCACTTCTATGACTTGCTGACGCTGCCGTTCGCTCTGTTGTGGCAGATCTGCCTGTTCCTGCTGCCGATGCAGGCGATTGTCCGCGACTGGCGGTCGTTCGGCATCACGTTGGTTATCTTCGTCGTGTGCCTCTGGATGATGATCAAGTACTGGTATAAGAACCTCCCGGCCGCCGACAAGAAGCTGCCGACCATCGAGGAGATCGACGCGGGAGAGATATGACGCATCGGAGCGCCGCCGTTGCCGCGGCGCTCCGTTGATGCTGGCGACGCCCCCTGTTGCCGTGCCGTGATGGCCGGCGCGGCAACCTCGACGGAACCCTCCCCCTGCGAGCAGGCACCCGGACTTGAAGCGCTCCAGGGGCAAGACGATGGCTCGCGAACCCTAGACGCCGCCTCTGGTCTGAGTACGCCGTTGGCCTGATGGGTGCTCTAGTCCTTCAGCTCTCTCACCCAGACGTTCCGGAACAGGACGGGGTTGCCGTGGTCCTGAAGCTTGATCGGACCCTTGTCGCCGTGCGGCCTGTACGACGACACAGCATGGGGGCCCTTCCAACCGGTCCCGCCTGTCAGCTCAACGTGGTCCTGAATGAGCACGCCGTTATGGAATACGGTGAACGTCGCGCGCTTGATCACCTTGTCTCCGTCAAAGACGGGGCGGTGGAAGACGATGTCGTAGCTCTGCCACTGGCCGGGCTTGCGGCACGCGTTGACGAGCGGGACGCTCCGGCCGTACAGCGCACCGGCTTGGCCGTCGGGGTAGGTGGTGTTCTCGTACGAATCGAGGATCTGCACCTCGTACTCTCCCATGAGAAACACGCCGCTGTTGCCGCGGCCTTGATCGCTGCCCTCGACCTTGGCGGGAGTGGCAAACTCGACATGCAACTGGCAGGAGCCGAACTCCTGCTTGCTCCTGATGTACCCGGATCCCTTGGTGGGCATCATCGCTCCGTCCTTGACGACCCACTTGGTCGGCTGGCCCTCGACCGTCGACGTCCAGCTCTTCAGGTCCTTGCCGTCGAAGAGCACGACGGCGTCGGATGGCGCCGAGCCGGGCTTGTCTTGTGTGCTGCACGTTCCCGGCGTAATCACCTTGGGCGGAGGTTGTTTGGCGGGATCGGTCTCGTGGACCATGACGCCGTCTATGGTCATGTAGTACATCTTCACCTGCTTGCCTTGTTCGTTCTTCTCCGTGCCCGACCATTCCTTGATGACCGGCTTGTCGAAATCGGCCAGCGCGCTGGGGATTGCAGAGAAGGCAAGGGCGGCAAGCAGGGCTACCGATACGATGGTTGTCCGCGTCATGAGTGTTTCTCCTTTGAGTGTCTGCTAAGTAATCCTCTGGTACTCTCGCCGCGCTGCGGCTTATCTGCACGGCGGTCAGCCGTGTGCAGCGGGCGACCTGCCGAGGGGCCGGCTCCCCGAGATCCCGTGTCTTTACGGACGCCCGGGGACCGCCCCCAAGCAGCAGGCGAGCAGTATAGCACCGGACCGGGCCCTTTCAACGCCGGGAGGGAGTACGGCACCAGCGCGTCCACGGCTCCCGCCGGAGTCCGGGCCGGCCATCAGGCGTTGACGGTCTCCCGCCGTAGGAGTAGCGTTGCTCGATGTGCCCCGGCGAGACCATCGCGGGCCAAAGGGGCACGCAGATCGGGAACTAGCGAAAGGACCATGACGCCGTAACCTTCTACACCAGGGAGCTTGAATGATGTTGAAGCCGTTGTCGCGACACCCGTGTCTTGTGCTGATCCTGACGATCGTGGCCGCCCGGATCGCGGTTGCCGCGGATGGCCCCGGCGGACGTTGGTCCAAGGAGAAGGCGAACCAGTGGTACGCCGCCCAGCCTTGGCCGGTCGGCTGCAACTACGTTCCGTCCACCGCGATTAACCAGATCGAGACCTGGCAGGCGGAAACGTTCGACCCGAAGACGATCGAGCGGGAGCTGGGCTGGGCCGAGGGCATCGGCTTCAACGCCGTGCGAGTCTTCTCGCACGATCTCGTATGGGAGGCCGATCCCGCGGGCTTCAATAAGCGGGTCGTGGAGTTCCTGGGCATCTGCGCGAAGCACAAGATCCGCGTGATCTTCACTTTCTTCACGAACGGGTGCTACGGGCTGGAGGGCGAACCCCGGCTGGGCAAGCAACCCGATCCGGTTCCTGGGGTCCACAACTCGGGATGGGTGCAAAGCCCCGGGGTCGACAGCGTGAACGATCCGGCGAGATGGGGCCGTCTCGAGAAATACGTCAAGGACGTCATGACCGACTTCCGCGGCGACGACCGCATCCTACTGTGGGATCTCTACAACGAGCCGGGGAACCCCAAGAAGGGCTGCAAGGGCCTGCCTTTGTTGCGCAAGGTGTTCGAGTGGGCTCGCGCGGTCAATCCCTCCCAACCGCTGACGTCGTGCCTCGAATGGCGCACTCCCGAGGAGATGACTCGTTTCCTCGTTGAAAACTCCGACGTGATCACGTTCCACAGCTACGAGAAGCCGAAGGCCCTTGCGTCGAAGTGGGTCCCTCTTTCGCAGACCTACGGCCGTCCGGTGCTGTGCACCGAGTATATGGCGCGACCTCGCGGTAGCACGTTCCAAGCGATCCTGCCGATCTTCCGTCGCGAACGTATCGGGGCGATCAGCTTTGGTCTGGTCGCGGGCAAGATGAACACGATCTTCCCCTGGGGAAGCAAGGCGGGCTCCCCGGAGCCTAAAGTCTGGTTTCACGACATCTTCCGGCCGGACGGGACGCCATTTGACCCGGAGGAAGTCGCTTTGATTAGGCGGCTCACCGAGCGGAGCGGGGCGCAATAGGTCATACCGGATCGGCCTCATGCCATTCGTGAGTGTCCGCCATTATTCAAGATCCTCGCCCTACCATCTGGCCACGTGCTCTTCGGCCCAGCCCGGCACGTCGGACACGCGGACGGTCCTGCCGCCCGCGCGGAGGTGGCCCGTGTAGCGGCCGAACATCTGATGCACCTCGGATCGAAGCACGAGCAAGTTCGTCCGCGAGGCTCTGTCAAAGAACGGCGTGAACGTTAGGTCGACCGAATCGCTGGACGCGGTACGCATGTGCCACGGTTTCATGAAGTCCGATCGGTCGTAGTCGAAGCGAACATCCTCGAACAGCTTGTACAGCGTGCCGTTCAGGACGATGCCGTTCTCGTTGGCGCCCGTGCCGTCGGTCCACTTGGCCCCCATGTTGACGCCGACCACGTCCTGGCCGGCTCTGCCCGAGAACGCCGCCCAGTTCCAGGTCGTCCGGTAGGGCCAGATGCCCCGGCCGAAGTCCAGGCAGGCGAAGGCGGTGTCCGGCTCGCAGGTGAAGGACTCATCACCCCAGATGATCGTCCCGCGCGTCGGAAGGTCGTGTTGCTTCGACGTGAACTGAAACGTCCTGGCGTTCCAGGGCACCACGACGTTCAGTGTCTCGTGCCCGGGCGGGCGCGTGATCTCGAGGTCGGCCGAGAGCCTTTTGCCGGTACAATCCTCGGCCGTCGCGGTGATCCGCACTCCGGATTCCTCGGACGAAAACGCCAGGGCGAGTCCCTTGAGTTGGAGGCGGATCTCGCCGCAAACGGTGTCCGGCATCTCGGGCGCCTCTACGAGCGGTCTGATGACCGTCTGTTCGACCAGCCGCCTTGTATTGCCGTCAAGCAGGTAGACCGAGCCCAGGCTCAGGTAGTCCACACACGCGATCGTTGCGGAGAAAAAGAACCGCTCCGATGTGATGCACCAGTAATCCCACCGCTTCTTTCGCGGCCAGCGTCCCTTGAGATTGCAGACGTGCAACGGCCGGCGTGACCACCCGACGGCCTCGGGATTGAGCCTGCCCTCGGCGTCACACAACAAGACCTTTTCGGTTAGCTCAGGCGAAGTCGTTTGATCCATGTACAGATTCCCTGAACGGAACGGTTATAGATCGAACCTGCGTCGCCGGGACGTCGTTCCCTCGCTGCAAGAGTCTCGACCGCCCAGAAGCTGGTGGTGGAAGCCTATCACGAAGCAGCGCCGCTCCCAGGCGGATGATACCATTGCGAGCGCCAGTATGCGCCGTCCGTCTCGTAGGGGTCGATGGGATCTCTGGACGGGGTCAGGAAGGCCGAACGAATGACAGGAGGCGCCTGACACCGTCTCTTCGTACAATAGCGGCCAAGGAGAGACCTCGATGAGACGCCACGATTCAGACCACGTCCTGACTTGGCCCATGGTACTCTGGTGTCTGGGATGGTTGCTCGGTTACCCGATCACGCCGCTGACAGCCGAAGCCTCCCCCGGCAACCGGCGCGAGCACCCACGTCCGGCGAGCGCCGCCGCTTCCGAGGGACCTTCGCCCGCGAGTACCCGTCCTTCTGACAACCGGCTTTGGGATCGCGAGCCGCCGTTGTGGACGCTGTCACGGGAGGTCACGATCTCGCGTCAAGTGCCTGCCGCCGACCCGCAACCCGTGGGGACTTGGTTCGATGGCACGGCGCCGGATCTGAGCACGCGCAGACTCAAGATCTCCCTCTGGGGCCCGCCCACAGCGCTCACGCTCAGCGTGAACAAGACGGACGTGTGGGACCGGCGCCGGTTTCAGGAGCCGGTGCTCACGCTGAAGCAGATCCGCGAGATGACACGAAAGGGCGTCAAGCCGCCCAGGCACTACGACAGTTGGCAGGCATACGACTTCCCCTGTGCCAAGCCCGTTGGACAGATCATCGTGCGATGCTCCGACCTTGCGGACGCGGCCCAGCCTACTGCCGTTACGCACTGCGACAGCGGCGCGACCAGCGTCGCCGTCCAGAACGGCAACACCCGCGCCACACTCACCTACCTACCCATGATGACACGAAACGTGATCGCCGTCGCATGCGACTACACGGGGCTCCAAAGCCCCGTCTCCGTGCGCCTCTACAGACACCGCGATACGCAGGTTCAGGGCAAATCGCTGTCGGCCTACGGCGGACCGGAGCCTCGACCCCTCAAGGGCTATGACTACTCGAAGGACAAGGGCAACGGCCCGATGGAACCCCCGACCAGCGGAAGCGACGGCCGATTCTTCTGGATCCGGCAGCGGCTCCCCGCCGAAAAGACGTTTCCCGAGGGGTTCGAGTATGCAATGGTCGGTTGCATCGTGGGGCCGGAGGTGACCGTCGAAACCGTCGATGGCAAGCGAGGGCTGGGGACCCTACCGTACCCGAACGCCGCACAGCAGAAGTGCATTGACGAGAAGGGTAACTGGCGGGCCCTGCTGCCGACCTACGAGGCGATTCGCCAGGCCTCCGGCTCAGCGGCGACGGCCTCGACGCCGTGCCCGTCCGACGGGCGCTTGACGTTTACCCTGCTGACGTCAATCGTCACCAGCGCGGAGGCCCCGAATCCTCTGGACGAGGCAAAGAGGCGCCTTGCCGAGGCGGCGCGGGAGGGGTTCGCAGCGCTCCTGGCCGAGAATACCGGATGGTACAAGCAGCTCTACAGCGAGCGGGAGAAGGGACGCGTCTTCAAGGGCGATCCGGAGTTCGCTCGCGGCTGCATCCCCGAGGTGTTTCGGTCTTGGGTGGATGCGCATTCCCAGTACTGCCAGCCCGATCCGACCCGGTACGAAGCCACCCGGTGCTACGCCTATATGGAACAGGACTGGTCCCCGTGGCACGGCCTGCCGTGCTACAACGAGCTGTACTACACGGCCATGCACGTCCAGAACCGAAGCGATCGGCTTGGCTACTACTACAAGCTGGTTCCGATGTGGCTCCCGGCCTCCAAGAAGAACGCGCGCGAGGTCTTCGGCATGCCTGGCGGGCTCATCCAGCATGGCTACCTGCCGCCCATCAAGCCCGACGAGTATGCCCACACGATCTCGAGTTGGGAATTCTGTATGGAGATTCCCGCGCAGGTCCTCAAACTGCTGTGGGATCGCTTCGACTATGGCGGCGACGAGCAGTTCCTCGCCGGCGTGGCCTACCCCGCGATGCGAGAGACGGCCATCTTCTACTCTCACTACGCCACGTTGGGCCAGGACGGCTACTACCATGTCATCCCGACCGTGTCGGCCGAACACTGGGGATGGACGAAGAACTTCGAGCGCAACCGCGATTCGACGTCTGCCCTGTGCATGTTCAAGTGGCTTCTCAACGCAACGGCCGACGCGTCGGAGATCCTGCAGCGCGACGCGGAACTCCGCGGCCGATGGCGAGAGGTGGCGAGCAAGATGGCGCCGTATCCGACGCACGAGACGCCTGACGGTCCGATCTTCACCGACGTCCTCGGCGTAGACCCGACCGGCGTCGACTACAACTGGTTCGCCGGCTTCACCCCAACGCTACTTGCGGACGAGATCAACCTCGATTCCCCGCCGCAGCAAAGGGAGATGATGCTGCGGACGGCCCGCCTCGTGAAGGGATGGGCCGTCGGGCAGGTCGCCCCCCTGCTGGGCGAGCCCAAGGGGACGGGGACGGAACAACTGATCAACTCCCGCAGCGGACGGATCTACCTCTTCCCCGCCGTTCCGCCTGATGCCACCATCGCCTTCCGGGACATGCAGGCACGAGGCGGCTTCGAGGTCTCCGCCGAATGCGTTCGCGGGCGGACTACGTATGTCCAGGTCCGTGCCCGACGTGCGGTCCCATGCCGGCTGATGAACCCCTGGCCCGGACACACCGTGGTGATCTACCACGCCGCTACACAGGAGCGCGTGCCACACGAGACCGACAACGCGCGAGGTGAGTGCGTGACCTACCCAGCCGTGAAGGGACACGTCTATCGCGTGCGGCGCGATGCACGTTGAATCGCTGAAGCAGGACATGGCGAGTTGATCGGCATGGCCTGGCGCAGATGCTTGCGTTGCGATCTCGGCGTACGGATAATCCGCTCTTGCTAGGGGGCACGGTCTTCGCGGAATGGGGAATCGGAAGGATGTTACGTGAGCCATGCTGACGCAATAGCGATCCACGGTCTGGTCAAAGAATACGGCAATGATAACGGAGTGCACGGTCTGGATCTGACCGTGCCGAGAGGCAGTTCGTTCGGGCTACTAGGTCCCAATGGCGCGGGCAAGAGCACGACGATCAAGATGCTGATGGGGCTGGTGCCGCCTACGGCGGGCGACGCCGTGGTGTTGGGTCACAGCATCACGAAAGAAGGCGACCAGATCCGGTCGCGTGTCGGTTATGTTCCAGAACGACATCACATGTACCCGTGGATGACCGTCGGCGAGGTGATCTGGTTTACCCGGTCGTTCTATGAAACCTGGGATCACGACTTGTGCGAGGAGTTGCTGAGACACTACGGGTTGGACCCCGGCAAGAAGATCAAGGAGCTATCGCACGGCATGGTGACGAAGCTCGCCTTGATCCTGGCGTTGTCGCATGATCCGGATCTGCTTCTATTGGATGAACCGACTACCGGCCTGGACCCGCTGATCCGCGAGGAGTTCCTGGACGGTATCAACCACATGCTACGGCAGCGCCCGCGCACCGTCCTGTTGTCGAGTCATATCATGTCTGACATAGAACGTGTTGCGGACACGATCGCGATTATCAACAAGGGTAGGTTGCTGGTTTGTGTTGGGCGGGACGAACTGCTAAAGAGCACCAAACGGCTTGACGTCTCTCTTAATGAGGGTCATCGCGCCGTTGTCGCGCCCAAAGGCACGATCTGGGAGGAGAAGAAGGACGGCCGGTGGTCTCTGACGGTGCACGGCTTCTCGTCGGCGACGGTGGAGAGTGTCAGAGGCGAGAACGACGTTCAGCGTTGCGAAGTCTCAGACATGTGCATCGAGGACATCTTCAAGGACTTCATCAAGGGGGCACGGCAGCGGTGAAGAAGGCCCTTCTGTGGAAGGACTCTCGGATCTTCCTCGACGTCTTCTTGGCGGGCGTCGCGCTGTTGTTCGCGTCGTATGCGTTGGCGTTCCTCTTGGTCTATTCGGAAGGATGGGGGGCGTTCCGATGGAGCAAGGTGATCGCTGGCGGGGCGTCGTTGACGCGGTTCAGCTCTCTGCTAGTGAGTGCGCTTTTCGGGGCCTACGCCTTCGGCAAGGAACGTGAGGACGCTTCACTTCGGTTCTTGACGCGTCTGCCTGCGAAGAGGCGCGACGTGGTCAAGAGCAAGATAGCCATCGCAGTGGGTAGTGTGGCCGCACTTTGGCTGATCAGCCTGGCGGTATTGGCCGGTGGCGTCCGCGCGATGGGCTACGAATGGGGCGTTCTCCTGTTGTCGCTCCAGGCGATGCTCGGGTACGTCGCTTCGGGCGTGTTGGCCTTTGGGGCGGCATGGCTTCTGTCGTTGTTCATGAACACGACGATGGGCGCGGCCTTCGCAGGGCTGATGCTCTTGGCCCCGGTGTGTGCGTGTCAGTTGCTGGCGAACTCGTATCTCGGTATCGACAATCCGATGTTCTTTCATTGGATTGCGGTGGTCTTCATGGTCGTGGCGGGCGCGTCTGGCGTTGCGGCGGGCACGGCGGTCTATCTCCGGCACGGCGGCACACCGGGCGCGGTCAGGGCGGGTGTGTTGGCGTCGTTGCGAGGCGCCGCGGCTCGATCGTCGTCGCCCGCGCTGATCGGGACCAAGCGGGTTGGGCCGTTTCGCGCCTTGTTGTGGAAGGACTACCGGGTAATGAAGGGCGCGCTGCTGATAGGTGTGGCGGCGGTGTGTCTGCCGTACGTCGTAGCGCTGGCCCTTCCAGGCGGTTCGCAGGAGATGTTGGGCCATCTACGCGGGGCGAGCCTTATCGCGATAGCGTTGGGGGCGGTGATCTTCACGTTCTGGAGCGGGCAGGTCATGGCGGCGGACGCGGGGTCGGGAGCCGTCCAGTTCGTGTCCCGTCTCCCCGCGCCGGCGCCCAAGAGGTTACATAGCAAACTGGCCGTGTCGTTGGTACCGGCGCTCGTGTTGGCGGGCGTAAACCTGGCCGTCCTGATAATCGCCAACAACCTGATGTCTGGTGAGGTGAGGTTCGACGGTACACTGACGTGGCAGGGATTGAGCGACGCGCCGTTCGTCTCGATGGGTTTGGCGCTGACCAACGGCACAGTAGCGGGCTTCTCTGTCGCGTGGTTCGTGTCGGCACGCTATAGCCGTCCCGCCGTGGCGATCGTGTTGGGAGTCCTCGCGACGCCCGTCTACATTGGATTGTGGGCCGGGCTCAGCGCCCTGTGCGCGGAAGCGGGGGACGGGCTTTCCCCGTTGGGTTTCGCGGGTGCGTTCGGGGTCGGGACTTCTGTAATCGCAGTGGCGTTGGTTGCCGGCGGCTGCCTGGCCGCGCTGAAAGCGCGTACGGCCTGAGCACGGTTCCTGCTATGACGCGGTTTCCCCCTCCACCGGTTGATACCACTGCGAACGCCAGTAGGCGCGGTCGGTCTCGTAGGGGTCGATGGGGTCTTTGGCCGGGTCGAAATCCTCGGGCAGGACGCCGAAACGCTTCATCCAGCGGATGTAGTAGTCGCCGGGACGAAAGCCCGGCAGGTCGGGTCGTCCGTACTTCTGCTGACGCACCTTGGCGGCGTGGATGGCCTGAAGGATTGCCTCGTAGTCGGGATCGTCGGTGTCGCGGAAGGCCGCGGCGGGCTGGCCGTCCTTGGCCTTGCACCATTCGTAGCCGCCCGCATCCTTGGACAGCGAAGCCAGGAGAATCATCGACCTCTCCGGATGGGACAGGTTATACAGATTCCAGCAGTAGAGGGGGTAGTTGAGCCATTCCGGCGGCTTGCCGTTGGTCCACTTGTCGTCCCTTTGCTGTCTGCCGCGTCGGCCCAGGTTGGCGACGGACCCGTGACACGTCAGGCAACGTCTCTCGACGATCGGACCGACGGGTTTGCCCAACACGGGTTTCGAAACAATGAGCGGGGTTGCGACCGCGTTCTCGGCGTGGTTGAACAGGCCATATGTCCCGGTGAAGGAGGCGCCCGATTCGACCCACAGCCGCACCGTGTCGCGCTGCTTGTCCGTCAGCTTCACGTCGTGGTGGCTGCCGTCGATCTTGTGCATGAGCGGGCTGGCGCCCGTGCCGAAGCCGTACGGGGGATGGTCGCCGTCTTCGCCCCAACTGGAACACTGGCTGACCTGATCGTATGCCAGCAAGGCCGAGAAGCTCTGCGTGAACCACTCGTTGTTATCCCCCGTGAGCACGACGTGGCCTGAGGGCTTGTCGGAGTCGTGACACGTGACGCAATGCCGATCCCATATCGGCTGGATATCGCGTGGATAGTCGAACACGTCGGGGATGCCCACAAAGGGCTCGATCCGGCTTGGCGGGCGCTTCATCGCCATTAGGTCGCCGCTGTTCAATCGGCTACTGGGGGCCCCTGTGCGGTGCTCATGGCAACCCACGCATCCCTGCGCTTCGCCGGGCATCACCATCGTGAAGTTCTGCATCCGCTTGACCGCAAGGCCCTTTTCGTCGAGCGCCACGAAATAGACGGCCCGCAGGGCCGGGACCTCGAACGAGGCCGATCCGTCCGGCTCGACGGGCACCGTCCCCAGGACCCGGCGGAGCGAGAGGTATCCCCCGTGGAAGCCGGCGAGCCCGTGCTTGCTGCCCGGCTTGGGCAGCTCTTCGAGCAGCAGGAGCTTCGTGATCGTTCCACGCTCGACCCCGGCCATGTTGCGCCCGCGGTAGACGTCGGTCAAAACGAGGCGCCCGGTGGTCTTTCGCAGATCGGTGCGAGCCGTAATCACCGGTTCGCGCGGCCGGGGGCGGATCACGCGGGGGTCGTGGACCATTTTGTCCGCTTGATAGAACTCCTCGGTCTTCCCGCCGCCGTCGAGGATCAGAAGGCTCTTGTCCCTGGCCACGAGGAAACAGTCCTCGGACAGCGGATACGGATCCCGGAATCCCTCGCGCCCTCGTCCAGAGCCGATCGTCCACTCCAGCTTCGACAAATGCGGGCTGATCTGTCTGGCCGCGGACCAATCGCCCGGTCCGGTCTTGGTGTCGACAATCATCACGTTGCCGGCGTTCTCGCGATGGCCGAACGCCGGCGAGAAGACCGACACGACCTTGCCGTCGGCGCCGGGGATCGGCAGCGCATCGCACTTGGCCCAGAAGTCCGGGTACGGCCGCCCCACCCCGCCGAAGAGCACCATCTGACCGGTGCCGTCGGGATTCATAACCCACAGGTCGCGGAACTTCTCCGGGTCACGATCCGTGTAATCCCACCGCGTGTAGACGATTCGCCCGTCCGGCAGCACCGCGGGGCGATCTTCCGAGATCGTATTGGCGGAGAGACACAGGATGTTGCCGCCGTCCGCATCCATCCGGTAAAGGAGCCCCGTCGGCACGCGATTGCAGGGGATGAAGCGGTTGCACCGGCTCGACGCGAAGATGATGCCGCCGTCGGGCAGGTAGGCCGGATCGACGTCGTCGTAATCACCGAAGGTCAGTTGCCGCAGGCCGCTGCCATCGACGTTGATCTCGCAGAGATGGTAGTGATGCGCGCCGCCATTTCGATAGGCAAAGAGGATCTTGTCGCCGTCGTAGTGCACGCGCGGATCGCGGAACCCGCCCCTCGGGTCGTCAAGTAGCACCGTGAGTTTCCGAGTGCGGAGGTTGAGCTTGCAGAGCCGCGATCCGTCCGGGGCGTGGATGAACTTCTCTTCGTCGGCGTATTCACCGAACGTCGCATACCATTGGTAGGCCGAGCACAGGTCACGGACAACGAAGGCGATCTCCTCGGCGCCGTC
>JAFGQA010000341.1 GCA_016935885.1 Phycisphaerae bacterium | reverse complement strand
CGAGCCGGCGCCAGGTCCAGTCTCTCCGCGGTGAAGTAGGTGCTCTTGAACTGCAGGAAGCCTCGCTTGTTGCGTCCCGTCCAGAGCGTTTCCATCAGCTCGGCCAGGCGCAGCGCTCGCCTGCTCCAGTCCGGATTGTCGGGATCGATGTGCATCATCGGCGTAATGGCGTCAGCGGAGTCCTCGGCCGTGTGCTCGACGTCCGACATGCGAGTCGTGTACCCGAGCTTCATATGGGCCTGGGCGAGAATCGCCTGTGAGAACTTCGCCTGTGCCTGGTTGATCCTGGGGTCTTCGAAGCCGATTAGGATGGGTGTCCACCACCGCCACATCTCGCAGTCGTCGCCCCAGCCTCCGCCGTACTGGCCATCCTCCTGCATTCGGTGGTCGATCCACCACTCGAGGATGTCGGTCAGCCGTTCCAGGCCCTCCCGCTGATACACCGCCCACGCCGGCGCCCCCGGCGCACCGGCGTACTGCCTGTCGGCGTCAATCGGCGTACCGAGATACATGCGGACGATCCGATTGCATGGGAACGCCACCGCTGCTTTCTCGGAGAATCCGCGCGCGGCATCCAGGAAGGCCCTCTTCAGTCCCGGCGTCTTCCACACGGTCCCGGACTCAAGGGCGTACCACGTCACCATACGGCCGCGATAGATGTACGTCAGTGGATAGAGCGGAGAGTCCTCGGAGACGCCGAAGCCATAGTCACGTGTTCGTGACACCTGCCCGCCGAAGTACGAGAGGGATTTCTCGTTGATCCACCGCTCGATCTCCCGAATGAGCTTGTCGAGGTCCTCTCGCAGCGGCGCCTCCAGGTCGTCACGCTGCCGCATCTGCCGCAGAAGGCGCAGTCGCTCGTCATCGCTGTCTGCATTGCCGGCGTGCTGAATCAGATCGCGGATGTCACCCGTCTGCCCACGCGAAGCCGCGGCGCCGACGGCCAGAATCATCAGCGCCAGAAGCAGGTTCAAGTGTTCGATCTTCATAGCCCTCCCGAGTCTGGTTGTGGACGCCGGCTACTTGCGGGCAAGAGGCAGCATGGGCTTGGCTCGGCGGCAGAACTGGATGGCTAGGCCCCAGGGGTCCCGGAGCATGGCGAGCCTGTCGCCGGCTGAAGTGGTCGTTGCCTCGCCCATCGGCGTCGCCCCGGCGGCGATGAGCCTTTCGCGCGTGGCGTCGACATCCTCGACCATGAACGCCACGTGCAACAACAGGGGGTCCATCGAGGCATAGTCTGGCACCGCCTCCGGCGGGTTGTGATAGAGCTCGAGCATCATGTTGCCGCCGCTGTCGGCGAGGAAGCGGGCGTTAACCGGCGCCGGACCTTCCCGCACGACCTTCATGCCCAGGTTGTCCACGTACCACTGAGCCATTTTGATCGGGTCTGCGACATTGAGCCCAATGTGTTCCAGTCTCGCGATCTTGCCAGTTCTGCCTGCATTTGTCTGCGGAGCAGCCTTGCAGCCCGTCATCGATGCCACCAGACCTGTGGTGGCGGCGAACAATGCGGTTCGGGTGATCCATCTACGACCCATCGTATTCTCCCTGCCTTCAATCAAACTCAACCGGCATACGGATGTTTCCACGGCTCGCGGTACGGCCGCTTGAGCAAAGCGGCGGCGGTCGGACTGTTGGTGATCTGCTCGGTCTTCTCGTCCCACGCGATCCTGGCGCCGACGTCGTAAGCGATCATGGCAAGTTTGACTGTCACCGTCGAGCGATAGCCTTCCTCGATCGTGCAGCCGGGCGCCTTGTGTGTACGGACGGCGTTGAGGAACTCCGTCATGTGGGCCACCGCCAGGTCCCCACCGGCCTTGTGCTCGATTCGCTCCTTGCCCTTTTCCTTGGGGATGACGACCCAGCGGTCGTCCGTCACGAAGAGGGTGCCGTTCTCGCCATAGAAGAAGATGCCGTTGGCCACTTCCGGCGCGTACTCCCGCGCCCCCCAGATCCGATGCGTCCAGAAGACCGGACAAGTGGCAAAGTCAAACTGCACCGTCAGGATATCCGGTGTGGTGATCTTGTCCTTGAAGTAGTAGATGCCGCCGGACGCCTGCACTGTGCGCGGCATGGTTTCGCCCAGAACCCATCGTGTGGCGTCGATCAGGTGAATGCCCCAGTCCACGAGATGACCTTGTCCGGTGGTCTTCTCGAGCCGCCAGGCGAAGTGGCCGACCTGGGGCGAGTAGGGCAGCTTCGGCACCGGCCCGCACCACAGGTCCCAATTCAGTGACGCCGGCGGATCCTGGGGAGTTGTGTCGCGCATGGCCGCCGTATAGTGAATCTGCACGTTTGCCTGAACGATCTTGCCAAGGTTGCCCTCGCGGATGTAATCGCGGGCTTGCTGGATGGCCGGGCTCTGGCGTCGCTGGAAGCCGATCTGGACGACGATATCCCTGCCGGCGGTCGCGTCGATCATCGCACGCCCCTCGCGGATATCGTATGCCAGCGGTTTCTCACAGTAGACATGGAGATTCTTCGCCACGGCGGCGATGAAGGGCAGCGCGTGCCACTGCGGCGGGGTCGCGAGGATGACCGCCTCCAGGCCGGGCGTCTGGAGAAGATCCGCGTAGTGCTTGAAGGTCTTGGGGCGCGAGCCTTGGAGCTTCTCGACGTCCGCCGCGCTGTCCGCCAGATGCTGCTCATCCACGTCGCACAGCGCGAGGACTTCCACACCGCCGGCCTTGAACGCAGCGCGGACATCGACCATGCCATACCAGCCGCACCCGATCAGGCCGAGCTTGAGCTTCGACTTGTCCTCGCTGCCGGCGAACGCCGGATGCAGAACGCTGTCCGCGACCAGAGTCCCCGCCACCGCTGTCCCGATGAATTCCCGTCGATTCATCCGCTCCATGTATCGCATCCTTTCCAAATCAGTCTTGTCGTGAGCAGACACCCGGCTCCGGCTGTCCGTCAAGCGGAGACAGGCTGAGGCTCATCATATCGTACAGAGGGTCGCTGTCAACGACGGCATGCCTCGGCCCAAAGAGCGACGATAGCCGAATCCACCGGTCGGTTTTGCGAGATCGAGACAGGGTCATGAAGAGCGTCAAACTGGCGCGTAATCCGCTTGCTCGCTTTCTCGTTACGAGCTTCGACGACAATCGTCTGACGGGAGGATAGGCGGACGTTCTCCATGAACAGGCCATCCTCGGCAACAGGCAGGTCCGTGCCATTGACGCTGATGCGCGTGCCGGGCTCGGCCCAGCCGTGTACGTCGATGGATGCATCGCGTGCGACACGAGAACGCTCGGTAGGCGTGGTCTGAACGATCACTCGCGGCGATGAGTCAAGGTCGAGAATCT
>JAFGQA010000340.1 GCA_016935885.1 Phycisphaerae bacterium | reverse complement strand
CATGGTCTAACCGCCTGTTATGGATCGCGCAAGTCTTTTTTGTGAGATTCTCTCAATCTTCTTCAAAAAAACTGTGAACGGTTACGAGGAATCAGATGAAGCGCATCGTTCTACTGTCCGTTCTATCCGCATCGGTTTGCCTCAACGGCTCGACCGGCGCGGAGGTCTTGAGCGGCGATCGCATCCGCGTGACCTATGACGAACGCGGGGTTGCCGGGATCGGCAGTCCGCAGGACCCGTACGGGGCGCAGGTCACTTCGCCGCAGCGGCCGCTGGGCCTGCTGCTGCGCTATCGGGTCGAGCAGGGTCAGTGGCAGGATGTGGACCTCCGGCGGTCGCAGATGGAAGCTTCCGCGCAGGACGGTCTCGTGCGGTACGTCTTGTCCGACCCGGCCAGCCCCTTGTGTGTCGTGCAGAGCTTCAGCACCAACGACAGGGGTTTGGACTGGGATATCGAGCTGGAGACGACCACCGACAAGCCGGTCACGATCGGCGATCTGGCCATTACCATCCCGGTCGTGGGCCCGAGCGGGCGCACGCCGCAGCAGATTTTCGAACGGGGATTCATGGGCCACCAGTTCGTCTCCGGGAGCGGCTCCTTCGTCTACTACGTGCGGGCCTCTGGCGCGCCGCCGTTTCTGATCGTTACCGTCAAGCCGGGCACTCACCTGGAGTATTTCAGCGGTGGGCGCGGAGGCGGCGCTCTGTACGTTCACTCCGGACTCAGCGGCGGTGATGAGACGCGCGGAACCTGGCGACAGGAGCACACCTTTGTGATGCTGGGCCCGGCAGGGGCCGGCGACAGCAAAACGCGCTACGGCTTTCGCTTCCAGTTCGCATCGTCCTATGACGGGCTGCGCGACGTCTTGTATCGCGAGGGGCTGTTCGATGTGCGGGCGGTTCCCGGCATGACCATCCCGGAGGACCTGAGCGCGCGTTTCGCGCTCTGCACGCGAGCGTCGATTGACGCGATCAAGGCGGAGTTTCCCGATTCGACCCGCATCGAGTTCCTGGGCGAAAAGCAGCCCGACACGTACGTGTACGAAGCGACCTTCAAGCGACTGGGTGAGAACAAGCTGACCATTCAGCACGACGGCGGCAGAGAGACGTACCTGGAGTACTTCGTCACCGAACCGCTGGAAACGCTGATAAAGAAGCGGGCGTCGTTCCTCGTGCGCCGCCAGCAAATCCGCGATTCCAATCACTGGTGGGACGGCGTCTTCGGTCCTTACGACATGAAGAACGAAGTCGTGCGCACGGTCGATGATCCCGACATCTTTCTCGATCGCATGGTTTATGTCCTGACCTGCGACGACCCCGGCCTCTGCAAGGCGCCGTTCGTGGCCAGCAAGAACGTCAGCTTCCCGAACAAGGAGGAGATCGAGGGGCTGGAGTATTACCTGGAGCACTTCGTCTGGGGCAAACTGCAGCGCACGGATGAGGAGGAGCCTTACCCGTACGGCGTTTACGGCACACCCCATTGGCATATCAACCGCGATCCGCAGCGCCGCCGGGCATACGCCGAGTCGTTGGCCAGCAACGCCACCGCGCTGCGCGATCTCAACAAGGAGCACGTCTGGCGCTCGTACGACTATCCCCACGTGGTGATGCTCTACTTCCACATGTACGAGATCGCCAAGAAGTACCCGTCGATGTCCACGTATCTCGACGCGGCCGGTTACCTCGAGCGCGCGTTTCAAACCGCGAGGGCCTTCTACCGGTATCCATACGAGATTTACCCGTCGTACTACGAGACGTACAAGTGGGGTCTTTACAACGAGCTGGTCGTGCTCGACCTGATCGAGGCGCTGGAAGCGGAGGGCTTCGATCACCAGGCGGATTGGCTGCGGGCGGAGTGGGAAAAGAAGGTCAAGTATTTCGTGTACGACGACGAGTATCCGTTCCGCTCGGAATACGCGTTCGACCGGACGGCGTTCGAATCGACATACGCTTTTGCCAAGTACGGCGCCACGCACGACATGGAAGCGGACCGGCACTTGTGGTGGGACGTCAAGAACGAGAAATGGTATTCGCACCCGCAGGTGCGGCGGGAGGATTCGCGCCTCTTCATGGATCGGCAACTGGCGGCAGGGCTCTGCGTGCGCGGCTGGCTGAACCCCGCTTACTACCGGCTGGGCGCCGATCAGGGGGTCAGCTACATGGCTGCCATGGGCGGCTCGGGGATTCTGGACTACGCCATCAACTTTGCCGACGATCCCTTCGATTGGCTCCAACTGGGCTACGCGTCGTACCTGAGCTCCTGGTGTCTGATGAACACGGGCCGTGCGGATACCGACTACGGCTTCTGGTTTCCCGGCAAGGCCAATGACGGGGCGGCCGGTTGGCAGTTCATGTCGGCGAAGGTCGGCAATGCCTGGATGGGATCGAGCTATCCCGGCGGTGTCCAGGTGCCGCGCGGCCCGTGGCACTATGACGGTGAGATCGATCTCGGTTTTGGCGGCGCCCTGCGCATGGCTGCTACCGTTGTCACGCGAGACCCGGTGTTCGATTGGTTCGCCTACGGCGGCACGCTCCGGCAGGAGGCGGACACCCTGTCGGCCGTGCCGCGTGACGGCCTGCGCCAACGTTTCGCCGTGGTCCTGCCGGAGGTACGCACCCCTTGGCCGAACGCGACACGCTTCAAGATCGAGCTGGACCAGGACGGCTTCATGCCGGAGCGACCGATCTTATTGGACCAGCGACTCAACGCGGTTCGCTTCACGCTGGAGAATCGGACCGAAGACGAACACGTCACGACCTTGCGGCTCGGCTTCCATCCCAGCGTCACCTACGATGTCCTCCAGGACGGGCAAAGAGTCGCCCTGACCAAGACCGACAACCGGGACTACCCCTGGCAAGCCCAACTGCAAATGACTGGCAAGCCGTCCAAGATTGACATCATCCGGACGACGCAACCTGGGCCGTAGAACCGCCTGGGATTCGTTGGGCCGGGGCATCGAGATGGTCGGGCGGCTCATTCCGCTTCCATTGCCCTCGTGAGGACCTTTTGCGCCTTGCCGGGCGGCGGGGCGTGCGATATTCTGGTAGCGAGCGTTTTGTTGCGGTGGCACATATACTCACACGAAGGAGCGTCGAAGATGAAGTCAGATGGCAAAGTCCGGTTCAATCGAGCAACGCCCGTGCTGCGACTATCCTTTCCGTGCAAGAAGATCGTTCCGCTGGTTCTGCTGCTCTTGACCATGCCGAGAGGGGCGCTCCATGCTCAGAGCACGAGACTGTTGCGGCAGCCTACGCTGAGCGACAAGCACGTCGCCTTCGCCCATGGCGGCGACCTGTGGATCGTCGATCGCGCCGGTGGCGAGGCCCGTCGTCTGACCAGCACGCCGGCGGTGGAAAGCGATCCCCATTTCTCGCCGGACGGAGCGTGGATCGCCTTCACTTCGAATCGATCTGACAATGAAGCCGTCTACGTGTTGCCCGTGGTCGGCGGGACCCCGACGCGCCTGACGTGGTACCCGGCAGATGCGTCGGCAAAAGGTTGGACGCCGGACGGTAAGCGGATTCTGTATGCCTCCTCGCGACAGACGGCTCCGGTGGGCTTCGACCGACTGTGGACGGTATCGGTG
This sequence comes from Phycisphaerae bacterium, assembly GCA_016935885.1. Next base: position 1,060 of record JAFGQA010000340.1, on the reverse strand, counting down.
GAAGGAGGGCCCTCCGAGTTGCTTGCCGCGCCGTGGGGTCACGACGGTTCGTTCTCGCCCAGCGGAGCGCGACTCGTGGTGGATCGCGTCTCGCGCTGGGATTCGGAGTGGCGACATTATCGCGGCGGACAGAACACTCCTCTGACGATTCTCGACCTCCACAGCCTCGAAGAGATTCGCCTGCCCAACGAGAGGACCACTGACATCCACCCCCTCTGGATCGGCCAGACCATCTACTTCCTCTCGGACAGAGACTGGATCATGAACATCTGGTCGTATGACGTCGAATCGGGCCAGCTTACGCAGGTGACGGACTTCACCGACGTTGATGTCAAGTGGCTGAGCGGGCACGACAATACGCTGATCTTCGAAAGGGATGGCTATATTCACACGCTGGACCTCGCCAACGGAGAGATACGGCGTCTCAAGATCACCGTGCGCGGAGACTTTCCCTGGGCCGAGCCGCGCTGGGAAGAAGTGAGCGGCCGGATACAGTCTGCGGCGTTATCACCAACGGGCAAGCGCGCCGTGTTCGAAGCGCGCGGTGAGATCTTTACCGTTCCGGCCGAAAAGGGGTCGCCACGCAACCTGACGCGCAGCTCCGGGGCCGCTGACCGCGCCCCGGTCTGGTCGCCGCAAGGAGATGAGATCGCCTGGTTCTCCGATTCCGGAGACGGCTATGAACTGCTGATTGCCGATCAGAATGGTCTTTCCGACCCGCGCCGTATGGCGATTGGCGAGTCGAAGATGGCGTGGGAACCTACCTGGTCTCCGGACGGCAAGTCGACCGCTTTTGTCGACGACGACGTACGGATTCGCGTGTTGAACGTCGAGTCCGGCAATATCATCACGGCCGATACCGGCGGCGCCAACATCGAACGCGGGGACACCGGCCTTACCTGGTCATCCGATTCCAGGTGGCTGGCCTATGCCAAGACATTTCCCAACAACCTGCGCCGGATCGTCGTCTGGTCCGCCGATGACGGCGATGCTCGCGCCGTGACGGATCCGATGGCGGATGCCATGTCACCCTCCTGGGATCGCGACGGCAAGCACCTCT
>JAFGQA010000339.1 GCA_016935885.1 Phycisphaerae bacterium | reverse complement strand
ATTCTCGGGCGCCAGGCGGCGTAGGCCAGGGCACGCAGTAACTAGTTAAGTGCCAAAGTCCAGACACTGGCAGGCAAGCTGCCAGTGCCACCCGCCTAACCTGTCACGGACCCTGGGACGTGAGCACCGGCTCGCATGACGCGAGTTGCCTGCCCGCCCTCCTCCGCATTGCCAGGCCCTCTTCAGACGCATCATCCATTCTGCACGGGTCGGGAGGTGACCGGCACTGCTGTCCCGCGGGCTGGCGTCTCACCGGCCGGCTCACCGCCACTTTCATCCGCGGCGGCTTCATCGGCGGCGGCCTGACCCACTGTGCCTTGCCCCGTACGCTGGCTCTCTGGAACCTCCGGCAACTTCGCCCGCCACTCGGCGGCCTGATCGGCCTTACCCCAGGCATCGTACAACTCTATCAGGCTGCTCAGCGCTCTCAGTGTATCGGGGCGCTGTTCACCGAGTGCCTCCTTGAGGCCGGCGTAACCTGCCATGAGGTGGGCTTCGGCATCCTCGTATCGTTGCATCTGGGCCAGGCACCTGCCATAGTTGCTGCGGTAAACAGATACATGCCAACCTTCCGGAGGCAAGTGCCGCTGCGCCGTCTCCGTGAGAGTCCTGTAGAATGCCTCCGCCTCGGCGAGTTCTCCCTGGTCTTGGAGCACGGTCGCCAGCCGGTCCATCGTGCTGAGCGTTTCCAGGTCCGCCTCGCCCTGCAGCTCGGTATGAGTCGCCAGCGCCTGGCGGAGTAACGACTCGGCTTCGACCAATTGGCCTTCTCCCTGAAGCACGACCGCCAGGTTGTGCATCGCGATGGCGACCAAGGGATGCTTCTCACCCAGCAGCATACGCCGTATGGCCAGTGCCTCGCGGAAGAGCGGCTCGGCGTCAGCCAGGTCGCCCCGGCCGTGAAGACACAGCCCCAGGTTGCTCAAGGTGGCGGCCACGTCAGGATGCTTGTCGCCCAGGAGCTTACGCTGTGTTGCCAGCGCCTCGCGGAAGAGCGGCTCGGCACCAGCCAAGTCACCCTGCGTCTGAAGACACAACGCGAGGTTGTTGATGGCAATGGCCACTGTCGGGTGCTCATCCGTTAGCAGCTTGCGAAACAAGGCCAGCGAGTCACGGTAGAGCCGCTCGGCCTCGGTATGGTTGCCCTGGGCACTCAGCATCTTGGCCAGGAGGTTCAGGCTGGTCGCCACCGCCACGTGCTCATCGCCCAGCAGTTTGCGGAAGATCGAAAGGGACTCGCGGCACAGCGGCTCGGCCCCCGCGTAGTCGCCTTGGTACGACAGCGTCAACGCCAGGTTGTGCAGGCTCGTGGCCACGGCCGGGTCCAGGTCGCCCAACAACTTGCGTTGCATCGCCAGTGCCTCGCGGTGCACCGACTCGGCCGCGGCATAATCGCCTTTCGTGCACAGCGTCGCCGCCAGGTTGTTCAGGGCCGTAGCGACCTTCGGGTGCTCGTCGCCGTGGATCTTGCGCCACATCGCCACCGCCTCGCGATGGAGTGATTCGGCCCCGGCGATGTCACCCTGACGCTCGAGTGACTGAGCCAGGTTGCTCAGATTCACTGCCAGGTCGGGGTGCGCGTCGCCCAACAGCTTCCGCCGCATTTCCAGCGACTCGCGGAACAAGCTGGCGGCGCCGGCGTAGTCGCCTTTGGTGTGCAGCAAACACGCCAGATTGTTGATGCTCGTCGCGACGGACGGATTCAAGTCCCCCAGCAGCCTACGCCGCATGGCCAACGCCTCGCGATGCAGCCGCTCGGCCTCGTCGAACCGGCCCATGAGTTCGACCAGCACGCCCAACGTGTTCAAGCTGTCGGCCACGGCCGGGTGCTCATCGCCGAGCAACTTGCGCTGCACCGCGAGCGCCTCGCGGCACAGCGACTCGGCCCCGGCGTAGTCACCCCGATCGTGGAGCAACGAGGCCAGGCTGCTCAGAACGCGGGCCACGTCCACGTGCTCTTCACCTACCAGCTCGCGGAGCATCGACAGGGATTCGCGGTACAGCGATTCCGCCCGGTCGTATTCGCCCGTGGCCTGAAGGAACGCCCCAAGGCTGTTCATGTGCATGGCCACATGCGCGTGCTTCTCGCCCAGGTGGCGCCGGCTCACCTCCAACGCAGCAGTTAAGTGCGGCTCGGCATCGGGATACAAACCCAGCGCCATGTACGTCTGGCCGATCGTCGATCGCACCGCTGCTTCTATGTCCGGTTGATCCTTGAACGACCCCGCCTCGATCTTCCGGCTCGCCTCGTCCAGGACGTCGCGCACGGTGAGTTCGCGCCCTTTGGCCTTCGCGGGGTCTACGGACGCCAGCATTTCGAGCAAGAACTGGTTGACGGCCTCGGCCCTGGCAGCCTCCTGCCGCGCCGTTTCGGCGTTAGACTCGGCCAGCTTCCGCTGCTCTTCCTCGGCCATGCGGGCCTGCTCAGCGAGGTTGCGATGCTGGGCTTCTGCCTGCCGCGCCGCCTCCGTTTCGCGTCGAGCGCGTTCCGCCGACTCGTACTGCTGGCGCGTGGCATCCCGTGCTCGTTCGGCGTCGGCTTGTGCCCTGATCGCGGTGTCACGTCGCTGCGAGGCGACGACGGCCATCGTCGCCGTGCCGATGATGCCGAGCACCAACGCCGCAGCCACCGCGACACCGCCAGCGACGCCCACATAGTGCCGCCGGATGAACTTCTTCAGCCGATACATCGCGCTCGGCGGGCTGGCCAGGACCGGCTCGTGGTTCAGATGGCGCCGGATATCCGCCGCCAGCTCGGACGCCGAACTGTAGCGACGCGTGCGGTCCTTCTCCAAACACCGCATCGTGATCCAGTCCAGATCGCCCCGAAGCTCAACCGCCAGCGACGGCGGATCCGTGTGACGCTTCTGAGCCACCGTCGAGGTGCTGGCACCTAAACGGCTCAGCCGAACGCTCGGCTTGGGCGGCTCGTCCTCGCGGATGATCCGTTGGATCTCCGCGAAGCCCGCCTCACGCAGGTACTTCGAGTCGAACGGCAGCGCCCCGACGAGCAGCTCGTACAACAACACGCCCAGCGAATAGATGTCCGTCCGCGTATCGACGTTGAGCCCGGTCATCTCCGCTTGCTCCGGGCTCATGTACTCGGGAGTGCCAATGAGCTGACCCTGCTCCGTGTAGATCGTCCGCTCGGTCAGCCGGTGGCTAATCGCCTTGGCCAACCCGAAGTCGATTACCTTCGGCACCGCGCGCCCGTCCTGGAGCATGACCAACACGTTCGTCGGCTTCAGGTCTCGGTGGATGATTCCCTTTTGGTGCGCGTGCTGCAACGCGTCGCAGACCTGAATGAACAGATCGAGCCGCTGCTTCGTATCGAGCGTGTGGCGGTCGCAGTAGTCCGTGATCGGCACGCCCGGCACGTGCTCCATCACGAAGTACGGCCGGCCCTGCTCCGTCGCCCCCGCGTCGAAGACCTTGGCCACGTTCGGATGTTCCATCATCGCCAAGGCCTGCCGCTCGGCCTCGAAACGCGCCACCACCTCCCTGGTGTCCATGCCCAGCTTGAGAATCTTCAGCGCGACCCGACGGCGGATCGGCTCGGTCTGCTCGGCCAGATGCACCACGCCGAACCCGCCCCGGCCGAGGACCTCGAGCAGCCTGTACGGCCCGACACGATCCGGCGGCGAGCCCACACGGACGGCCGCGCCGCCCACGGGAGCGGCCGCGCCGCGGCCGAGGTCATCGGTCGATCCAGCCGGCGCGCCATCGGCATCCATCGTCGATCCCCGCAGCGCGCCTTCGCCCGTATCCGGCGTGGGACCCCCCGGCGCGCCGCCGCCTGCCCCGGGCCCGACCTCGATCTTCCTCCGATCCTTGAGCCCCCGCACCTGTCCCATCAGGTCATCGTGCTGTGCCAGCAGGTCGGCGTCGCGCTTGCGACACGCCTCGCAGCCCGCCAGATGCTCCCGCACCCGCGCGGCCTCCTCCTCGCCCATCTCGCCGGCGTGGTACCGGTTCAGATCGGAATCAGCCAGGCAATCGCTCATCGGAACAACGGGCCCATTATTCTGAGGCCTCAGGCCTCACGCGTGCCTCGTACCGCGTTTCACGGGAAACGCGACTACGATTGCTGGACCGAGAATCCCTTCTCGGTCCTGAAGCCGGTGCCGAGAAAGGATTCTCGGCAGAGCGTCCAGTCGTTCCATTTGTGAAACGCCGTACTAGCACGGCTTCGCCCTACCAACCGAGGGGGGACTTGGCGCCCCCAAGGGGGTATCAGGGAGTATACCGCGGCTGTTCCTTGTTGAGGAGGGTGCCAATCAGGGTATTGCTCGGGTCCGTCAGGATGCTGTGTCTTCTCAGTACCGGCCGGTCGATCGATCGATCGGGTCGTCTTGAATGCCTGTGCCACAAGATGAGGCATCGCTTCGTGGTCAGCCTTCCTGATCCAGGCTCGGCACACCAAACGAGCGGCCGAGTGCGGAGACTGTTAATGGCCTGTGCGTGTGTCTGCGCCGGTCGTTTTCGGACCTTTGTGGCGTTTGTTCTGGTCAACGACGCCCGCAGGGGTCTCGACCAAGGGCGTGACGGCTCGCAATGGTGTCCGATCCCGATCGCGGTGGCTGCTCGGTCCAAGCTTGTGTAGGAGCCTTGACACTTCCGGCGGCATTCGATTCTGGGTGCCACGGGCGGCTTGCCCGCCCGTGTGGTCTCTCCGGTGGGCGCACAGCGCATCCGCACTGGCAGGCAAGCTGCCAGTGGCACCCGCGCACCCGGTTTCGCCCGTGATAAGCAGCCGATCCGAGGCCCGAGCGCGAGCGAGTGGGTCTGAAGGCCAAGGGTCTGCGTACGAAGACCCCGCGCTGACGCTTGGGGCTCGGATCAACTCCCGCCTAAACCGTCACGCACCCCCATTGCAGGGAGCATTCGCAGGTTTGTTGACAGAATCGCTAATACTGGTAGACTAGAGTGTTCGGCTGTCTTCGGCGCGGGCGTGGTTGCCTCAAACGCTCCGGAGGATGGGCGTGGCGTGCTCCGGATTGGCCGGCCAACGCGAGGTTGTATCGTGACAATGACCCGAGTTGCTCTGTACGGCGCATTGCTGTGCTCGTTGTTGGTCGGGCCCGTAGCGGTCGGGCAACCGGAGCCCAGCCCGGTCGGCGTGACGTGGGAGCTGAAGTTTGAACCTACGCCGCCGATGCGGATCGTGGTGGCCGGGAAGACGTACTGGTATATGCTGTACACGGTGACGAATAACACGGGCGAGGACATCAACTTCCATCCCGAGATCGTCCGCGTAAACGAAATCGAGAGCGAGTTGCCGGCGGAGCAGGCCAAGGCACAACCGCAGGCGGCACCGCAAATCACTGTCGACCCGGCGATCGTCGGTCTGCACTCGAACGTCTTCCGCGAGATTCAGACGAGGCACAAACGGACGCACCCGTTTCTGAAGACCCCGGTGAATGCAATCGGCAAGCTCCTGCAAGGCGCGGACAACGCCTTGACGAGCGTGGCGGTGTTTTCCGATCTCGATCCCCGGGTGAGCAAGTTCACGATCTACATCACGGGCCTTTCCGGCGAGGTGTTAACCAAACCCAATCCGATGTATGATCCACGTCGTGCGAGTGGTGGTAAGGACAAGACCTCCGGCGACGAGAGCAATCCGAGGGCCTTTGTGTTGCGGAAGACCTTGGCGATTCCATATACGCTACCGGGGGACGTCAGGACACGGAGGATCGCCGAGCCGAAGTTGGGAAGGATGACCTGGGTCATGCGATAAGTCAGGGAACCAGCACGATGGCACACAAAAAAGGACAAGGCTCGACGCGGAACGGACGCGACAGCGGCCCTCAGTTTCGCGGCGTGAAGCGATATGACGGCGAAATGGTCACGACGGGCACGATTCTGGTGCGTCAATGTGGCACGCCGTTCAGGCCCGGCATGTACGTCGGTCGCGGTCGGGATGACACGCTGTTTGCGGTGAAGGACGGCAAGGTCGTCTTTCGGAGCCACAGAAAGGGCCACAAGGTCTCAATCGAGCCTGTTGTCGTCACGTCCGGCACTACCGAGGACAACTGACCGCGACGCCGCGATCTCCCGTCACACATGCTGTTTATTGACCAGGCTGAGATCTGCGTTCGCAGCGGTCGCGGTGGCGACGGTTGCCTCAGTTTCCGCCGAGAGAAGCGCATTCCCAAAGGCGGGCCGGATGGTGGCGACGGCGGCGACGGCGGCAGTGTCCATCTCGAAGTAGACCCGCAAATCTCCACGCTCGCGCCGTTTACCGGTCGTCACCACTGGACCGCAAGGCCCGGCCGGCCTGGGATGGGTTCCCATTGCAGCGGCAAGAAGGGAAAGGACATCATCGTTCCGATCCCGCCTGGCACGTTGGTCTACGACCGGGAAAGCGGCGTTTTGCTGAAGGACATGGTGGAGCCGCACAGCCGCCTTTGCGTGGCGCGGGGCGGCAAGGGCGGCCGGGGAAACGCCCGGTTTGCGACGCCGACGCACCAGACGCCGCGCGAGTTCGAGCAGGGCGGACCGGCCGAGGAACGCTGGCTAAGGCTGGACCTGAAGCTGATTGCTGACGTGGGCGTGATCGGCCTGCCGAATGCGGGCAAGAGCACGCTGCTGTCGCGCGTTTCGCAGGCCCGACCGAAGATCGCGGACTACCCATTCACCACGCTGGTACCCAATCTGGGCATCGTAGACCTGCCGGGCTACAGGCGATTCGTGATGGCGGACGTGCCGGGACTGATCGAAGGCGCCCATGAAGGCGTGGGGCTCGGCGACGCGTTCCTGCGCCACATCGAGCGGACGCGCGTGGTGCTGCACCTGGTGGACCTGTTTCCGCTCGACGGTCGGCAGGACCCGGTGGACGCATATCAGACTATTCGGCGCGAGCTGCAAGGCTACAGCCCGGCGCTGGCCGCCAAGCCGGAACTGGTCGCGGCCAACAAGCTTGACCTGGCCGGCCGCGAGGATCCGCCCGAGTTGGCATCGTTCCGCGATGCGCTGGGCGTCGAGGTTTTCGGGATCTCGGCGGTGAGCGGCGTTGGGCTGGAGGCCGTGACCAATCGCCTGTGGGAGATGCTCCAGGCGCAGGAGCAAGCGATCGACCCTGATGCGGAGGCGTAGACACGCCTCGACGCACCTGATGCGATGCGGCTCCGCTTACCCATGCCACGCCGATAAACACGGGCCGGGCTTCAACCTGTGCGGCGCAGCGAACGAGGGAAGCGTCGCGGGCGATGCGCGCGTCCGCACGGAGTGAGGCACGTGGCTCGTTGGAAGGGAGACGAGCGGCCACACGGGGTTAGCAGCCCGTGGCAAAACTGTGGCACCGGCGTCTCGCCGGTGGTTTTTACGGTCAGAAACGGCGTTTCCGAAACGCTGTTTTCCCT
>JAFGQA010000032.1 GCA_016935885.1 Phycisphaerae bacterium | reverse complement strand
GAAAGGGAAAACAGTGGTTCGGAAACGCCGTTCCTGACCGTGAAAACCACCGGCGAGACGCCGGTGCCACAGTTTTGCCACGGGCTGTTAATACAGGTTTTCTCCGGCTTGGGTCCACGGCGTTACATGGCACCCGGCACCCGTCGATGCGCGTCGGCGATCCAATCTCTGTTATTCGTAGGTCAAGGTGAGGCGCAGCACCTCACCAATGAAGGCCCCGTTGTATGGCCCCCAGGGCGTGGGGATGCCGGGAGGCTGCATGAGATAGGTGTTGTCTATCCTCCAACTGACGACGACCTTACTCACGCCATCGCCTTGGGTGAAGGTTTTCTCGAAATGCCCAGTCGAATTAGGTATGGACTCGATGAGGTTGTCGGCGCTGTCGAGACAATCCAGAACATAGCTAATGGACGTCACCGTATAGGTGTGGAGGCCGTCTCCGGCATGACAAGTGAAACCGTTGGTCTGGCAGCTGACGTCGAAGGTTAGCATGGCGGAGGAGCCGGCGGTCTGGGCCACGACCACCCGCGGCGCCGATGTATCGAACACGATCGCCGCGTCTGCGTTGTCCTGGATTATCTCGCTCTCGGATCGTGGATCTCGCACAGAGGTACTGTCGCCGGCCGGCTCGATTTTGCCAGACGTTACAAGGACTGGCTGGGGCTCTACCTCGACATACCCCACACGGAGATAATGCAAATACTCGTACCGCTCCAGGATGATGCTGCTGGGTCCGTCACCCATGGGGATGCCTTCGATGTAACTCATGCCGGCACTATCTGACTCGGAGTTGTGTGACCAGGTGGCGGGATCGGAATCCACGACCGTGTAGGTGCCAGGCGGAATGGTTTCATTGGGGGTGCATTCCCAGTTGGAGTTCATGGCATCCGTCCCGGAGGTCTGCCAGGGACCGTAGGTGTTCTCATCGCCAACCAGGCTGATGGTGCCGGTTGTGGTGGTACCGGCGCCGCCATTCCAGTGGTAGTTCCTGATCAAGGTGATCTGGTAAGATCTCTGGATGGTGAAGGTGGTCGGGCTCGTCGGATCGCTGGATACCCCCCCGGCGTTGCCGTTATCGAAAATGACCTCGGCGGTGCCGGAGACCGTCGGACCAGAAGGACAACTGCTGCCGGTGAGAACCGCCAGCGAGAAGCCGATTGCCAGCATCGTTAAGGTGAGTGATCGGGTGGCTACTCTCATCGTTGCTTCTCCTATGGTCTCTCCGCGACCAGTGAATCCGGTCCCGGCATTCTCCAACTATCGAACTAGCGATCATCATTGTACCACGTGAAACATCGAGATTCCAGAGGGAATCGTGGTTGCGTCGCGATTCCTACCCGTCTGTCCACCCGCATGCGCCAGTCTTGCCCTTGTTGCCTCGTTGAGGACGTTTTCAGCACGACCGAGAAAAGGAGTCATCAGAAGAAAAGGGGGCAGACTAGAATGGCACTGCCGTGGCTCTTGGGGGACTCCGCAAGCGTATTAGAGGTCTTTGTCGGCACGATGAGGGATCGCTCCATACGCTCAACGAATCCCCAAGACCCCGTGGCAGGCCGAAAGGCGGCGGCAGTGCCATTGGGGACAGGCTACTTCTTCTGGTTCTTCTCCCGATATGGTGAATGAATAGGCCAACGATAGTCCTGCCGCGTGCCATGCGACCGCGTCTGAACGCTGCCGACGCTACGACTTTCGACCGAGGCGGACGAACAACCGCATCATCAATCGTCGTCGTCTTCGTGCTCATCATCGTCGCCATCATCATCGTGATCGCCATGGACCTTGCCGCACGGCGATATTAGGATCTCGCGCTCCTTGCCGTCGACTTTGGCTTCCACCTCGTAGATGACGATCATCTTCTTCTCGAACTTGAGCTTTGCGGATTTCGGGAACGCCTTGGCGGCGGCTTCTCGCACAGATGCGGGCACGTCCTTTGCGTCGACCGCTTCCTCCAGTTCCACGAGGGCACCATCGGCCGTCACCTTGGCTTCATGTTCACGACCGTCGATCATCCACTCGGCCTCGTAGAACACGACTCCCCGAATCGTCTCTCGTTCGATCTCGGTGAACTTGGCGCCGTTGGCACACTTCAGGAGTGCCTCACGAGCCTTTGGCGGAACCCGATCCAGGGGAATTGCCTCGTCGTCATCTTCATCTTCTTCTTCGACCTCCCTTCCGAGCAAGGTGCCGTCCGCGGCCACCTTGATCTCGACTTCCTTCCCGCCTTCCACCCACTCCGCTTCGTAGAAGGTCTTGCCCTTGCTGGATTCCCTTTCGACCTCCGTGATGGCCGCGCCCTTGGCTTCCTTGAGGATGGTCGCCTTGACGGCAGCCGGCACCTCGTCGAGCGAGACTTCCTCCTCCCTCTCGAGCAGCGTTCCGTCGGCCGCCACTTCGATCTCTATCTCCTTCCCGTCGATGATGATCTCGGCCTCATAGACGGTCTGGCCCTTCTCGGTCTCGCGTTCAATCCCTTTGATGGTTCCATTCTTGGCCTCCTTGAGGATCGTTGCCTTCACGGCCGCCGGCACTTGGTCGATGGAGACGCGCTCCTCATCATTGCCGCTTGCCCAGCCACGTCCCGCAAACAGGCCTTGCAGGCCCACCGCCATCACGACGCAAAGTACCCATCGTCTCGACATGGTTGATCTCCTCTCTGGGACACTCCCGATTCAATACTTCCCGCGGCGCCAGATATCCTGATCCGGCGATCCAGGTGACGAGCATAACAACGAAAGATGAGAAGACGATGAGAAACGGCAGGGCGTTTCTCGTATCTTGCGAACTTGGACTGGCCGGTTTGCCTTCGAGGTTTGCGATAACTCCGAAGAGCCACGGGCCATGGCCAGCGCGGCCCGTCGTAGAAAGTGGGCGCTGACTCCCGCCGAGAAACCGCACGAATTGAAGCCCGTGGCCCGTCCTCCCGATGACCGGTCAGCTTGAGTTACGAAACAAACGTGAGTCGACGCATACCAGCGGGCCGAATCCCGACCGCTGACGGACCACCTGAACAGAGTTGAAGCACGGACGGTGGACCAGACTGAACGTGGCGGTCCCGAAGGCGACGCAACGGCCCGTGAGCCGGCTTGACCGGCCCCGATAAGCCATGCTCTCCCGACAGGGGTTTAGCGCGAGCTTTCGGGTAGCGATGGACAACGGCGGCGTGCAATGTTGTGTAGCAGGAACCGCCAATGCGCGACCAGGGAATCGAACCCCGAACCCGCTGGTTAAGAGCCAGCTGCTCTGCCAATTGAGCTAGTCGCGCTCGGACGTGCCGCATGGGCCGTTGCCGTCTTTTATCCGGCACGGCCTTCTTCGTCAAGGGCCGTCTTGGATTGTCCATGCCAAAGGGTGCGTGACAGTTCAGGCCGCCGGTGAAGCGGCGAACTGGAGCGTGGTATCGCCCGTGTCGGACACCTGATCCGAGCCCCGAGCGCAAGCGAGCGGGCCTGTCTGCCGACAGGCAGGTCCGAACGCCAGCGGTCTGTCCGGGAAGACCCCGCGCAGGCGCTTGGGGCCCTGAACAACACCCGCCTAGACTGTCGCGCACCCCGTGCCAGACTCCTGTGCCGCCCGCAAGGGGCGACGCTCCATTCTGAAGCGTCGCGTCGGCGGACGCTACAGCAGCAGAACAGCCAGATCCCCGGGTTCAAGCGACAGCCGAAGCTTGCCCGACTTGATGCGTGGCGTGCCCCCACGCTGGATAGCCAGGAGCACATCGCATCGTCGCCGGCGGCCTATGGCGGCGGGTAGGCCTTTGATCACGCAGCGGCGCCGGCGCTGGAAGTCGGTATTGGCCGCGATGATCAGGGCCGACTTGCCCGCGTCCACCCGCCAGCCTACGGCGATCACCTTCCGGGCATTCATTGAGACGCGGGGCGCGAAGTAGTTCCTCGCCTTGACGAGGTCCGCGAGGAACCGCCGGCGCACCTCGGCCGCACGGGCCAGTAGGTCGACCATCCCGACGACGCCCGCGTTCGTCCAATGCAGGGCCACGCGGTCGAAGTAGGCCAGCTTGCCGTAGTATGGGTCGTTGCGAGGCAGGGCGAATCTGCCCGGCGGTTGCATGTCAAGCCCCAGGTTCATGGGTTGTCTCTCGAACATCTCCAGCCCGCTGTTCAGGAACGGAACCGCCGACGGCAGAAAGTGGTTCAACGCCGCGATCATTCGTACGAACCCGCGGCCACCGTCGCGCGTTGCGGCCCGTGGCGTGTCCGGCGTCTCGGCGGCGGCGAAGGCGGGTAATCTCGTCGCGGGAAGGACCTCGTGTACAAATCGGTGGAGTTCGCCCTGTTTGTATCGCGGCTGCATCCACCATGACGAGCCGATGATGGCGTTGTATCCGTCTCGCCGGGCAGCGGCCGCGCCCTGGTGGTCCAACTCCTCGGCCAGAAAGCAGAAATCGGGGTCTTCGCGTTTGGGCTTATCGATGATCATCCGCTGCAATGCTGGCGGCAGGGCATGGCCCATGTCGACACGGGCCCCATCCACGCCGAATCGCTGGTAGAACGGCAGGATATCTGCCAGGAACTTCCACAACGGCCGGTTTGGCCGCCGGCCCGGGAACTTGCTGGCCTTGATCGTGTCGGTAAAGACGTACGGCGGCTGCTTCGTCGGATCGTCCAAGTGCTTTGCAGAGGAGACCGGATGGTCCAGGAACAATCGCAGGAATGTCACGTCGGACCAGGGTGGCTGCGGATCGTTGATGCAGTCCGAGAAACCAGGCGGCGTGATCACGCCGAACGCGCGAGCGACCTCGCGAAGCAAGTCGCGCGGTGGCTTCGCCCGACAGCGGGCGGCGAACCGCCGCCACCGCAGTGGTGCCGTCATAATCGGCGCGTCGCGAAACTTGGACAGGTGCGATCGAATCACGTCACTTCGCAGGATGCCGGCAAGCTGCGACGGCTTTGGAATGCCGGGCTCGCACCCGTCCAGGTTGGGCGGCCCGTAGCCGCGAGCGCTTCGCACGTCGATCCAGTAGAACCAGTCGGGGTGCTTTAGGATCAGGTCGCTGTCCCGAGAGGCCGTCCGTGGTGCCAGATCGACCATCACGCGAATTCCCAGTGCGTGGGCTGATTCGACAAACGCGCAGAATTCCGTTTCGAGGTCGGACATGCCGGTGTCAAGGAGTCGGTCGTGCAGCTCCGGCTCGAATTCAAAGAAGTCCTTGGCCGAGTAGGGACAGCCGATCTCGCCCTTGCGGAATGCCTGGCTGATCTTGCTGATCGGTAGCAGATAGATCGTGTCGATGCCCATCCGGGCCAGCAGCGGCAGGAGAAGGATCGACTTGAGAAACGTGCCCGTCTCCGTCCAGCCGGCGGGGCGGAGAGAGCCGTCCCCGTCGTGGTCCCAGGCCGTCGTCGTCCGAACGAGCATGCCGTAGATGCTGGCTGTGCGGATCCAGTCGCCGCCCCGTCGCCGGCTCCGGCCGTCACGCACCTTTCCCCCGGCAAGCCGCCGGACACCACGTATCTGCGACAGGCTCCGCCCCGCCAGTTGCCGGCCGTCGCGAGCAGGGATAATTACCCGCTGCAAGCACGTCAGCAAGTAGTCGTACGGCGCAACCACGATCTCGCCGCGCCGAGACCGCCGGGCCCCCTCGTAGCCCCAGCAGTTCCACACGGCTGGAATGCGATAGGGTTTCTGTCTCGGTCGTGGTTGCAATGTCCTGAGATGCCCGTAGATGATATCGAGATCGCTATCGCTGGCTCGCGTTTTGGACATTGTCGGGTTCCTGCGGGTCCGTGACACTTCCGGCGGCGTTCGATTCTGGGCGCCACGGGCGGCTTGTCCGCCCGTGCGGTCTCCCCTGTGGGCGCATGGGGCATGCACACTGGCAGGCAAGCTGCCAGTGCCACCCGCCCAAACTGTCACGGACCCGGTTCCTGCTGCCTCCTTCGTACGCCGCCGGTGGGACAACCGAACGTCGAGACGTTCGACCCCGTCCGTCGGGTAGACCCCTGCCAGACGCCAGCAGGGATGAGGGTGAGTGTAGCATCGGGTTAGAGGTTCCTGTCAACCCGCCGCACGGGGGCCGTTGGCCTGCGGGTCCATGACAGTTTAGGCGGCAATGCGCCGAAGGACCCAACGGGTGCCACTGGCGGCTTGTCCGCCAGTGCCTCAACGGAGAGTGTCCTACACGGACACT
>JAFGQA010000031.1 GCA_016935885.1 Phycisphaerae bacterium | reverse complement strand
CTGCGACTGTGGCACGGGCGCCAAAGCCCGTGAATCCACCGCCGAGACGGCGGTGCCACAGGTGCATCCAACCGTGAAGTGCTTTAACTGAATGGTGCGCTCCAACAAGGGTCGCCGGTCCTGGCGACCCTTGCTTATGCGCCGAGAGACCCCGTGGCTGGTCCGTCGCGCCTAGCGGCGCCCCGCCTTCTTCTTCGCCTTGACCTTCAACCCGGCCACCAGCGATTGCAGGCTCGGCAATTCATCCGCCGTTGGCGTCTGGGCTTCGAACAGCGAGGTCACCATCTTGACGGTGTCGCCGCCGAACACCCTGTGCAACGTGTCCTTGAGCAGGGCTCGATAGGTTGGCTCCGGCTTCCGCGTGGCCCTGAAGACGAACGCCTTGCCGACGGGCCCCTTCTCCTTGGCGACCAGGCCCTTCTGCTCGAGCCGCACCAGGAGCGTTACGACAGAGCCGTGGGCCATAGGGCGGTAGCGTTTCATCTTCTCCCGAATGCGGCGCGCCGTGGCCTGGCCGTCCTGCCAAAGGCAGGCCAAGACATCGAGTTCCGCGTTCGGCAAATGGTAATCCGCCGACCTGGCCGATCTTGAGCTTGTTGTCGATTTCCTTGCCATTTTGAGTTCCTCACTCAGAAGTGAATATCCCTGTTTGGGAAGATTATCTCTACGATCGTCGAAATCGCAAGTCGAAATCCTCGGTATTCTTGGGTTTCTGGCGACGCATCCTATCACAATGGCGGTTCAACAGATGGGTCAGCGTACCCGTTCCACATCTTGCGTGTGTGGAATCAACTCGACGCACCCCCCCGCACAGAGGTCGGGGCCTCCTGAATGTCCACAAGACCGCAGGATCGCGGTTCATCGCTGCGCTGCCGGAAGACAGCCGACAGTGGGCCGGCTGGGGCGGGTGTTGTAGGCCCGCCGGTAACGGTTCAGCTCGGGCGTGTCCGGGTAGTGTTCCGACGAAGGATACGGGTAGCCCGACATCTCGTGGAATGGCAACGGCCCGACCGTCTCGGAGAGCGCTGTGTTCAAATCGCCGTCCTTGACCCAGCCGTCGGCGTAGAAGATGAAGTCCCGCGTCCAGCCCGCAGGCAGAACCGGCAACGACGCGGCATCGAAGCGCATGGTCAGCTCGTCGCCGGGTCCGAAGATGACGTACATGTCGTCCGGGCTTGCCAGTAGCGGCGTCACGTCGCCATAGCGGGTGTAGAATCCCGCGGGGGGGTTCCACGAGCCGGTCGGGCTTGCGTCTGCGTAGTCGAACCGCTCGAAGCCGAACTCGTCGCGCGTCAGCCGCGAGAAGCCGCGGAAGTGCACGTTCGCCTGGGCCACGGGCAACTCGGTTATCCGGCAGCGCGACGCCTCGTCTCGCGACGACACGAAGATGCGGTCGAAATAGACGCGCATGGTCGTTGAGAGGCGGACATGATAGTCGTCGCATGGGAAGCGATCCGTCAGATCGACCGGCACAACGATGCCCTTGCTGGTCGGCAGGCCGACGGATTCAACGGCAGTATGCCATTGGCCTTGCTCGTCGCGGACTTCGAGTTTCAGCGGAGTCACTTCGTATCGCGGATCCTGGAAGATGGCCGTACTGACGCTGGCCTCCGCCCAGTAGATCCAGCCGTCCAGGTAGAGCATGATCTGCTCGGCCGCTGACAGGTCGCCCAGATCGAGCGTGAGCGCGTGGGGCTCGGCCAGGCCGTCGTATTGCTCCACGAGAGGGAACGTCGGGAATCGGCCGTCCCGCTCCAAAACGAGCGGCAGCACGTCGATGCCGCGATCGTCCACGGCCGAGACCGGCGAGCGGTGATCGCAGACGGCGAAGAACCTGTCCTCCGGCGGCGGGAAGCTGAACTTCTCGTTTGGGATGATCTCCAGTTCGGCAGGGTGGTCCACGACGCGCAACGTGATCTGATCGGCGTACGTGATTTCGCGGAGTTCTTCCGTCAGGCGCAGCTCATACGCGCCATCCTTCGGTACGAGCTGATGTGATTCGATCTTGGTCAACTCGGTATGATCGAGCGGAAAATAGACGCCTGGCGCCATGGGCGCACCCAGTGGCCCGATGCCCAAAATCTCGTTGACCAATTCAAACCCGGGGCCGCCGTTCGCGTACAGGAACCCGCACGACGCCGAGACCTTGACGTACTGTACGAACGGAAGGTCCGTATTGATCGGGGGGGACACGACGTTCTGGGCCTGCCCATTGGGCCACGTTACCCGAATGACGTCGATGCCGTCGAGGTTCCCCAGGCCGAAATGGACCCAGCCGTCGGCCGCGGTCTGTTTCTGGTAGTGCCCGCCGCGGGCGATCTCGACCAGCGCGCCGTAACCGTTGCGATTTACCTTCTTGCCGATCAGGCACACGTTCACCCAATGGGCCTGCTCGCCACCGTCGTTCTTGAGCAGCCGCAGTCCGCGGTCACGCGTAAGCAGCGCGATGTCCTCGTCACCGTCTCCGTCGAGGTCGGCCACGGCGAGATCGG
Source organism: Phycisphaerae bacterium (assembly GCA_016935885.1). Next base: position 11,401 of record JAFGQA010000031.1, on the reverse strand, counting down.
CGATCTGTCCGAAGTTGCCATCGAGGCCGACGATCGATGTAACATCGCCGAACCGCGCCGGCCCCGTGCCGGCCAGCAGGCCCAGCGCCCGGCCATCGGTCCCGGCGAGCAGTAGGTCGGCCCAGCCGTCGTTGTTGTAATCGCAGACGTCGATCCGTCCGACACCGCCGCCGGCAACGAGAGCCCCCGGCAGATCCAAGGATGTGCCCGTGAAGCCCGCTTTGCCGTCATTGATGTACAAGTAGAGTTCGTTGCCAACCGCGAAGAGCAAGTCCGGTGTGCCGTCGCGATTGAAGTCGCGCTCGGCCGCGGCACGGCCGCCCTCCTTGAGCGAGGGGGAGAACGATCCGCCCGGCTCGAACTTGCCCAACCGGGCGTTGAGGAACAGGATGCTCGGCGTATCCGCGTTGACGATGAACAGATCCGTATCGGTGTCATCGTCGAAATCGGTGAACAGCACGTCGACCGTCTGCGAGCAATCAACAAGAAGCTGGGCCTCGTCCGTCTGGACGCTGAACGTGCGGTTGCCGTTGTTGCGAAGGAGTGTATTGAACTGCCCGCCGAAGTCCGTGGGCACGGCGAACGTCTCGCGATCGGGCGGAGCGAACAGATCGACGTTGTTGACTACGAAGATGTCCAGATCGAAGTCGTGATCGTAGTCCACGAAGACGGCCTTCCGCCCGAACTGGGGCTCCTGAACCCGGGCTTGTTCCGAAATATCCTCGTACTTCCAGTCGACTACTTCCCAGGTCCCGCTAATTGCCTCGAATCGGTCCGCGACACCATCCTTGAAGTCCTCTTCATACAACAGCTTGGAGCCTAGCCCCAAACCATTGTGGCACCGCCGTCTCGGCGGTGGAGACACAGGCGAGACGCCCGTGCCACAGGAGTCCTGGGACAGGTCCCTGGCTGATGTCTCGGGCGCTGCGTCAGGCTTGGCGAACTCGCGAACGGTCACCTTGTCGAATCGCGTGACAGCATGCCTGGCGGCTAGACCGACAAGACCGCCTGTAACGGGCTTGCCGAAATCGTGCGAGACCTTCTTATCCTCAGCTCCCGCATTGATGTGGATCAGCGTGGCGGAGCCCCCTTTCAGCCGCAGGCGCAGTGGATACGTCTTGCCGACGGCGAGACCCTCGCTGAACTGAGCGTCGCTGACCCAGGAGCCGTCATAGTGGCCGATCACCCAAACGCCGGCATCCATGTCGGCACCGGCGAACTTGAAGTCGTCAGGCCCCTGGTAGTCGAAGATCATGAAGGCATTGTGATGGTGGTCGGCGGTCTCGATCGCCGTGGCGTCCACGCCAACATCGAGCATCGTCGGCAGCGGCTCGGCGAGCTTCAGCACGGCCACGCCGGTGTCGGCCTCGGTCTGAAGGCCGCTGACCTCAAGCACGCCGTGACCCTGCTTGCGGTACAGCACGTTTGGGCCGTCGTTCACGATGTACAGATCGAGGTTGCCGTCTTCAAGCTCCACGCTTCCGCCGTCGTCGTGGTCGAAATCGCCGAAGACCGCCTCCATGCCCATCCCTGTGTCGCCGACGCCGAAGACGTCCGTCACGTCCTTGAATCGCCAACCTCCGTCGTTCTGATAGAGCCGGTTGGCGGAGGCCTCGGGCGTTGCTGCGCAATGGACCACGTAGATGTCCAGATCGCCGTCGCTGTCGAAGTCGCCCAGCGACACCGCCCCGCCGACCGTCGGCACGTAGCGGTCTCGTGCTTTCTCCTCGCTGTACTCGTCCTTCTTGAACGTTATGGGCAGCGACGCCGGTGGCGACTTGGGGCCTGTCCCCAACTCTCCTGTGGCACGGGCCTCTTGCCCGTGATCAGACACCGGCGAGACGCCGGTGCCACAGTTCTGGGACAAGCCCTTGGTGGGCCTGTCGGATTCCTTGGCCGCCGCGCCCAGACCGGCCTGGGCCGTCACGTCGACGAACCGGATCTTGGCGCCGGGATTGGGCACGAGGTCACTCGTTAGCTTGGGGGCCTCGATGATGTAGGAGTATCGGCTGCGTTCCAGTGCCTCGGCGGTCTTCTCCGACTCGTCGACGGTGTCCTTTACAAGATCGAAGATCTCCTTGTGGCGCTTGACGTTCTCGACGTCACCGAGGCGGCGGTAGAGCGTCATCAATTGGAGATGGCAACTGGGATGGTTGGGATTCAGCTCCACAGCCCGTTTGAAGGCTTCGATCGCCTTCTCGTAGTCCTCGTTAAGCTTGTAGCACACACCCAGGTTGTAGTACGCGCCCATACACTTCGGATCGCGGGCCGTCACGTGCTTCAGGTGCTCGATCGCCTCATCCGCCTTGCTTAGCCGCTTGTAGACGATGCCCGTGACGTAGGAGGCGGCCAGCAGGTCCGGATCGAGCCGCCGGGCTTCGTTGAGCGTCTGGAGGGCCTCCTCGAACTTCTCTCCGCGCATCAGACACAGGCCGAGGTTGAAGCGGTCCACTGCCGAATCCGGCGCCAGTTCGATGCAGTGCCGGAACACGTTCGCGGCCGGCATGAATTGTGGAGGCGTCTCCGCATTCTCGTAATACGCCTTGCCGATCAAACGCTGGGCATCCAGTTCGGCTGCGATGTCCCTGTCAGCCGTCTTATCATCGCCGGTGCCCTGGTCGGGTGGTCCCGCGAGGCCGTGCGCGGCGAAGAACAGACACGCCGCCACCGTCAAGGACGCACATATACACTGCCGTGCCATTGCGCTCACTCGTTGATCCTCCTGCATGAAAGGATGAAGGCGGAAGGATGAAGGATGAGGAACAAGTGGGCCTTTCGACGCTCCGCCTTCATCCTTCATCCTTCATCCTTACCCCTAGTCCACCCACACGTTTGCCAGGTCGGTATCGACGGGATCCTCCAAGCCGCGCAGGCTCCGAATGAACTCGATGAGTTCCGCCTTGTCTTCAGACTTGTCCCAAAGTTCCAAGCGGACCTTCAGTTCTTCACGGTCCGGGTATTCCTTGAGCCCCTGCTGCCAGGCCTCGCGCGCCTTGGCCAGGTTCTCCTCAAAGCCCTCCTCGCGGTTCTTCACGTACGAGTCACCCAGACCAACGTAGCCCAGTGCGAAATAGTCGCGCTGCTTCTCGGGCGGCAGCTTCTTCTGCAACTCGATCAACTCCGTGAAGTCCTTGATCGCCAGCGGGGCATGGTTCAGCTTGCGAGGCCAGTGCAGGTGGTTCATGCCGCGGATGAACTTGGCCGTCCAGCACCGCGGGTCGTCCGCCAATATCGTGTCGAGCACGGCGAGCGACTTGTTCGACAACTGGCCCTGGCTGACGATGCCCAGCTTGGGATAGGGCATCTTGTCCACGTAGGACAAGGACTTGTTCAGCCGGGGCATGATCGCCTTGGGGTGCTTGTCGGCCAGATCCTCGAAGAAGCGAATCGATTGATCGTAGTACGCGCTTCCATATCGGCGTATCAGCGTGCGGTATGTGTTGGAATACAGGAGTGCGTTGGGATCCTGTCGAATCGCCCTCTCCAACTCGCTCAGGGCGGCGCGCTTGCGATCCTGCTTGTCGAGCAGCATGGCGAAGTCGTAGCGGAGCTTGGGATCGTCCGGCTTCTTCTCAATCTCCTTTATGAACTGAAGGAACTGCTTCTTGTACTTGACCATGTCGGTCCAGTCTTGCGGCGGCAAATCTGGTTCCTTGGCGGACTGGGCCTCGGCCTTCTCTCGCTCCCTCTCCTTCATGAGCGCGGCGATCTCAGCTTCCTTGATGATCTTTCGCTCTTCGAGGACCTTCTTCGGGGTATTCTCGGTGAACTTGAGGATCTGGTTGGGCTTGACGTTCTCGAATCGCTCCACGTACCCGGTCGGCCAGCGAATCTCCATGGACTCGATGGTCTTGCGCTGCCCGATGCCGAAGTGCAGCCTGAAGGGGCACTGGCAATGGCCGCCGTTGCCTCCGTAGACCTCACGGATCATCGTCTGGCCCTCGGCGACCAGCGTCACGCGCGTTCCGATCGCGTTGCGATTGCAGTTCGTTCCCGTCAATTCGAGTTGCAGCCAGTTGTTCTTGTTTCCGATGTCGTTGCGATAGAAACTGCTTTCCTGCCCCTGGTTGGAAATGTAGACGTCCAGATCGCCGTCGTTGTCGAAGTCGGCGATGGCCAGGCCGCGGCCGTCGTGGATGTCGGCCAGCCCGATCTCCTCGGCCACCTGCTTGAACACCTCGTTGCCCTCGTTGCGCCATACGCGCGAGGTTTGATAGCCGGAGAACGTCGAGTCGCCCATCGTCGGCCAGTTCTGGGCGTCGATCGGATCGAAACCGGACTGCGTGACGGACGTGGCGAGCTTGGTGAAGTATTCATCATCCGGCGTGCCGGAGATGTAGCCGTTGGCCACCATGATGTCCAGGTCACCATCGTTGTCGTAATCCCAGAACTTGCCCGCCCAGCACCAGCCGCCGTCGTAGACCTCGGCCTCGAAGGAGATGTCGTTGAACGTCTTGTCACCCATGTTGCGATAAAGCTGGTTGCCCTCCTTCACGTATTCCTTCGTCCAGATGTTGGCGACGTACAGGTCGAGCCAGCCGTCGTTGTTGAAGTCGCCGAACTCGATGTTCATGCCCTTGTATGTGTCCCAGCCGATGGCTTCGTCGGTCACGTTGGTGAAGGTCCCGTCGGCGTTCACACGGTAGAAGCGGTCCTGGCCGAAGTCGTTGGCGTTGGCCAAATCCTGATCGCCGTCGTTGTCGTAGTCGCCGGCTCCGCTGTCGAGCGTCCAGCCGGTATCGCCCACGCCCATCTCCTTCGTGACGTCGGTGAAGGTTCCGTCGCCGTTGTTGCGGTACAGGACGTTGGCCCCGGCGTCCCGGGCGGTCTCGAAGTCCTCGTGCATCGTCCGCGAGCTCTCCAACGCCCACAGATGTTCATAGCGGAAGTAATTCCCGATGTAGAGGTCGAGATCGCCGTCAACATCGTAGTCGAACCAGATGCCGGCGTTGCCGTTGCCCCGATCGCCTACGCCGGTTTTCTCGGTTACGTCGGTGAACGTGCCGTCGCCGTTGGCGTGGTAAAGGATGTTCGGTCCCCACTTGATAATGTAGAGGTCCATGTGGCCGTCGTTGTCGTAGTCTCCCCAGACGGCGTCCATGCAGGTGCCGCGATTCTCACAGACGTCCAATGCGCCGTCGCCTTTCTTGACCGTGTAGGCGAATCCGACGCACGTGACCCGCCATAACCTGCCGGGTTCCAGGATGGTGACCTTTTCATCATGTCCATTCAGCGTGACTTTGCCATGCTTCAGCAACTCCTGCCGCAGAGCTTCGGAGAGGACGCCCTTGTCCAGGTTCTCCTGGGACTTCGTGCTGATGGAGAATAACACGGGCTGATGATTCGGCCCATCCAGGCCCGCCTCGGCCGCGACATCGGTGAAGGTCATATCGCCGTTATTGCGAAACAGCGCGTTCGGCTTGTCCAACATCGAGCTGACCGCATATATGTCGATGTCGCCGTCGTTGTCGTAGTCGGCCGCCGCGACCGAAGCACCGACCGAGGCCATCCAAGGCATGATGCAGTCCAGCTTCGGGTCCAGCACGCATTTGTAATGCCGGTAGCGGACGCCGGCCTTGTCGGCAATCTCCACGAACGCCCTGGCAGCAGGCTCGGCCTTGGCCTGTTCATCCGCCGACAGAACCGTGCCAAGCGGGCCGCACAACAAAGCAGCCGACAACCACACCCCCCCGACCATTCCCACTCCGCTTGCTTTCCACCTATTCATGACGCATCCCCGTACGAATGAGAACTTCTGACAGTATGAGTGGCACACGCGCCGGACCCTGTGTGTCCACGGCACAAACCGCTGTATGGCCGTCCATTGCGCGACGGCTTCCAAACCATGAAGCCCACAGGCAGACAGCGATCACGGCCTTTCTTGACAACCTGGTCCGAACTAGGTAGTTTGGCGCATTGCGTACCGGATTGTCAAGCTGCGCGTCGCCTGGGGGTGCTGTTCGTGCGTCGATACTTCCTGTTCGTCACCTCGCACCCATTCTCTCTGCTTTCAATTGCCGCCATCCTCGCAATGGTGTTTGGCGTGTTCGTCCTCAGGTTGAAACGCGATCCAAGCCCGGACGCGTTCATCCCCAAGGACCACTTCGCCCTGGCCTTGAAGAAGCAGGCCGAGCGGGACTTCGGGCTCACCGAGCCGATCGCCGTCGGCGTCTTCCGCGACGGGCCGGGTGGCGTCTTCACCTCCCACACCCTCCGACTGATTCGAGATCTGACCACCGCTGTCCGGAAATTGCCCGGGATCAAGCGAGATGACGTCCTCAGCCTGGCTACTGAGTCCGGCGTCTATTTTGACGAGACCGGCGAGCCTGGCTTCGAACTGCTGATGAGGGAGATTCCCGAGACGCCCGAGGCCTGCGATGCCCTCAAACAGGACATCCTCGGCTACGAACTGTATCGCGGGACACTCGTCGCCGAGGACGGATCCGCCGCCTGCATCATCATCCGGCCCAGCAACGAGCAGGACGACGCCGACGACAAGAAGGGCGACGACGCGCTCTATCGCGCGCTGAGTGAACTCCTGGCCGCTTTCCCCGTCAATGACGAGCGCCTCGTCGTTGCCGGCGAGGCCGCCGTCCGGGCCCACATGGGCGTGGCCGTCTCCGACGATGCCTTGCGCATGAATTTCGTCTGCCCGGTCGTCATGGCGCTGTTGATCATCCTCGCCTATCGCACCGTCCGGGGCACGGTCCTGCCGTTGTGCGTCATCGGCGGCGCCTCTGTCCTGGCCCTGGGCACGATGTCCGCCTGCGGCGTGCCGGTTTACATCGTCACAAACGGCATCTTCGTCATCATCATGGCCCTCGGCATCGCCGACTCCATCCACCTGATAGGCCAGTACTACGAGGAACAACTCGACCTGCGCGGGCGGAGCAAGCAGCAGATCATCGTCGACGCCTGCACGGCGCTGTGGTACCCGCTGCTGATCACGTCGCTGACCGACGTGGCCGGCTTCTTCGCCCTATATCTTGCCGGGATCATGCCGCCGATCCGGTACTTCGGATTGTTCACCTGCGTCGGCGTGCTCGGGGCGCTGGCCTACTCCTACACGGTCGTCCCCGCGGGCCTCATGATCCTGCCGCTCAAGATGAGCAAGGCCTTTACCACACGCCTGGCGGCGCATGACAAGCCGACCGACACACCCAATCCAGACTCGACATCAGGCGCGATGTTCAGCTCCCTCGACGTCGTCGGCCGCGTCATGGCCCGGCTGGGCGCGTTCACCTATCGCCAGCGTCGCACAGTGATTGTTTTCGGCGCCGCGGTCATCGCCGCGGCCGGCTGGGGGGCGTCGAAGCTCGTTGTCAACGACGCCCGGATCCTCGCCTTCAAGGATGACCATCCCATCGTGCGGGCCACAAAGGCCATCAACGAGCGCTTCAACGGCACCAGCCACCTGAATATCGTCGTCGAGACGACCAAACCGCGCGACCTCTTGCGGGCCGATCTGCTCCGCAAGATCGAGGCACTCGAGGCCTACACCGAGACCCTCCCGTATGTCGGCGGCACACACTCCTTGACGGGCTGGATCAAACGCGCCCATCAGAAGCTCAACAAGGAGAAGCCCGAGTTCTACGCCATCCCCGACAACGCGCTCGACACGCAGTTCTATCTCGACGTCCTCAGCGCCTCCACGTCGCCGATGTCCCGGTCGCTGCTCGAAATCGTCGACAAGACCTACACCAAGTCCGACCTGATCGTCCGCATGACCAGTAGCCAGTTCATCCACCAAAGGGAGGTCATCCAGCGGTTGCAGCGCTACCTCGACGAGGAATTCAACGACGACGACATGCACGCCGAGCTTGCGGGGCGCGTATACCTCGACTATCACTGGGTGAAGCTCGTCTACAAGAGCCACATCCGCAGTGTCTGCTTCTCCTTCGCCTGCGTTCTGCTGCTGACCGGCCTGATGTTCAGGTCGTTCGTCGGCGGCTTGCTCTGCACGCTCACGGTCGGCATCGCCGTCCTCGTCAACTACGCCATCATGGGACTGGGCGGCATCCCCCTCGGCGTCGGCACGTCGATGTTCGCCAGCATCGCCATCGGTGCCGGCGTCAACTTCCCCATCCACATCCTCGACCGCCTGCGTGTCGGCCTCCATGATGCATATCAAAAGGGCCGGAACGAGCACGATCCCGCCGACATCTTCCGCAATGCCCTCGCCTTCACCGGCCGTGCCTTGTTCTTCACCGCGATGGTGGTGACGATCGGGTTCGCGTTGTTGTGCGTCTCCGAGTTTCGCACGCTTGTTCGCTTCGGCCTGCTCGTCGCCGTCGGCATGTGCGTCAGCTTCATTACCAGTGTCACGCTCTTGCCGGCGTTCGTCGCCGTAATGAAGCCACGATTCATCTGGCCCACACGACCATAGGGTCCATCACGCGGGCCACGATGGCGGACTGGCGATTGGCGATTGGCGACCGCGGATGGGCGATTCTCGGCGGGCGGCACCTCCATAGAAGAACAACACCAATGCGCAAAAAAAAGCCGAGGCCTCATCGGGCCCCGGCCTGGTGGGAAGACCGCTTGCGGGTGCCGCTATGGGCACCCAAGCGGGTTGTGGGTATCGGGCAAACGACCTCTTAAGCCCTCAGCGGGCAGGATCGTCTCACCCCTCCGATCGGACCTTCGACCCACCGGCTTAATAAATATCCTGATTCATGCGTCGCGTGCCGCTTTTTTGCACGCCCTGGCAGGATAACGTCCGAAACCATCGCCCTTGCCAGTGTGACGATTGCCGGTCATCGAACGTGGCGACAATCCAACGTCCGAAGGCAAGGCACCCCGCGTACTCCGCACGTGTCGGGAACCCTCACAGCCGGCTGCGCTGGCCGCGGTGGCCGCGCTCGCGCCGAGCCACCGCCCTGGCCGCCACCGTGCGCATCGCACGCCGATAGGCGTCCAACGTGGCGAGCTCGCCGGCTTGGGGTACGCACACCAGGTCATATCCCACAGGCAGCGCGTCGCCCTCCAACCTGAAGGCCTCGCGCAGCAACCGCTTGATCCTGTTCCGCTGCGCCGCACCGCCGTGCTTGCGACCGACACTCAGCCCGAGCCGCGAATAGGGCAAGCCGTTCGCAGCCGCGTACACGACCAAAAACCTGTTGGCAGCGGAACGCCGCTCCCCGAACACCCTGGCGAACGCCTTGACGCCCCTCAGCCGCCGAGCCCGACCGAATCTCCACGTCTCTCTCACGGCCGGCGACCTCCAATCACGCTGCACAGAAACACCATCTCACTCCTGACAGCATACCATGTGGCCTGTCTCCCTTCAGCCGACCCTCCCGAATCACCGATGCACATGGGACAGATTCCTGTGATTGGCCCGCAGCGGAGAACGTGATGTCCGCGACTGACGATGCAATGCCAGGTCACGCGTTGGACGACGCCCTCGTCTCCGTCGTCATCCCCAGCTACAACTCCGCCGAGGTGCTTCCCCACGCCATCGAGTCCGTCCTCGCCCAGACCCGCCCCGCGGACGAGATCATCGTCGTAGACGACGGTAGCCAGGACGACACCGCAAACGTCTGTGCCGAGTTTGGAGACGAGGTTCGGTACATCCGTCAGGAGAACCGCGGCGCGTCCAGCGCCCGCAACACAGGCATCGAAGCCGGCGGTGGCGGCTGGCTGGCCTTCCTCGACGCCGACGACATCTGGGACACCGAGAAACTCGAATTGCAGCTTGCCGCCCTCGACCGGTACACCGAGGCCGACTTCGCCCTTACGGCCGCCCTCGCCTGGTCCCCGCGCGAGGAGTCGTACCACCTGTACCGCTGGGACGGCCCGCTCGACGCAGCCGTCATGCGGGCCGAACTCCTCGTCCGCAACATCTTCAGCGGCCTGTGCTCGTCGATCCTGATCCGCCGTAGCGCACTGGAGGACGTCGGCTGCTTTGCCGCCGGCAAGGCCTGCGAAGACCGCCGCCTCGCCATCGCCCTGCTGGAGAAGTATCGCGCTGTGCTCATCGAGGTGCCGCTCATTCGCCAGCGCCCCGGCCCGGCCCACTTCACCAATCCCGAACGTCACCGGATCGAGATGCTGTCCCTCATCGCCGACCATGAGGGCCTTTTCGCCGAGTTGGACCCATCCGGCCGCCTGAAACGCCGCGCCCGAGCCAGGATGCACGAACGCAGCGGTATGCACTACCTCGAAAACGGGGACCTGCGAACCGCCGCCCGCGACCTCCGCCGCGCAGCCCGCCTGTGGCCCTCTATGCCGAACCCATGGCGCGTCCTCATCAACGCTTGCCTTGGCCGCCTGATCGTCCCCAGACGGCAGCCGCGCCAAGCCTGAACCTCACCTTGCCACAAGCCCGTCCCAAAACCTGCCGTGGCGCGGGCTTCTGCCCCGTAGTGAAACGCCGGCGGAAGGCCGGTTGCACCGTTCTGGGATGCTCTCAAAGCAGGGCCAACCAGCCACCGAGCTATTTCCTCCTTGGGCTATCGCCTTCTTTCCAGCTTGGACGATCGCCGTCTCGACGGGAGGGTACCCAGGCGTTCTCCGCACGGCATCCGATTCCGCGATTGCCAGCGCGCGCGGCGCCCCCTATCAGCCCGTGGCAAAACTGTGGCACCGGCGTCTCGCCGGTGGTTTTCACGATCAGGAACGACGTTTCCGAACCGCTGTTTTCCCTTTTACCACGGGCTGCTATACTCCTGTTGGGAATGAGACATCCGCTACCTCGGAGAACACCATGGACGACGCATCCAACACCAATCGCACCATCAAGGACCAAGTCGCTGAGATCATCGACAGCCAGATCAGACCGGCCCTCCAGGCCGATGGCGGGGGCATTGAGCTGGTCGATGTCGATGCCCAGGGCGTCGTCAAGGTCAGGTTGCAGGGGGCCTGCGCGGGCTGCCCTGGTGCCGCGATGACGCTCAAGATGGGCGTCGAGCGGATGCTCAAGGAGAAGATTCCGCAGGTCTCCGAGGTCGTCAACGTCTTGCTATAGCATCCCAAGGCGGCACCCGCGCTCCCGTCCTGCCCGTCGATGCCATCACGGCCATTTGCTGCTTGGTTAAGAGATCCACAGGCCGGCGGATCTCAATCCCTGGGCTGGGGTCGGATGCCCATCTGTGGGCCCGACGCGGCAGCAGTTCCCCGACAACCACGAACATCCTCAGAAAGAGGGGGTCCGTGACACTTCCGGCGGCATTCGATTCTGGGTGCCACGGGCGGCTTGTCCACCCGTGCGGTCTCTCCAGTGGGCGCGTGGGCATACACACTGGCAGGCAAGCTGCCAGTGGCACCCGCCTAAACTGTCATGGACCCAGAAAGAGGCGGGTCCATGACAGTGTAGGCGGCAATGCGCCGAAGGACCCAACGGGTGCCACTGGCGGCTTGTCCGCCAGTGCCTCAACGGAGAGTGTCCTACACGGACACT
>JAFGQA010000338.1 GCA_016935885.1 Phycisphaerae bacterium | reverse complement strand
CGCGGTTTTGATCGACGATGCACATTGTGGTAGTCTTCTTATGGAGGTCGCAGCCGATGTAGTTCATGGTTCTTCTCCTTGTGTGGAGACTGTTGACATTCAAACGAAAACCAATCGTTTACCACGAACCCAAGGAAACCAGAACCCCACGCCTCGACCTCCGCTTCATAGCTTCACTCGCCCAAGCTGTCACGGACCGCTGATCGACGAGGACGCCGTCGCGGAGGAAACCGCCCCAAATCACTCGGCTCGTGGCGATGGCGACGGACGCCACGAGACTACGAAACCATGAGACTGGCCCATTGTTCGTTCGTTGATAGACTTCTGTGCTGATACAGTTCTTTGGAGGAGCTTATGTCGATCGATGTGGTCGTGGCCGGGGCAGCGGGACGGACGGGGCGGCGGATCGTCGCCTTGTGTATTGAGGACCGGGAGGTGCAGCTCGCCGCAGCGCTGGAGTGCGCGGAGAGCGGGGCGATCGGCACGGACGCCGGGGAGTTGGCTGGCGTCGGGCACATTGCCGTGCCGGTTGCGGACCGCTATGAAGGCGAGTTTGACGTGCTGATCGATTTCTCGCTGCCGCGAGGGACGATGCAGTGGCTCGCGGAGTGCACGAGGCGGTCGCGCCCGATCGTGATCGGCACGACGGGCCACGGCGAACCGGACGTGCGCCGGATGCACGAGGCGAGCAAGCGTATTGCCGTGTTGAAGGCGCCGAATATGAGCGTTGGGATCAACGTCCTGCTGCGATTGGCCAGGCAGTTGGGCGCGATCCTAGATGCTTCGTACGATGTGGAGATCACCGAGGCCCACCATCGGTTCAAGGTAGATGCCCCGAGCGGCACGGCGCTGGCCCTGCGAGATGCGGTCTGCGACGGACGCGGGGCTTCCGGGGGGCGACAACCCGCGGTCGTCTACGGCCGGCACGGCGAAGCCGGGCCGCGACCCGTGGGGCAGATCGGTATCCACAGTCTGCGGATCGGCGATACGGTGGGCGAGCACGCCGTGTCGTTTGGAGCGGTGGGCGAGACCATCACGATCGGGCACGAGGCCCATTCTCGTGACACGTTTGCGGCAGGGGCGCTGCGGGCGGCCAAATGGGTCGTCGGGCGTCCGGCGGGGATGTACGACATGCAGGACGTCCTGTTCGGCGACATGCCGGAGACGTGACCTGGGGCTCCCTCTCGGGGGCTTTGTTCTCGGGGGCGCCGTTCCGGAGACGTGTTGGTTGTTCTACATCCCCTTCGGCGGAGGGACGGACTTCAAGATCTCGGTGACGAAGGCGTCGAGCGAGCCGATGGTGGACTTCTCCAATTCCTCCTGTAGGAACTCCGCACGGAGGTCAGCGAACCGTTCTTGTCGTAGGGTGTCGGAGATCCGAGGTTGGGCCTCCGAAAAGGAAACGACCTCGCCCCCTTCGATCCTCCCGACCTTCACGATGAAGAAGCTGTCAGCGGCCTCGATGGTTTCGCTGATCTCGCCCGGTGTCATCTCAAACAGCTTCTTGGAAGGCTCAGCCCACCGACCCCGCAACGGCCCGCCGATCAGTCCCCACGAACCGCCTTTTTCCTTGTTCACGCCGCGGGAGTACTTCACAACCACCTCCTCGAATGGTTGGCCGGCTTTCAATGCCTCGGCCGCCTGTTGAATGGTCTTCCTTGCTTGGGCGGTGGCGCTTTCCAACTCGGTGTCCGTCATCGGCCGTCTGCGATCAAGAAACGCGGCGATGGGCACGTCGATGAGCAACATCTCGCGCTGGGCGGGCCTGCAGAATTCGTCGCCGTGCTCGCGGTAGTATCGCAGCAGTTCCTGCTTGCGCGGCGGGGGCACGAGCGGCAGGAGGTGCTCACGGAGATAGCCGTCGATGATGACCGATCGCCGCAGCCGCTGGCGGACCTCGGTCCGCGTTTTGCCGCGTTGGGCAAGGTACTTTCCGTACTTCGTTTCGCTGCCGCCGAACTCGCGGTTGATGCGGTCCTTCTCCATTTTGTCAACGGCCTTGTCGATCTGCGGCTCGATTTTACTGTCGAGCGAGGCTTGCGCCCTGCGCCAAATGAGGTGTTGGGCAACGGCCTCGATGATCTGCCGGCGGACCAATTGGCCGACGCGGTCGTAGTACGTCCTTGGCGGCAGCTCCCGCGATAGCCTTTCGACGGTCGGTAGAATCGGCTCAAGAACGTCGCTTACGCTGATCGACTCGTCGTTGACGATAAGGGCATCCGAGTGAATGGCGTTGGATGATGGAGTGAGTGCGTCAGTGGAGGGGACATGCCGGGGTCCGACATCGCCGGGCGGGCCCGTGACGTCGGTGGCGTCGACGTCGGCCTCCGAAGATGAACCGGCGAGGCCGTCGTCACTGGCGCGTCGTGATTCGTCCTTCTGGCCGGCGTTGCCTCGGCTTCGCCAATACTCCCAGAGCGTGAGGCGCTCGCCGGCGGCATTGCGGCAGCCGGTACCGGGCGCCAGCGATGCCAGGACGAGCAGAAATGCGCACGCGGGTTTCATGGCGCGGGCATTGTACGAACCGGCAGCAAGCGTGCCAACGACAACGACATGGTTGGGGCGTACGTGTCCAGCAGCCCGTGGTAAAAGGGAAAACAGCGGTTCGGAAACGCGGTTCCTGACCGTGAAAACCACCGGCGAGACGCCGGTGTCACAGTTTTGCCACGGGCTGCCAGCGGGTGGCATGGGTAAGCGGAGCCGCCAGCGGCGGCGGAGCTTACCCGTGGGCATCCATTCCGGCTTGTTCTGGCGGGTAACGAACGACCCGCCCGCGTGGGGCGGGTCGTTCGTTACCCATGCCACCCCGTTTGAACGCTAAACGCGTACGTTGGGCGGGGTCCGGGTGAAGGCCGTCGCGGGAGTGGGTGGCAACCGGCTGGGCGTTGACAGTCGTGGGTGGTGCGCCGAAGCTACTCGATGCCAAGTTGTGGGTATGCGATTCGCGCGAAAGACACTGGCGTCGAGAGGACACGGAGGAGGCAAACCGAATGCCGCAGCCTGGGGAGCAAACACCTCGCATCGCAATCCTGGTGCCGTGTTATAACGAGGCGGCAACCATCGCGAAGGTCGTGGAGGACTTCCGGCGCGAGATCCCGGAGGCGACCATCTATGTCTTCGACAACAACAGCACCGACGGAACGGGAGAAATCGCCCGACAAGCCGGCGCGGTGGTCGTCCGGGAGAAGAAGCAGGGCAAGGGCCACGTCATCGCTGCCATGCTGGAAAAAGTACATGCGGACTACTACGTGATGGTGGACGGCGACGACACGTATCCGGCGGACCGCGTGCGGGATCTGCTGGCCGCGTTACTGGCGGAGGACGCAGACGTCGTGGTCGGGAAGCGTGAGGCCGTGGATCAGGCGGGCGCGTATCCTCGCTTCCATGTGTTCGGCAACTGGCTGGTCCGGACGTTGATCAACGTGATCTTCCGGGCGCGGCTGCGGGACATCATGAGTGGCTATCGGGCGTTTACGCGCGAGGTGGCGATGAACCTGCCGGTGATCGCCTACGGGTTCGACGTCGAGACCGAGATGACGTTGCAGTACCTGTACCACAGGTGGGTGATCCGGGAGGTTCCCGTGGCGTACCGCGAGCGTCCCGAGGGCAGCGAGTCCAAGCTGAACACCTTCCAGGACGGCCTTCGGGTGATCTTCCGTATCCTCAACGTCTTCCGATCGTACAAGCCGCTGACGTTTTTCGGAGGGATTGGCATCATCTTGTTCCTGGTAAGCCTTGGCTTGGCGGTGGTGGCAGGGTCTGCCTGCGGGCCGGGCTCGGGCTACCGTTTGGCGTCCATCGTGTTGGCAGGTACGTCGTTGGCCATGAGCCTGATCGCGTGCAGCATCGGTGTGATTGTTCAGTTGGTCAATTTCCGATTCCTGGAGCTGGATTCGGTGTTGCGGAGGCAGAGGGCGCACCGCCGGCAGAACTAGTACCGCGTTTCACAGGAAACGCGACTACGATTGCTGGACCGAGAATCCCTTCTCGGTCCTGAAGCCGGTGCCGAGAAAGGAT
>JAFGQA010000337.1 GCA_016935885.1 Phycisphaerae bacterium | reverse complement strand
GTCGTCCTTCTCCGACTCCTCGGTCATGCACGTCATCATAAGGATCGGTATGGCCCGGTGTTCTTCGCTCTTCTTCAGGTCCTGGCATATGTCCAGGCCGTTCTTGCCCGGCATCATGACGTCCATGATCGCGAGAGCCGGATCGCATTCCCGGATCATCTGCTCGCCCTCCGTGCCGTTGTCGGCCGCGAGCACCTCGTAGCCGTGCTTCCTGAGCGCCGCTTCCATGACTTTCCGGAAACCTTTGTCGTCTTCTACGATCACGATTCTCTTGGCTCCCACTTCAGCCTCCCTTCGCTGCCAGACGACCAGCTACAGCCGAGTCTATTTTGCGCTTCCTGGGCGCACATGGCAATCGCCGTGTGTTCTCGTCAGACTCTCGAAAACGCCCCGATTGCCTCCTGGACCGCACGCATCTCCCTGGCCCTCTCCTGCGGCGCCCCACGCCCCCCCAGGACGCTCCTGACCTTCTCGATCAGGTCTTCGGCCTCGAATGGCTTGATCAGGAACGGGGTGCCGAGTTGCTCGAACGTTTCTCTCGTGTGGCTCTGCTGGGCGTTGTCGGCTTGGTCGAACCCGGTCACGAAGATGATCGGGGTCAGTGCCGTGTGGTGTGATCCCCTGAACGCCCTGTAAAGACGAAACCCGTTCCCGCCCGGCAGACGGATGTCCAGGATGATCATGTGCGGCCGGAACTGCTGGGCCTGGCTGATCGCGCGGATGGCGTCAAACGCCACTTCCACGTCGTAGTCATTCGCCTGCAGCCGGGCGCTCAAGAGGTACACGAAGTCCACGTCATCGTCCACAATCAGGATTCTTCTTTTGGCATTCATAGCTCCTCCAGTTTCTTCTCTTCCATCCACTCGTTTGCAGACATTGTCGCTTCCCTCCCGCTCATGTCACGGCGGCGCCCTGAAGCAGATCCCGGATCGCCCCCAGAAGGACCTGAGGATCGAATGGTTTTACGAGGTAGACGTCGGCGCCGCAGTCGAGCACGGCCTGCCGGTGTGTGGTCTGGCTCTTGGCCGACAGGATGACGATCGGGATATCCCGTGTCGCCGCGTCGGACTTCAGCGTGCGGCACACCTCGAGGCCGTCTTTCTTCGGCAAGCCCAGGTCCAGCACGACCAGGTCCGGTCTCACCGCGGCGAACTTCTGCAGGGCCGCCTCGCCGTCCGCCGCCGGGACCACGCGGTATCCCACCGCGCCCAGCCGCGCCCCTACCAGAAGCAGGACGTCCGGATCGTCGTCCACCAGCAGGATCAGTTTGCTCTGAGCGTCCATGTTCATGCGTCCAGACCTCCTCCTGCC
Source organism: Phycisphaerae bacterium (assembly GCA_016935885.1). The sequence goes on along the minus strand of JAFGQA010000337.1, from coordinate 9,050 downwards.
GCGCCCGCGACCGCGTTCGCGTGTGACTCACACGGTTCAGCGACTGCTGCGCATTCGATTTCCACTGTGATGTGTTCCGAATCCCTGCCCGGCCAGCGTCTGCGAAGCTCATCCAGGGCGGCCCAGCCTGAGGGCGCGTCCCGCAGTGAGGTGGTCGTCGCGATGGAGATCTGGAGCGTCCGCACGGAAGACGCCGTGGCAAAGCGGTGCTTCGCAAGGCTGGCCATCAACAGGTCGCTTGTCTTCCGGCGCTCGGAGCCGGTTCCAGCACCCAGGATAAGCGCGAACTCGCCCTGCTCCTCGAAGCCCCACAGGTTGACGCCCGCGGGCAGATCCGCCTCAAGCGCCTGCGCCAGCTCGTCGAAGAACGGCGTCCCTCCCGGCCCGCGTGCCACGGCCAACTCGCCCCAGTTCTCGACCTTGACGCCCAGCACCGTGACGTCGCCGCGCTCCGCGCGCATGCGGGCGTGCTTCTTCGCCAGCGCGTCCCGGAAGACCCGCTCGCTCCTGTAGTCCGGAAGCCGGAATGTGAACCGGCTGCCGCGGCCCGGGTGGCTCTGAACCTCGATCTCGCCTCCATGCAGCTCCACCAGATGCTTCGCGATGACCAAGCCCAGCCCCGCCCCCGTCTTGTCGCTTCCGCCGGTCGCGCCGAAACGCTTGAACTTGGTGAAGAGCTGCCGCAGTTCGTCCGGCGTCATGCCGACGCCGGTGTCCGCCACGCTGCAACGGATCCAGCCGTTCTCCATCGTGGTGTCCACGCTGACATCGCCCCCCTCAGGCGTGAACTTGACGGCGTTCCCGATCAGGTTCACCAGAATCTGTTCCAGCCGGTCAGGATCGGCCATGGCTCGCGCCAGGCCGTGCTCAGCGCGAACCGTGAGCGAGATGCTCTTCTTCCGGACCGCCTCGCGGAATTGTCGCGCGACGCGGTCGGCCGCATTCGCGACGCTGAGCGCGGCCTTCCGGATAACGAGCCGGCCCGACTCGATCCGCGAGAGATCGAGGAAATCGCTGACGATCCGGCCGAGCCGTTGGCAGTTCCGGTGGGCAATGCCCAGGACGGCGCGCTGCTCCGTCGGCATTTCCCCATACAAGCCATCCATCACCTGGGAAATGGCCTCCTGGATGTTGGTGAGGGGCGTGCGCAGCTCGTGCGACGCGATCGAAACGAACTCCGACTTCATGCGGTCCACTTCCTTCTCACGCGTGATGTCCCGCACCGTGACCTGCAGAAGCTCCCGCCCGTGAATCTGCACCCGCGTAAGCGTGATCGACGCCAGGAACTCCCCGTCGCCAAGCCGCCGGCACTTCCACTCGAAGCTGTGACTTCCACGCTCCATAGCCATCGCGACGATTTGTCGGAGCCTGTCCGCCGACGGTTGGCCATCCGGCTGCCGCTCCGGCGACATGTCCACGACGGACAGTCCGACCAGCTCCTTTTCGTCACGGCAGCCCGTCATGGCCACGGAGGCCGGATTCCCGGTCACAAACTTGAGATCCGGCGTCAGGATCAGGATGGCATCCTGGGAGAAATCGTAGAGGGTGCGATACTTCGCCTCGCTCTCGCGCAAGGCTTGCTCGACCGCCCTGCGCTCCGTGACGTCCTCGATGGCGCCGTCGAGCCATTTGATCCGGCCCTCTCCGTCGCATTCCACCTTGGCCGTGCAGGACGCCCAGAACAAGGTGCCGTCCTTCTTGCGGAGGCGAAGCTCCTTGTTCCTCACTCCGCCGCCCTCCAGCGCCTCCTCCACGAAGCGCCGGCGATCCTCCGGGCGCTCGAACAGATCGGAGACCTGCACCTTCATCATCTCATCAACCGACGCGAAGCCGTGCATGGCGGCCAGCGCCGGGTTGGCCTGCAGGAACCGGCCGTGCGCCCCGCCCGTGGTCCGGTAGATGCCCATATTCAGATTCTCCACCAGGGTTCGGTGCTGCTCCTCGCTCTGGCGCAGGGCCTCCTCCGCCCGTACGCGCTCCGTGGCGTCCTCGTACACGGCGACAACCTCGCCCGAGGGCAGCTTGTAGATGTAGTTCTCTCTCCAGCCGCAGATCCGCGCATCCTCGTACAGACCGGCCGGCATGCATTCCGACTTGCCCGTGCGCCACACCCGTTCCAGAATCTCGAGCAGGCCGAAGGGCTCCACGCCGGGGAAGACCTCCGTCAAGCGACGTCCGACGACCTGCTTGCGCTTCAGACCCTCGATCTTCTCGCCCGCCGCATTGAAGTCCTTGAAGACGAAGTCTTTGCCCTCCCCCACGGCCTCATACACGGCCACGCCGCTGCCGATGTTCTCGAACAGTTGCCGGAAGCGCGTCTCGCTCTCGCGCAACGCCACTTCCGCCTGTCGGCGCTCTTCGACCTGCCCACGAAGCTGCTCGTTGACAGTTCTCAACTCCCGCGTGCGCTCGCCGACCGTTGTCTCCAGGTCGTTGAGCCGATTCGTCGATTCCCGGGTCAGCCGCCACTTCTCGGTCAGGGCACAGGCCAGTTGCATCACCTCCACCGTGTCGAACGGCTTCTTGAGGATTAGCATCCGATCGCTCCGGCCCAGCTTCCGGGTCATCTCCTCCAGGGTGTAGTCGGAGTAGGCCGTGCAGATGACCACCTGCAAGTCGGGCTGCACCGCCCAGATCTTCTCGGTCGTCTCGATACCGTCCCAGCCGGGCGGCATGCGCACATCCATGAATACCATCGCGAAGGGACGGCCGGCCGCGACCGCCTGCGTCACGAGGTTCAGGGCCTCTTCACCCTGGTAGGCCGAGTGAACTTCGAAGCGGGGCGTCTGAGCCGGCCCGTTCGGCTCGCCGAACAGGTTCTTCTCGATCGCGGCCAGCTCCTCGGCGGCGCCCTTCTCTCCACCGAGAATCTTGTAGAAGTCCTTGTGAATGCCGACGCTATCGTCGACAACCAGGATGCGCGGATTGGGATTGATCGCGAGGGTTGTCATGGTCGTGTCTCCCTCCCTCCACACGGCAATTCCAGCATGAAGGTCGCGCCCCTGGCTGGTCCCTCGCTCTGGGCCGTCAGGGCGCCGCCGATCTCCTTGGCCGTCAGCGCGCCGCCGTGCAGGCCGAACCCGTGGCCGTCCTTGCGGGTCGTGAATCCGTGCGCGAAGATGCGCGTCAGGTTCTCCGGCGGGATGCCCACGCCGTTATCGCTGACCGTGATCCTGACCTTGCCGTTGCCGTTCCGGCCGATGCTCAAGGTCAGCACCTTGTCCCCGTTCGGGCTTCCGTCCAGGGCGTACTTGGCGTTGCGGATCAGGTTCACGAGAATTTGAAGCACCTTGTGTTTCTCAATCTCGAGCATCGGCACGTCCGCATACTGCCGGACGATCCGCACTTCGTGCCGCTCAAGCGCGGCCGTGTTCATGCGCAGCGCGTCCTCGACCAGGTCGCGCGCGGCCACGGTCTCGACAATGCCCGACACCTTGGCGTAGCTCTGCTGGACGGCGACGATCTCCTTGATGTGCTCGATGTTCCGGGTCAGCGACTCCATCTCCTGCAGCAGGTCCGCCTGTTCGGTCGCCATGTGTTCGGCCAGCGTCGCCAGGTACGCCGGCAGTTGCCTGCCCTTCGGGTCGTTCGTCAGGAACGAGGCCAGGTCGCCCTCGTGCTCCTTGAGCAGCGCGACCACCCTGGCCAGGCTCGACGCGCGCGAGTCGCGAATGCGCTCCGCCGTCAAGGTGGCCGAGACGTTCACGCTGTTCAGCACATTGCCCACGTTATGCAACACGTTGGTCGCGACCTCGACCATGCCCGCGTTGCGGGAGACGTCTAGGAGCTCGCGATGCAGGCGCTCCCGCTCAGCCTCGGCCCGCTTGCGCTCGGTGATGTCGCGCACGAACACAAAGAGCTGCCCACCTCTTTCCTGCCTGTAGTTGACGCTGACCTCAACATCGACAGTTCCCCCGTTCTTGCCTGTGTGGCGAGTTTCAAAGCGATCTCCACCCGTCGCCATGATCCCCCGGATGCGCTGCGCCGTCTCTTCCGGTCTCTCCACCGCTTCGACATCCGCTATGCTCATGTTCAGGAGTTCGTCGCGGCTGTAACCTATCAGGCGACAGTAGGCATCGTTCACATCCAGGAAGCGGCCCTGCATGTCGGTGAGCCAGAAGCCGTCGATCGTAGTGCGCAGAATCGTTCTGTATTCCTCTTCTGCCCGCGTGCGTTCGGCGATTTCTTTGTTGAGATTGTCTATGGAAGTGGTCGTCCCCTGCAGATCCCGAGTCATCTGGTTGAATGCTCTCGCCAGCTCTCCCGTTTCGTCGTTTCTCTCGATTTCGATCTGTGTGCCCAGCCTGCCCCGACCTACTTCAACGGCAGCGTCTCTCAGGTGCACTATGGGTCTTGTGATTCTCTTTGAGAGATAGAGGCCGGTCGCAACGGCCAAGACGAGGCTCACGAGCGCGATCAATACAGACAGCCTGACTACCTGAACTGTGCCTGCATAGGCCTCCAGGACCGGCAATTCGACCACCACCGCCCAATCAGGCGTCCGGAGCGGCACATGAGTAGCTACTACGTAGGTGTCTTGGATGCCCTTCGACATGTCGGCGTCACTTCCGCTCGCAGAGGTCTTGCCCGTCACGAATCTGTGCACCTCTTTGAGTTGGGCCAGATTCTCCCCCTTCAAAACGCGGCTGATATCACTGGAAGCTACTAGATTGCCCTGCCTGTCTACCACATAAGCCTGACCCTTGTTTCCAATTCTCATCCTGCCCACGAGATCCCACATGAACTTCAGGTTCACCTCGGCAATCAACACTCCGCCGAAATCGCCGAAGACATCCCTGACCGGAACGACCGCAATTATCATGGGTTCGCTGGTCAGCTCATCGACATGTATCGAGGTGATACGTGTTTCTCCCCGACTCACGTCGAGAAACACGTCACTCCCGACCCGCTCTACTGGCCGACATGACGCTGCGCTTGACAGACGAGAGACCCCCACCAGCACCTGTCTTTGCGCGTTCAACAGGGCCAACTGACGAAAGGACGGTTCAAGGCCGAGTAGCTTCTCCAAGACCAGTTGCTGCTCTTCCTGGCGAGACCTTGCCAAGTCGCCAAGAGTGACGGCTGCCCTCAACACGGCAAGTTTCTCTTGAATGAAACTCTCAACCGCAACAGCGGCCTCTTGAGCAAGGATGTGCTGCTGACCGGCAACGGCTTTTCGTTGGGTTTGCAGGTCGAAGTACATCTGCAAGCTGCCGGCAACCAAGAGAATCCCCGCGCTTAATGCGAAGAAAGCAACGGCCAAGGTAGCCGCAAGACTTCGGAATTTCCCCTGCTTCCCCGTCTCGATCCCAGGCATGGCTCGCGTGGGCCCCGTCTGTCCGGTTTGCGGCATCCGCCATATGGACTTCTCTCTCGGCATCGTGCTGTCTCCTCAGCGAATGATCTCACTCGCCTGGCTCAGCAGGCCCTCGCTCACGTGGAGACCCAGTTCTTGAGCTACTCTGCAATTGAGCTTCAGAACCGATTCGGGCGACACAACGGGGATTGTGCCTGCGTCGGTGCCCCTGAGGATCTTGTCGGCCAAGGGCGCAGCCAGCCTGCCTATCTCAGCGCTCTCGACCGTAACGGCGAACACAGTTCCGTAATCCTCCGTTACGATGGCGGAGCCTCCCACCGGTATTCTGCGCTCTCTCGTGAAGTCGGCGATTATCTCGAAGGCAGCCTTAGTCGTGGAAAGGGACTCTGGTATCAACAGCACGGCATCGAAACCGATGTCGTCCGATTGGGATCGGCGCTCCAATTCTGCCCGAAGGTGCGCCAGGGAGTCTGCGGGGAATTCCATCAGGGCGACACCTAGAGACGCCGCGGCCGGGCGAACAACGTCCAATTCCGGCGGCACAGCCGGGTAGTTCTTCTGGTATGGAAGCCAGACTCGTTTGGCGTGCGGCGCAAGTTCGTGCAGTATCTCAAGGCGCTTGACGGCGATGTCAATGCCGGGATATCGCACGCCCGTGATATTCCCGCCCGGTTCGCGCACACACTCTACCAGGTCGTTCCCTTCTGTGAAGGCATTGGCGAAGACCACTGGAATGCCCGTTCCCCGTGTGGCTGCCTTGGCCTCCAAGGCCACTTCCGTGTTGAACCCGAAAATCAGGTCGACTCCATCGTCCACGAATCTCCCGAGAATCCGCCTTTCTTTGTCGGGCTCGAAGTTTGTCTTCTGCAGGTCATAGACGATGTTCTTGCCCTCCACATAGCCCAACCTGGTCATCTCTTCCTTGAAGCTCTCTGCTACATCGGCGAAGAGATTCAATCCCGATAGAATGCCCACCCGATAGGCCCTGTGTTTCTCTTCGCCACAACCGATCGAAAGCAAGGCCACAGCAAACGAGATCAGAATCACGATTTGCCGCCCCAATCTCATTTGCCTGCCTGGAATCATCTCCATCGCCTCCGTTCTACCGAATGATCTCATCCGCTCTGCTTAGCAGGCCCTCGCTCACGTCAAGGCCAAGATCTCGGATCACTTCGTAGTTGAGTCGCAAATGGGACTCGGGCGTCACCACCGGGAGCGTGCTGGCCGGAGCACCCCTGAGAATCTTGTCGGCCAGGGGCGCGGCCAGCTTGCCCATTTCAGCATTGTCAGGAACGAAACTGAACATAGCCCCAAGGTCTGCCGTGAAGTCCATGCCGCCGCCGACAGGCAGTCTGTGTTCGTTCGCAAACTTGACGATAGCCCCAAAACCGTCAGGCGAATTGTCGAGGATATCCGGCATGATCAGAATGGCGTCTATGCCGATGTCATCCGACTCAGTTCGCTTCTCCAAAGCAACCTGGAGTTCCTCCACATTGCGGACGGGGTCTTCCACCAGAGTCACGGCCAACGCCGCGGCCGCCGGACGCAACACACCAAGCGCGAAGGGGGCGGTAGGGTAGTCGGGGTCATAGATCAGGTAGACCCGCTTCACGTGTGGCACCAACTCGCGCAAGAACTCGAAGCGCTTGGCTGTAAGCTCTGGGCTGGGGAAGCGAACACCGGTGATGTTCCCGCCAGGTTCGCGCACGCTCTTCACCAGATCATTACCTTCAATGCCGGCCATGGCGAAAACCACAGGGATGTCTGTCCCCCGGGTCGCTGACTTGGCCGCTGCGGCCGGCTCAGTGGGAAACGCGAAAATCAAGTCAACCCCGTCCGCCACGAATCTCTCCGCGACTCGCTGTTCTCCGGCTGGATCGGCGTTCACTTTCTGCAGGTCATAGACGATGTTCTTGCCCTCGACGTAGCCCAGTTCGGCCATTCTGGTCTTGAAGCCATCTGCTATGCTGGCGAAGGGCTCTGCGCCGGACAAGATACCCACGTGATAGACCTTGGCCTTCTTCTCGGCGCAGCCACCCAGAAACAGGCAACACACGACCAGGAAGGCAACGAACTCTGTATGCCGCCCAAGCCCGATTTGTTCGCTGCGAGTCATTCCCATCTCCTTCTTCCTGAACCAGGCCTGGCCCTCGCGCAACACGATCACGGATGACACGCCGTGCAAGGCAGCCGCCGTCACGCCCGGAGCCGGGCCCGTGACGAGCCACGTCTTCTGGCGCAGGCTCAGCGACTGCATCCGCGACACCATCTTGCTCAAGTTCATGTTCTGGACCCAAAAGGGGTGGAGGCACTTCGCGCCAGCCGCGTTCCCCTAATGCCGTTCCCGTGCCACAATGCCATGGAAGGTGCAACAGCTTGATGGGGAAGTGGTTACGCTGCGCGCGCCCCGCCTGATTATCTCAGGCTGAGACAGCGAATCTCAGATTGAGGCTCCGGAGACCCCGGAGAACCACCGTAGCCGCCGGCGTCAGCCGGTAGCGCTCCGGCCCTGCCCAGCCACGCGCTAACGCGCGCGGCTACGTGTCCCGGCCCAGAACGTGCTCGATGCGCTGGACCAACTCGGCCAACTCGAACGGCTTCGCGATGAAATCGTCCGCCCTGGTGAGCTGGCGCATTTCGCGGGCACGTTCCTCTGACTTCAGCGTGACGGTAGTCATGAGGATGATCGGAATCTGCCTCAACTCCGGGTCGGTCTTGAGATCAATGCACACGTCCACGCCGCTCTTGTTCGGGAGCATGATGTCGAGCACGACCAGATCGGGTCGTTCTCTCCTGATCTTGTTCTCCGCCTCGTCGCCCCGATCGGTCGCGGTCACGTCGTAGCCTTTCTTGCGCAGCGCCAGGATGATCGCGTGGCGCAGGGAAACGTCGTCCTCGACAACCAGGATTCTCGGCATCCTGACCGCAGCCCCCGCTCCCTTGCCCGTCTCCTGCCCTGCTCCCAGAATCCTCGCCACCCGCCACACAAGCTCGGCCATCGGGAAAGGCTTTGCCATGAAGTCGGCCGCCCCGGTCTGCTCGCGCCAGCCTTCATCCGCATGCTGCGATTCCTCGGTGTGAACCGTAATCAGGATGACGGGTACGTTGCGATAGAGCGGATTCTTTTTCAGGTCCCCCAGCACATCGATGACGCTCTTCCCGGGGACCATGACGTCCTGGATGATGAGTTCCGGGTTCAGCGTGCGGGCCTTGCCGCCCCCATCCAGCCCGTCCTGGCTCTGGATCACTTCGTATCCGGCCCGCTGCAACGCCGTCACCATCATCTGCAGGAGCGCGCTGTCGTCCTCGATGATGAGGATCCGCTTACGACCTGTCCCGGTATCCGTCACGCGCCCCCCGGAATTGCGATCATGAACCGCCGCCCTCTACTCCTGTCTTCCCCCTCCCTGCCAGGATCTTCGCCACCCGCCACACAAGTTCGGCGACAGGAAAAGGCTTTGAGAGGAAATCGGCGGCCCCGGTCTGCTCGCGCCAGTACTCGTCGGTATGATGGGATTCCTCGGTCAGGACTGTGATCAGCATGACCGGTATCTTGCGATAGAGCGGATCTTTTTTCAGGTCCCCCAGCACATCGATGCCGCTCCTCCCGGGAACCATGACGTCCTGGATGATCAGGTCCGGTTGCAGCGTGCGGGCCTTGCCGTCCCCGTCCAGGCCGTCCTGGCTCTCGATGACCTCGTAGCCGGCGCGACGTAATGCGACCGCCATCGCC
>JAFGQA010000336.1 GCA_016935885.1 Phycisphaerae bacterium | reverse complement strand
CGCCAGTGCCTCAACGGAGAGTGTCCTACACGGACACTGGCAGACAAGCTGCCAGTGGCACCCCGCCGCCGATTGTGTCATGGACCCGGCCGGGGCAAGCAACACCTCCGGACCCGCGAGGCCACTCGCCACGCGCTATTCAGCATTCGCTATCCACCCCACACGCCTCTCCACGCATCGTATAGGGCATCGCCGCCGTTATTCGGACGGACAGGATCCGGCCGATCATGTCGGGCGTGCCATTCAGCACCACGATTTGATCTCCACGGGTCCGACCCACCAATTGACTTCGAATCGAACCTTGTGGTTCGACTCGTTCTCCGCGAGCGCACCGCGATCCTTGCGCCTTGGCAGCGCTCTTGCTCGGACCCTCGATCAGGACATCGACGATTTCACCGATCATCGCCCGGTGATTGGCCAGGCCGATCTCGGTCTGGACGGCCAGCATCTCGTTGTTTCGCTGTCGTTTCACCTCGTCCGGCACGTCATCGGGCAGGCGCGCATCCGCAAGCGTGCCGGGGCGCGGCGAGTACTTGAATACGAAGCAGTTCTTGTACCTGGCATACCGGAGCAACTCGACACTCCGCTCGAAGTCTTCCTCGGTCTCGCCGCTGAAACCAACGATCATATCGCCCGCGAGGCAGATGTCGGGCATCCACTCGCGCGCGCGATCCAGCAATACCCTGTACTGCTCCACCGTGTAGCCGCGGTTCATCCTCTTCAAGATCCTGTCGCTACCACTTTGGGCGGGGAGGTGCAGGTAACGGCATATCCGCGGCGAGGAAGCCATGACTTCCAACGTCTCATCGGTGAAGTCCCGGGGGAAGCTGGTCACGAACCGCAACCGGGGCAACCGCGGCACCTCATCGTGGATTCTGCGGAGCAACTGGGCGAACGTCGTGTCATTGTGCTGGCTTTCTTCGCCCCGTCGGTCAGGGCGATAGTGATAGTGATTCACGGTCTGACCCAGCAGTGTCACCTCGGCGACACCGTTGTCGGCCAGGCGCCTGACGTCGTCGACAATCCGTTCCGGCGGACGGTGTTCCTCCGGGCCACGGGTATACGGCACCACGCAATACGTGCAGTACTTGTTGCAGCCTCGCGTGATCCGTACGTATGCCTGATGGCGCCCAAACACCTTCGGCGTCGGCGCGTGGCTCGACAGGCCGAAGAAGCGACGGGAGTCCAGCGATTCGACGTCCTCGTACGGGCCGACGTCGCGCGGCGGCGTCGACCGATCTCGGAGCCGGCCGGACAGGGCGATCGCCGGTTTGCGATGCTGCCGGACGTCGGCGATCAGACCAAGCAATCGGTGCAGGTCCTTGGGACCGCAAAGGATGTCCAACACGCGCGGCATCTTCGCCAGGAGGCCGTCGCCGTCGCGCTCGGCCATGCACCCGATGACGGCCACGATTTGATCGGGATTCCTTGCCTGGGCACCCTTCAGCTGTCCCAGACGGGAATACACCTTGTCCTCGGCGTGTTGGCGGACCGAACAGGTATTCAGGATTACAAGATCCGCGGCGTTGAGGTTGTTGGTCAGTCGGTAGCCTTCGGCCACGAGCCCACACAGGACAAGCTCGCTGTCCAAGGCGTTCATCTGGCAGCCCATCGTCTCAAGGTAGACGGTCTTCGACGACGTCATCGCGCGGACGCCCGTTTCTGCAACGCTGCCAGTCGGGCCTTGGCGAGCTTGCGGATCGACGCCTTGGTGTGCCCGTGTGCCAGACACTCCTCATGGAGCTGAATCGCCTTGTGCGGTCGTTCCAGGCCCTCGTATGACCTGGCGGCCCAATACAGCGCGTCCCCCACATGCTTGCTGTCGGCGTGGAGGATGACCAACCGCATGGCCACCAAGCCCGCCTTCGCGTATTGCTTATCCGAATACTCCAATTCGGCCTCAATGACCCACCAGGCTTGGCGTTCCGAAGACGTCCTGACGCCGGCCGCCTTCCGCAGCAGTCGCCTGGCCAGTTCGAGGTCGTCCCCACGGATCGCCTCGCGGGCGCGCCGACGCATGGCAGCCGATTCCTTGGCCGTGATGCGGTCCTCGGAATGCTGCTTGGGCCTCTGCTTCGTGCGCTTTGGGCTTGCCGAGGTGGGCCCCTCCGCAGGCATCCTCCCGCTTGACTCTCGGAGGACCAACGGAGCCATCGGGGTGGGCTCTGCGTAGGTCGCGTGCCCCACGGTCGACGCCGACAGGCTGAACACCGCTGCCAGAATGGCTAACCGGGCCGCTTTCACATAAGAATCCTAGCCGCGCAAGGACCGGGTGGTCAAACTGGCGGCATTGCCCACAGGCCGGACCAGCAGCTACCATGTAGCGTTGCAGAACCAGGGCACCTCGCCTGCGCAGGTTCTTTGGTGGCGGCCAAAGGCCGCGCTGGATGGCCCGTACTGGAATGTTCGCGGCTCGCGGGGAAGTTGCGGCACCGGCGTTGCACGGGTTTAACGTTCGAGCGGGGTTGGGTGCCACTGGCGGCTCGCCCGCCAGTGCTACGGCACCGGCGTTGCACGGGTCTAGCGTTCGAGCGGTGTTGTATGAACGACCCGTGAGAACAGGCCGGAATGGATGCCCACGGGTAAGAAGCTGTTTCAGAACTGTGGAGACAAGCGAGAGAATGCCCGGTGAATCATCCAATCCACCGGCTTTGGCGCTGGTGCCACACGGGGTCCTGAAACAGCCTCTAAACACGTACCCGGTGTTTCATCGGCGTCTTGCCACGGACCATCGGGGCCAGGCCACAGGAGGTGTAAGGGTGGGCGTCAGGCTATCGCTTGCATTGGTGCCGCTGTTGATGATGGGTGGCTGCCACGAATTCCGCGATGGCGTTCGAGAGAATCCTGCGGATGGGGAGGAGCTTCCTATCTTGCGCCGGGCCTCCGGGACCCACTCGCACGAAACACGGGCCATGCAGATCGTCGTGCGCGATCCGGCAACGCTCGCGCGGGTTCCCATCGAGGATGTGCCTGTGGATTTCTCCCGGGAGATGCTGCTGATCGTCACGCTCGGCCGGGTGACCTCGGATCGCTTCGGTGTCAGCATCGACCGGGTCTGGCGGCAGGGCCACGAACTTCGCGTCGCCATCGCGGTTACATCGCCGCCTCCCAATGCCCCGTTGGCCATGGCAAGCCCGTACTGCATCGCCGTGGTGCCTTGGAGCGACCTGAACGTGGCCGATTTCGCCCCGGAGCCACCCCAGCGTACGCGTTCCTGGGACCAGAGCCCGCTGCCCGCTGGATGGTAGCAGCCGTCCAGCCAGCTTCCCGCCGGGTCCGTGACAGCCTGGGCGGGTGCCATAGACAGCTTGCCTGCCAGTGTGTATGCCCCATGCGCCCACCGGAGAGACCGCACGGGCGGACAAGCCGCCCGTGGCACCCAGAATCGAATCCCGCCGGAGGTGTCACGGACCCCTTCCCACCCGCTTCCGCGCTGTTCAGGCCGGGTTTCGGCTTTTTGTCCGCCCCCGAAAGGACCGTGGCCGCGCGACCGTTGAAACTTGATAGCGTATCGGTCATCATCAGGGCAGCGCCGCGGCCCGGACGAGGCATTGGGACCGGTTGTAATTCACTGGCAAGACGTTATACTATGTGGGCTTCAAGGAGGGGCCCACCGGGCAAACCCACGATGGTTGAGGGCGTCCAACAAACGCCGGGAGGATACGAACTCATGGCCGAAGTGAACGGCGAATTCCCAACGGTCATCGGCACTGATGCCAAATTCAAGGGCGAGATGACGTTCGAAAAAGGCGTTCGAATCGAAGGTGGATTCGAGGGGAACATCAAGTCCAAGGGCACCCTGCACGTTGCCGAAGGAGCCAAGGTGGCTGCCGATGTCGAGGCCGCCAATATCAAGGTCGAGGGTGAGTGCAAGGGCAACCTCACCGTTTCCGAGAAACTGCACCTGCTCGCCACGGCCAGGATGGAGGGTGACCTGCGTACGAACCGCCTGGAGATTACCGATGGTGCCATGTTCACCGGCCACGTCACCACCGGCCAAGCCGCATCAGAAACTTCGATCAGCCGGCCCAGGCCGCAGTCGAGCGGCTCGCCGCACCCGCACCCGGGCACTCTGACGCCTGTGCCAGGCAAGCCACTCCAGCCACAGCCACCCGGCCTGGCGAAGCCACGTCCGCAGGACATCCACATCTCTGCGCCCGAGTCTTGATTCCCGCCAGTTCGTCCGCATCGCGCTCGGGATTCGGCGCGGGGGTGATCCACATTGCCTCAAGAGAACCGTACCGCGCCCGACTTGTCACGAGATCGTGTCACGTGGCATTGGCGCGTAGGACATGCTTCGGCGAACATCTGGCAGGTCGCGCATCAGTTCTTCGAAGTTCGCCTCCATGTGGCCGATGGGGCCCAGTTCGACGGCGTAGGAGCTAGCCGTGTTCTGAATGTGGCTCACGAGCCGGTCCAGCAGGTCGGTGACGAGGGCGTTCGCTTTCGGCGTCAGTGTCTCCAACTGGGCGAACAGCGCGGCGACATTGTCCATGTCAGAGCCGCTCAGTGCGATGCCTGACAAGGTTGCGGCGGCGGCCACGATGGTCGCGAATGTGTCCGGTTTGCGGTCGGTCAGCGACGACGGGTCCGCGTGGTGCAGGCGTACCGCGTCAATGATGCGCTGCTCCAGTTTCCAGTCGGCGAGGATGGCGGCTCCCACTTCGCAGTGTGTGACACCCAGCAAGCGCCTTTCAATCTTGTCGAAATCAGGACAAGGCGGGCGCAACGGCTGGTCGAGCACGGCCCGATATCGCTCAGGAATGCCGAAGGCCATCAATCCCGCGCCGATATCGCATAGCAGTCCCGCAGTGCCGGCGTCTTCAGCCGATTGGGGCAGGAGTCGCCTGCAGAGGTCGTGCGCCGCGACGCTGGTGGCAAACGCCGCCTGCCATTGGCGTTGGGCGTCGAAGCCGTGCGGGCAAGCCTTGCCCAAACCGTTCACGACGTGTTGATTGATCACTGCCGTCCGCACGCGCTTCAGGCCAAGCCGCACGCAGGCTTCCGCCACCGAAGACGTCGGCGATTGGAAGCCGTACAACGCGCTGTTGGCCTGACGCAGCAGTTGCGCCGTCAGGCCTCCGTCGCGACTGATGACGGCGGCCACCTTCCGCGTGTCGCAGTCAGGATCCTGCGTTAGCTCGAGGACCTTGAAGACGGTCTGCGATGGAGCGGGGATCTTCGGATCGCGGCGGATCCGTTCTATGATTTCGTCGGCCGGCGACATGACGCAGCTCGTCCTCAATCGACTGAATCGGTGCTGGCCAGAAAGGCCCGAACGTCGGGTTGCTCCGACCTCAAGGCAAGCGAGCGGCGCCACGCTTCCCGTGCCATCTTCCGCCAGACTGGGCTTCTCTCCCGGTAGTACATCTTGATGAAGCTGGTCCCCAGGTTGCGGTAACAGTCTGCGTCGTCCGGCGTCATCTGCAAGACGCGACGGTAGATATTGACGGCCCGCATCGGGTCCCCCATGTCTTCATAGCACGCGGCCAGGTTGAAGAGGGCCTCCGCCGATTCGGGCCGGAGCGCCACGGCCTGCTCAAAGGCCGCAAGCGCCAGACCAGGCTGCCGCTGTCCGGCAAGCCTGACACCTTCGGCACTCAACGCGCGGTACCTTCGGCCAAGTTCGGCCGGCGTCATGGCCGGCGAGGCGTCCGGGGCCTCGACGAGACCCTGTTCGACGGGCTTGTTCCCGTCGTTCAGCGAACGACATCCTGCCGCGAGAAGCAGACTCGCACCGACGAGTCCAACCAGGAATCTTGCAGGCATATCAGGGCGTCTCCTCGATGCGAGCCGTCGGAACGGCCTCCTGGTTCCTGGGCTGATCTGGCCCGCCGCGTCGCCCCTCGCTGCACCGCGGCGCGACCAGCTTGAACTTCGGATCGTAGTGCCGAGCCTCGCCCTGACCGGGTTCGCTCGCGGCTCCTGTCTTCCGTGAATGCTCGATACCGACCTCGGCCATCCATCCGGCTACGGCGTCATCGCTGGCCGATTCCTCGAAATCGCTGGCCGATTCGTCGAGGTCACCGTCGGTTTCAACAACCGGCGGGTCGCCGAACATCGGCCGGGGCGCTTCGTACTCGGTCGGGATTTCAAAATGCAACTGCACGTCCTGCAGTCGATCGACCTGTTTGAACTGCGGCCGATACATGTCGAGGATCTTCTGATCCCGCTCGGTGAATTCTACGGCATGTTCAACGTGCGCGGTCAGGAAGATCAACAGGTCCACACGTTGCGAGGCCGGGTTCTCCTGTCGAAACAGCACGTCCAGGATCGGCAGATCGCCCAGTCCGGGAATCTTATTGATGGTCCGGGTCTTTCGATCGCTGATGAGGCCGCCGAGCACCACGGTCTGGCCGTCTTGCATGATGACACGAGTATCGATTTCTCGCGTCAGGATCCGTCTGACGCGCAGGCCGGTCGTGCCGACGACCTCGTCCCCCAGCGCGCTCGTCGCCGGGTGGACGAGCATAGTGATCCTGCCGTCGGACATGATGCTCGGTGTCACCTCGAGTTGGATGCCAACGGGGATGTAGGTGTCGAAGGCCTCTGTAAGGGTGCCCTCATCGGTGATGTTGGCCTCGAGAAGCGGATACCGCTCACCGACGAGGATGCTCGCGCTGTGGTTGTTGAAGACGAGCAGCCTGGGATTGGCCAGCAGCCGGATCGCATTGTCCGATTGGTGCACGCGAACCAGGGCTGTGAATCGGGAGAAGTCGATCGTCCCCAACGCCAGGCCCGTGGAGGTCTGCACGGTCCCATCGGGCGAGTGGCGGATCTCTCCGCCGCCGGAGAAGCCGGCCCGCCAGTTGAGCGGCAACTCGTGGTTGAGCACCGGCCCGTTTGCCAGTACGTCCACGTTCCAGTCGATGCCGAGCTGACGCTGGAGGTCGGTGGTCATCTCGATGATCCGCGCCTCGATCAGGACCTGCGGAGGCATCTTGTCGAGATCTGCGATCAGATCCGCGATGCGCGGGAGATTGTCCAACGTGTCTGTCACGACCAGCTTCCTGGCGTTGCGCGGCACCCCCCCGGCCGTCGCAGTGCCGCCAGCACCCAACGCACCGCCGGCCTGGGAACCAGACGTCGCGGTGTACGATTTTACATTGGAATCTTCGATATCGCCGCTCAGATCGGAGAGCCTCGTCGTCTGATAACCGCCATCGCTGTTCTCGTTGAGCACCTTGATCCTGCCGTATTGGGTCAAGGCATACTCGAGGGCGTCCTTGACACGCTCCGCGTCCTGCCATTGCAGCGTGAAGACTTGAGTATCAATCGGGGGGATGATCTCCTCCTCGTTCTTGCTCTGCTCCCGCGGCCTGGACACCGTGATCACGCCGTCCTCGACCGTGTACGCAAAGCCGTTGTTGATCGCGATGGCCTTCAGCGCCGTCCCGACGGGCACGTCCTCGAGGTACACGGAGACTTCCCCTTCGACCCTCGGGCCGATGACCAGATTCAAGCCGCCCTGTTCGGCAACGAGACGGAGCGCGTTGCCGATGTCGGTGCTGGCCGTTTGGAGCGTGATTCGCCTTTCGGCGCCAGCCCCTCGTGCCGCCACACGGCCCTCCTCCGTGTTCACGTCTCCCTTCGTTCCTTCACGCGTTCCCTCCTCTGCTCCTTCGTTCGCGGCCGCCTTTGAGCCCAACAGGAGCAGCGCGTTGCCGATCGCGCTCTTCGCCGTCTCCGACGAACGCGGCTCCTTGTCCGCGGCCCGATCCTTTGCATCGTCGCCCGCGGCGGCGCGCACGGCGGCCCACAAAACGATCATGGCCATGCACAGTAGCGTTATCTTCTGCCGACTCATGGCTCCTCCCACAGCGGGCGAACAACCGGTTCTTTCACGCCAAGCTCGTACCGGAACGCCCATCCCCTCGACGAAATCGTGACAGACCGCTTCGTGATATCGGTCACTCGGAACTCCTCGTCGATCACATCGCCCACGCGGACGATGCTGCGGCGTACCACGGCCAGCCACTGACCGTCGCTCATAGACACGCCGGTGAAGTTGAGCGACGGGGCCTCTGGCGGCGGACCGCGATCTGGCACGGTCTCCTCCATCCGCCTGGGTTCGGGCTCGCGACGCGCGCCCTGGACGTCCGCAAACGGATCACGCCCCCACGGCTGGCTGCCCACTGCCGCCTGCTGCTCCCAGATCCCCGCCATGTCCTTCTGCGACTCGGCGTACTGGTTGGAATTCCCCGCGCTGTCGTCATAGACCGAGGTCAGCGCAGGGCCGGCCTCGGCCGCGGACGGCACCTGCTTGACAATCAACGCATACACCCGCCACGTCAGGATGACGCTGCCGATGCAAAGAACTGTCAGCACCTTCTTCTTCCGCGCGTCCATCAGTCGCTGTCCCCGTCGTCCTTCGTGCGATTTAGGGGCCGAAAGGCTTCAACCGTGATGTCCGCCGTCAAACCCGCGGACTGCAATCCGTGGCCCGGTTGCGCATCCAGGCCGCCCTCGGTCGTGGATCGGCGCAGTTGAAACTCCAACACACGGGCGGGAAGCCTCTGTTCAGTACAGAGCCGCATGTACGTGGCAATCTGAGCATAGGTCCCGCAAACCAAAACGCGGTAGCGAGGATAATCGACGGCTTCCTCCTGAGCCGCCGGTTTGCCCTGCGGTCTAATGG
The DNA here is from genome assembly GCA_016935885.1 of Phycisphaerae bacterium. The sequence continues at coordinate 6,821 of JAFGQA010000336.1, read as the reverse complement.
GGCGTATCTCACGCAGGACCAGTCCCGCTTCGGCGGCAGATTTCATCAGCTCCGCCTGGACCAGCGAAGGCTCCAAGCAGTCGGCCATACGGTGTTCGAGCTCTTCCTTCAGCGAGACCAACTTCTCGACGTCCGCCTGTGACAACGTGCTCTTCCGCGCAAACTCGGCTGCGTCCGACAACGTCGCGCCAAGATCATTCATCTCGTGGATGCCTTCGGCGGCGCGCGATTTCCTGGTGACCGCGTAGCAGGCCGCCAGGATCACGGCGCACACCGCAATAGTGAGGGGCAGCCAATCCTTGATTTTTCCAACGCCCTCTGACATTCCTCGTGACCCTACGGCCTATCCCAGATGGGCCGTCCCCAAGGGCTCATCCGAGCAGATCCTGCCGCGGACCCTGTGATACAGACGTCTCGCCTGTGCCCTCACCGCCGCGAGGGCCGTCCCACGATCTGCCAAGACGGGCGTCTGGATGCGGATACACAAGATCCAACTTTATGGTCAATGTCCCTGCCGCGTTCGGGTGTTCTGGGCTTGCTTCGCGGTTGGCCGCCAGTAACTCGACCCGCTCGAAAAACGAGCTTCGCTGCAACATCAGCAACGCCTGCTCGACCGCTTTATCAAAGCTCAGGCCGTGTTCACCTGTGTACACGGCCGCACCGAGGCTCAATCTCATGCCGTTCTTGTCCGAGTGGACCACCAACTCCGTCGCCTGCACCTCGCGTGGCAGGAGGATCGACAACTCCTTGAATATGCCGATCCACGATGGATTAGGACGAGTGAACTCATCGAACGCTCCGCGAAGCCGAGTAACGGCCTTCTGGGTAGATTCCCATTGCGTGTTGGCACCGACGATCCGTTGCACGCCCGCCAGTTGCTCCTGGTGCGTCGAGATCGACGGGGACAGGGGCACACCCATTTGATCGAACAGGATGGCAAAGGCGGCGATCGCCGCTGCCACCAGGCCGGCGCTGACGGAGATCGACCGCCGGATTCGGCGTATCCTGCGATCCCTGTGGACTTCCGGCGGAATCAAGTCTGGCAGGGCGTGCCAGTGCTTCACAGCACCGACGGCCGCAGAGAAGGCATCCAGCGAGAGCGCTTCGGAGGACCCCGTGAGCATCGCCGTGCCCTTCAGCCAGTGTTCGGCTTGCACTTCGGTTGGCAATCTGCCCGTAAGTGTCTTCGCGAGGCGCTGGACCGCCGCGCCAGGTCCGACAATCCTGAGCACGCTGATTCTTCCGCCGCCGTTGCTGGTCGAGGCAAACGTGAGCCACTGAACGAGGTGCTTGGCAAACTGCTGCAACGCCGGTTCGAGCAGGGGAAGCAGCCGGTCGCCGGTGATTCCCAGCGACTTGATCTCCTGGTCCGCCGCTGGAATGCCAACTTCGTTCCACAGGGTTGCCGCCTGCTCCTCGTCAAGCTGGATGATGTCTTCGCCTGCAATGATGGGTCGCATGAGCGACTTGGCAAGGTTGCTGACACCGATCGGGAGCTCGCTTGTGACACACGGCGACGACCCGTCAAAGACCACGAGCGTGCTGATATGTTCGTCGACGTGCAGGATGCCGTGAAGCCCCTGCGCGTCGCCGATGGTATCCCGAGCGACCGCAGTGATCGCGGCTGGCATCGCCGTGATGGCCTTGACATTCAGCCCCAAGCGGGCGGCCGCGTCGACGGCGGCTCGCGCGTGCTCTTTGTGCACGGCGGTGACGCCCACGCGGATCTGCCTGCCTGGCTGATATTCGCGAGGACCGGGCGAATCGATTGCAACGACCGCGTCGGCCACGTCGAAGTGCAACTGCTGGCCGAGTTTGAGCCGCACCGCTCGACGCAGCGCGTCTCCCTTCATCGGCGGCATGTCATAATACTGACACGCGACAGACGAGCCGCCGAGCACGCAGACGAGGTCCGCGCCAACCCATCCGTTGCGCGTGACATGCTCGGCCAAGCTGTCGAGCGTCGTCTCATCTCGAAGGGCGGAACCGTCCTCGGCGACGCTCCCAGACAGGAAAGAACACGCACGTGACAGCTCGACCGTGTCCCGAACGAGTCTGGCCTGGACCAGACGCAGCGTCTCGCCGCTGACTTGCAGGATCAAGGTTTCCCGGCTGCTTGACATCCGTGTCCCCGCGACCGACTCCTGTGCCGAGTTTGCCTTTCCCCGCCGCCTCCGTGCAACCGTGGCCCGTCTTGCCCGGGCATCATGCCGACATTCGGATGCAGCCCGTCACTACTGTGTCTGTATCTCAATGACGCGGCGGTACGTATTCCATGGAGCCGACGTTTCAACCGGCCTTCCCGTGGCCCGATATACCTTCGGGCTCGTGCTCCACTCTTCCACCTGGAAGGCACCCGTGCTCAGCACCTTCTCTGTTATCGTCCCATCACCACCTTGAGTTAACTCTCGCGCAGCCATCTCGATGCCGCTTTCGGCAGCATAGAAGGCGCCCGTGCTGTAGTAGTGTCCCAGCGATGCGGTCGAGGTCGAAGCCGTTAGCTGAAACAGCCACAGCACAAGCGTTCCGATAATCAACAGCGCCGCCACGAAGCCGATAATCGCGACCCCGCGACGCGAAGGCACAAGCGAACCTGCGGCGCCGGCGTCTCGCCGGTGGAGCTCATGGGCATGGTGCCAGTGCGGCGACGAACGGTGTTGCCTATCACCCACCGGGGTTCACCTCCTCCATCAGATTCCTGAGATAGATCGACGTCCGCAGCTTGGCGGTCTGCGAAGCGCGCGACAACTCGATGTCTATCCGAATGAACCGGATGTCTTCAGGATTGCTCGGCGGAAACGAGGCCAGCACGCCGCCGACTCGGTCGAGGTACGAGAACGTCAGACTGCTGACGTCAGCCACGAGTGGATACCAATGTGTACCACTATCAGCAGAGATTTCAACGGCGTCACCGTTGAGTCGAAGGCCCTCCTTGCCGCAGATGCTCAGCTTCCCTGCTTCGTTTCTGATGAGATAACTCCGCGCCGCATCGGTTATCAGCCATCTCACGCCAGCTTCCTGGACTGCGACCGTGGCAGTCTGTGAAAGGGTGATGTCATAGTCCGCGAAGCTGTCCCGCAGTGATTGCGAGATGCTGCCGCTGTCCAAGTCCGCCTGGTATTCCGATCCGACGCTGAAAAGAAACCTATCGAACAAGAAGCCGGTGGCAGTGGGGCTCGTGATCTGCGCCTTTCCGGTCTTGTCGGCGTCCTCGGAGACTCCGCGGACGTGGCGCACCATCACCTCGAGTGCCGTTGCCCCGGCATCGCTGAGTTCGCCACGCGCGGCGATCTCGGCGCGTTGCCTGGATGCGTTCCAGATGAGCGAGCCCGCAATACCGCTGATGATGACGCCGACAGTGATTGAAGTCACCAGCTCAATAAGCGTGAAACCGCAACGTCGCGGCCCCGGGACCGTGCCCGGCGATGCGCGCGACGATTCAGACAGCTTTGCAGTCATTGCCTTCATTCGCCCGCCAATCTCGCAAAGACGTGCTCGATGACCACCTGATCGCCGCCATCGTTCCAGCTCACCGTCACGCGCACCTTCTTGTAGTCATTGGACGGCGAGGGATTCAGGTCGGAATCGACATTCGTAATGGTGACTCTACGTTCAAACATCGGAAAGCCGACAACCGGAACCTCGTTCTGGAAGGACGCGGCCTTCACGCCGTCGTAACCGGACTCCGCGCCCTGCTTGCCGCCGTAACGTCGGGCGGCAATCTGCTCCATTCGATCGATCGCCAGAAAAGCGGCGACCGTCGCCTGCGACGGATGGATCGACTGCATCGAAGCATCCGCGAACGCGCTGACCAGCGGCGGCAAGGCGATGGATAGGATGACGATCGCCATAACGACCTCGATGATCGTGGCGCCGCGTCGCATCACCTTGGTTCGCGGCGCGTTGGCCTGTTGCGCATTGGTCCGTGGCGCATCGGCCTGTGGCTCAGCGCGGCCTTCGGCCGCAACCAAAGTGTGGCACAGGCGTCCCGCCCGTGACCCCACCGGCGAGACGCCGGTGCCACAGTTCCAGGCCGTGGGGCGCAGTTGCCCTCGAAGGCATCTCATCCGGACCGCTCCACGAAGCCGCCAACGCGGTAGATGGTGATCGTTACGCCATCGGATAGCGTGATAGTGCCGTCGGCGGTCAGCGGCTTCTCGTTGCCATCATAGGGCTCACCGGAACTGCGGAACTCCAACTCGGCCGTATCGTTCATGTCGGCGGACGAGATCGTGACGTTGGCGAACGGCCCGGTGCCAAACTGAACCGGATCCGTGCTTTGGTCCGACGGGTGGGTCACCGGCTGTCGATTGGTCTTGGGGTTGGCCGTGCCCTGGGCGGCCGTGTCCTGGATGTACAACTGGTACCTATTGGCGCCGATGTCGAAGACGATCCAGGTTCGCAGGCCGGAGTTAAGGGCGGTGCGTTGTATATAACGGACGTCACCGGTGAGTCGCGATGCGGCGGCACGCGATCGGATCGAGTCAATGTACGACAGCGTTGGACCGCCGACGAAGACCGCGACGATTCCAAGAATCGCAATAACGGTAACGAGTTCGATCAGCGTGAAGGCCGGCCGAACTCGCCACCGTCCGCTTCTGCACATCGTGATGCCCCAAAGTCGCGACACCAACGGGATACCGGACGTACACCGAGTATTCCGAGAGTGCGATCCAGGCTCTGGGCGGCACAGGTGCCAAGGCCTGTGTGGCCGCCGCCGGACCTGTGGCGTTACGAGCGTTCTATTACGCGTTTGCGCGGTGGGGCGCGGTCAGCGCTACCAGCTATTCTCACCAGCCACGCTGGTATTCGCCCAGAACTCACCGGTTGCCGCTTTGTAGGCCCAGCCACCGGTGTCGCCCACGACGACACCCTTCGTGGCGCCGGCAACGACGTTGTTCGCCGTGCCATCCGTGTCATAAGGATTATCAGGGATCACGTCCGTCATGACGGTGCCTGACGTGGTCAACTCCGTCAACGTCGGATAGGCAAGCGTTCCACCGCCGGCATCGGTGGCCGAATGGGCGTAGAAGTTCGCAACGCCAGCGCGGATGCCGCCCAGGGCGCCTTTGCAGGCAGCCGCCTTCGCATCCGTCCGATAGTCCAAATAGACGGGCAGGGCCACCGCCGACAGAATCCCCAAAATCACGATAACCGTAACCAGCTCGATCAGAGTGAAGGCAGGCCGCGTTCGAATGACAGGCTTCGTCCCATTCATGTCTTATCTCCTTTCGACGGGCCTCCCCGTTGGGCCCGCGTATGGCAACGTACGATATCTTTCGTGTCGTGGTGTGGTTTCTACGAGGTTCCCACAAGCTTCAACAGCTTCCACATCGGCAAAAAGATGGCGAGCGCAAAGAAAAGAACGACGGCCGCCAGGCTCGATACCATTACCGGTTCGATCAGGGTCGATAACAGCTTGACGCTCCGCTGCGTCTGTCGGCTGTAGTACGTCCGGAGGTACTCGAAGATCTGATCGGTCCTTCCGGCCTGTTCGCCGATGGCCAGCATCCGCTTGACCAGTGGCGTGAGCCACCGGGTCTCCGCAAAGGCCTCGGTCAACGAGTGGCCGCCTTCCACCGACCGCAACATGCCGCGAACGTCACGGCGAATGGCCTCGTTGGTCATGCTGTCGGCCGTGACGTTGATGGATTGCGTTATCGGGAGCGCGGCCCGTGTCAGCAGATCCAGCAACTCGATGAACCGGACCATATACACACCGAGCAGGAGATCGCCGAAGACCGGCATCTTCAAGAAGTGCGTGTCAAGCCACGAGCGCACGGACTGATACCCCAACAGGGTGCGAATCGTGAATATCGACGCCACGATGCCGACGCCGACGAGCAGATAGTGGTGTGTGATGACACCGCTGACGGCCAGGAGGATGCGGGTCGGCACGGGCAACTGTCCTTCGAACTTCTCGAACATCTTGGCGAACTGCGGCACCACGAAGACCAACATGAAAACGGTGGCCAGCGCCAAGGCGCCGACGACCAGCATGGGATACAACATGGCCGACTTGATCTGCGCCCGCGTCTCGGCCTCTTGCTCCTGATACCGGGCCAGCGCCGACAGAACCTCGGGAACTTTTCCAGCCGCTTCGCCGGCGGCGACTGTCTTGACGTAGATCGTTGGAAAGATGTCCGGTTCGGCATCGAGGGCGTCTGCCAGGGTTCGCCCACCTTCGATTCGGCCAGCAATGCGTCCGAGTGCCACGCGGAGTTGCGGGTGTGCCGTCTGCTCCCGGATGGCTTTTATGCCTGCGACGATGGGAATGCCACTCTCCGCCACGGCCGCCATCTGATGCGTGAAGTCTGTCACCGCACGGCGCATCGCCTTGCCGCCGCGCGCCCTTCTGACGCGCTTGGCCCCGCCGCCGCGCTTCTTCCTGGCGGACCCGGCGCCGGCCGGTTGAACGCTGATGGGCGTCCGGCCGCTTGCCTCAATCTGGACCAGCGCGGCACGTTCGGTCTTGGCCTCTACGACTTCGCTGCCCGTCTTGCCTGACGGGCTGGCAAACTGTACGAGGTACTTCGGCAAAGCTGGATCCCCCAAGTATTGTCCGACGGACCGTCGGTCGGGTGGCACTGGTGCACCGCTTCCCGTGAATCTCCGTGCTCGTGTGCCACTGCTTTGGAGCAGTGTGGGCCCCCCGTCGCAGTCTCGCACTGCTCACAGAGCTGTGGCACACACTCCAGGCTGACGCAACCCGTCGAATGAACGTTGCCGGTCCGCTAGTACGGCGTTTCACAAATAGAACGACTGTACGCTCTGCCGAGAATCCTTTCTCGGCACCGGCTTCAGGACCGAGAAGGGATTCT
>JAFGQA010000335.1 GCA_016935885.1 Phycisphaerae bacterium | reverse complement strand
CGCAGCCTAACAGCCCGTGGCAAGACTGTGGCACCAGCGTCTCGCCGGTGGTCTTCACGGTCAGGAACCACGTTTCCGAACCGCTGTCTTCCCTTTTACAACGGGCTGCTAACCACAGCGCAAAGGCAGCCCGTCATCGCATCCAAGAGCCCCCGACCTTGGCCCGGGCGTGGCTGTGCAGCCCGTCCGAGCGCGCCCCCCGGACTGGCGTCTCCAACACGACGACCTTACGCCACGGGGCAGACATCGTGGCGCCGCTTCGGCCGCCCTCGGTGAGTCTACGAACCACCGGCCAGGCCGCGGGCGAGTTCGATGCCGACGGCGTCGAAGACGAGGGATGTGTTGGCGCTGCGATCGATCTGGTACTCGGCGGCGCTGACGGCCCGGATCGTCCGGCCGATCGCATCGGGCGTCGTCGTGCGGGCAAGTGCCGCCACGGCGGGATCGGTCGGCAAGGCGGCCGGCGTGTGGCCGACCGCCAGCCGCAGAACGTCACGCATGATCATGGCGACGGTCGCCAGGATGATCGCCTGCGCACGCCTGGCGGCATGGGTGTCTTCGCCGTCGCCGGCTTCTTCTCTCAGGCCGGACGCCATGGCCTTGGCACTGTCCAGCAGTGTCTTGCCGCACTTCAACGGATCGTCCGGCCCGGTTTGCAGGGCCTTCAGAATGACGGGAAGCTTGTCGTGAAAGTCCAGCTCGGCGAGTCGAATGGCCATGCCCAGGCTGCCCTGTGACAATTCGGCGAGGAACTGGGCGGTCTTCGCCGGCGCTCCGTGATGCTCCGTCAACTGCCGCGTGATGAATTGCGCCGGCAGGGCCCTGAAGGCGACGTGCTGGCAGCGCGACCGCGTCGTGGCGAGCAGTGCGTCGGCCGATGTAGCCAGCAGGATCAGATAGCTGTGCCCCGGAGGCTCCTCGAGCGTCTTCAGCATGGCGTTCTGGGCCCCGCCGCTGAGCCGGTCCGCCTCCGCGATGATAAACACCTTGGCCCGACCACGGGCAGGATGCAGGCCGACCTTGTCGATCAGGAAGTGCCGGATGACGTCGACGCTGAGTTGCAGGGCCTTACGCTTCTGCACGTTGCTGTCCGGGTGAAACTTGTTCAGCGTGCGGTGGATCCGATGAAAGTCGGGATGGTTCCCGGCGGCAAACAGGACGCAATCGTCACATCGGCCACACGCGTCCAGCCAGGTCGAGTCCGAATCGCGCGTTGCGAATTGCGAATCGCGAGTCGACGAGTGAACGTCGGCGATCGACGACGGTTGGTCTTCGCAATCTTGGCCTTCGCCATCGCAGCCTCCTGCCGTTTCGACGTTTCGACGTCTCGACGTTTCCGCGTTTCGACGTTTCGACGTTTCGACGTTTCCGCGTTTCGACGTTTCGACGTCTCGACGTTTCGACGTTTCGACAAGCAGATCTTCCGGGGCGCGTACTTCCCGCGGACTTGCGCAGAGCAGCACCGCCGCCAGGCGTGTCGCGAGCATCTCCTTGCCGACGCCTTCCGGCCCGGCAAACAGGTACGCATGTGGAACGCGGCCGGTTCGGATCGCACGCTGCAATCTGTCCTGAGCGGCACGCTGGTGCAAGACGTCAGCAAACAGCATCATTCATCTTCCTTGGCCATCAGCCCTCAATCCCGAATGCACAGCTCGGCCAACGCATCCATCACACGCTCGTGCACGCCTTCGATGGTGCCCGAACCATCGATGACGACGACCGGCGACGGATAGTAAGACGGCAGGTCGAGGAACTTCTCGCGGACGGGCTCATGGAAGTTAGTAACATGACGGGCTTCCATGGCGTCGGGATGAATATCCTGGAACAAGGTGGGCTGACCGTGTTTACGCGCGTTCGCCCGCTTCCTCCGGGAGGGGGTCTGTCGCCCGGTTCGCTCGAAACCGACCTTGGGGTCCAGGTCGAGCACGATGGTCAGATGGGGCCAGGTCTTTCCGATGGCAAAGCTGGCCAGCTTCACGGTCTTGTGAGGATCGAAGCCGGCGGCGCCTTGATAGGCACACGTCGCCGAGACGTACCGATCGCAGATGCACGTCTTCTTCTGGGCCAACGCCGGGTCGATCACCTCGCGGGCGAGTTGGGCGCGGGAGGCCATGAAAAGCAGGGCCTCGCATCGCGGATCCATGTCCGACAGGTCGTAGCCGAGCAGGATGTGCCGGATGCGGTCGCCGATGGTCGTTCCGCCGGGATCACGGGCGAGTACGTATTCGATGCCGCAGTTGTCGAGGGCCTCAGCCAGCAGGCCGATCTGGGTCCCCTTGCCGGAGCCGTCCACGCCGTCGAAGACGATGAACTTGCCGCGCAGTTTTTCGAGAGTGTCTTCAGGCAAATCCGCACCCCGCTGCGTCCAAGCCTTGTAGCCCGCACAGCGAACCCTACGAGCTACAGGCTATTACGAATCACTGCGAACCACAAACCACACGCTACGGCCCACGAGCCACTAACAGCCCGTGGCAAAACTGTGGCACCGGCGCCAAAGCCGGTGGTTTTCACGGTCAGGAATGGCGTTTCCGAACCGCTGTTCTCCCTTTTACCACGAGCTGCTAAGGCGTCGCGCAGGGATAACATGACCAATTGTGCCGCCTGGCTGTCTTGCCGGCTTGCCGTTTGGCGGACCTGCCCGCCGGCAGGCGGATCAACCGTTTAAGTTGTCTCTGCGCGGCTCCTAACCGCCGCCAACCGCGACCGACGAGCCACGCGCTAGCAGCTCGTGGCAAGACTGTGGCACCGGCGTCAAAGCCGGTGGTTTTCACCGTCAGGAACGGCGTTTCCGAACCCCTGTTTTCCCTTTTACCACGGGCTGCTACGCGCCGAAGCCCGCGGATCGCGATCCGTGGGCCGGCCCAGCCGAGATCGCCTCGTACACATCCGCCGCATTGTAACTCGAACGGACGAACGGGCCAGCCGCCACGGAGAGGAACCCAAGCCCGCCGGCCTCCGCGGCAATCTCGTCGAACTCGCCCGGCGGCACATAGCGGGCAACGGAAACGTGGGCCGGCGTCGGACGCAGGTATTGCCCGACAGTCAGGATATCCACCCCCACGGACCGCAGATCACGCATGGCCCGGAACAATTCCTCGCGTGTCTCGCCGAGGCCCACCATCAGACCGCTCTTGGTGAGCATCTCCGGCCGGATCTGCTTGAGCTTGCGCAACACATCGAGCGTGCGGTGATACCTGGCCTGCGGCCGAATCACGGGCGACAACCGCTCGACGGTCTCCTGGTTGTGGTTGTAAATGTCGGGGCCGGCCTGGCATAGCCTTGCGAGCAGGTCGTCGCGGGCGTGGAAATCGGCGGGCAGGACCTCGATGGCACACGTGGGCGACTGCTCGCGGATGGCGAGCACGCACGACACGAAATGCCCGGCCCCCTCGTCCGGCAGGTCGTCGCGGGCAACGGCCGTCACAACAACGTGTCGCAATCCCAAGGCAGCCACCGCACGGGCCAGGCGCCGCGGCTCATCGGGCTCCGGTGCCTCGGGCCGCGCGGTCGAGACCGCACAGAACTTGCACCGCCGCGTGCAGCGGTCGCCGAGGATCATGAACGTCGCGTGACGCCTGGACCAGCATTCGCCCAGGTTCGGGCACTTCGCCTCCTCGCATACCGTGGCGACCTTGCTTTCTTGAATGATGCGACGCGTCTTCAGCAGCGCGTCGCCCGTCGGCAAGGGACGCTTCAGCCAAGACGGCAAACGCCTGCCACGGGGTGGGGGGGATCCGAGCCGGTTCAATCGCATAACGTCCAACCCCGGTGCGTCCTTGATACGACAGCGCCACATCCTTCGTTCACACGCGTTCGAAGTCGACGGATAGCAATCCGTGGGCCCGCACGCGTGCCACCGCTCTTGAGCAGTGCCCTTCGGCGCAGTATAACTTGGTTTACCGGGTGGATCGAATCCTATAATCTCCGGAACACGTTGTGGTCGATGCCGGGGACGTGTCGTGGTGCGTGGTGGGAGCACGTAGAGGCCGCCGGGGTGGCCGTTGGGCTTTCTGGGAGGTGCCCCATGATCAAGCTGCAAAGAATCCTGTTTCCCTTCGACTTCTCGGAGTTGTCACTCCACGGCCTGCGCTATGCCCGCTCGTTTGCCGAGGCCTACAAAGCCGAGTTGCACGTCTTGCACGTGGTGGACGAGGCATCCCAATACTGGATGGCAATGGGGCCGAACAGCGTACCGGCGGGCCCCCCGCCGGATGAATTGCTGGCGATTTCGACGCGTGAGATGGAGCAGTTCGCCCAGGAGCACCTCGCGGATGTGAACTTCAAGGTCGTCACTGACGTGCATATGGGCCGGCCCTTCATGGAGATCATCCGATACGCGAGGGAGAAGGATATCGACCTGATCGTCCTTGGAACGCATGGCCGCAGCGGGCTGAAACACGCGCTGATGGGCTCGGTAGCCGAACGCGTCGTACGCAAAGCGCCTTGCCCCGTGTTGACGATCCGCCATCCGGAACACGATTTCGTGATGCCATAGCTGGCGGGCACGGAGTAGACCCATACAGGGCGCGCAAGTGCGCCGACATGGGAGGGATCGAGATTCCCAAATGAGCACAGCCGTTCGGACCAATCAGAAGCCTGCACGTGTGTCACAGCTCTCGTTGCGGAAACGAATCGCATTTCGCTTGCTCCTGATCCTCTTCATAATCATCTTCATAGAGCTCAGCTCGTTCATCGGCTTCTGGATCGTCGAGGGGCATTCCTTCTCCTGGGCTCGGGCCGAGACGCCCCGTGATTTCATTGCCCAGGAAGATGACCTCGAACAAGCAAGCACGCACACGCCCCCGGAGATCCTGCACCCCTACGTCGGCTATGTTGCCAACCCCGCCAGCTCGAAGTACATCTCCACATTTGGGTACGGCCAACTGATAGACCCCATTCAGCACCGGGCCGATGACAAAGTCATCATCGGCATGATGGGGGGCTCTGTGGCGTATCGTCTTGCTGACCGCGCCAAGCAAACACTCGTGGAGCATCTGCAAGACTCGCCCCGCTTTGCGGATAAGCAGATCGTCCTTCTCAACCTTGCCATCGGAGGGTACAAGCAACCGCAACAACTGATGACATTGAATTACATCCTCGCCCTCGGAGGTGAATTCGACATCGTCGTCAATCTCGACGGCTTCAATGAGGTCGCCCTGCACAACGAAGGCAACGCAACGAAAAACGTGTTCCCGATATACCCTCGAAGCTGGTACCCGAAGACAAGCCAACTACCCGATCCGGCCCTACGCCAGCTTGTTTGCGAAAAAGCGATCCTGGAATCGCAGCGCGCGTCTTTGAGCAAGTGGTTCTCAGGCTCATACTTGCGGTACTCGATCACGTGCAACCTCATCTGGCGATTGCGAGATCGCTCCATGCGCCAGGAGAACGCCGGCTTGGCCGATCGAATCCGGGACTACAGAGTGCGACTCACCGAACCCTATGTCGTCACGGGGCCGCGAATCGAGTTCAAGGATGACCAGGAGTTGTACGAACATCTGGTCGGGATTTGGAAGCGGTGCTCCATGCAAATGGACAGCATCTGTCGTGGTGCCGGCATCCGGTACTTCCACTTCCTGCAACCGAATCAGTATGTCGCCGGCTCAAAGCCGATGGGAGAGGAAGAACGACGAATCGCATACCAGGAGGATCATCCCTACAGGCCCGGCGCCCAAAGCGGGTATCCTCTGCTAATCGAGCAGGGTAAGCGTCTGTCCGAAATGGGAATTCGCTTCACTGATCTGACCCAACTGTTCGCGACTGAACACGATATGGCTTACAGTGACGCATGCTGTCATTTCACCACGCTCGGCAGGGAGACCATTGCAGAGCGAATAGCACAGGAAATCCTGAACGACACGCCCGAGAAAAACTGATGCCGATTCCAGCGATGACTAGAGCAGTTTAAGCTTGAGCTTGCCTATGCCGCCGACGCCGATCGGAACCGCGACCGTGAGGGAGCGGTCAGCGTTCACCCTTGAGGAACATTGGCAAACTGGTCATCCCCATCGGCCACAGGGGGCCGACGCTACAACGAAGCGTCAATGGAGCATGCACACTCAAGCCTAAAACGCTCTATACCAATCGACTTCTGAAGAAGAGCCGCGGGCTTCAGCCCGCGCGGCCGTTCGAGTGCGAGAAGCGATGCGATGGCCGATTGACCATCCGCCACAGTCGAGCCGCAGCCGATACGAGTTCCGCCCGCGCCATCAAATGACCTTGCTCAGTGAGGAGCCCGGGCGGATTGCCTCTCCGCCCAAGACGCTGCCTTACGCTACTTCCTTGCGATGCGGAGCTGTGTCCTGGCTCGATCGATGGCCCTGCGCCGATCCTTGAGGGCCTGCTCGCCGTCCATGGGCATCTTCTCGGCCTCCGCGAGGGCCTTCTCCACATCCGCGCGGACGATGTCTTCGGCGGCGGCGGCTCGCTCGGTCAGGACAATCACCTCGTTGTTGAGAACCTGGGCAAAGCCGCCGTCGACACAGAACTCCCTCGAGCCTTGGTCGGTCGTATCAACCCGCAGGACACCGGTGCCCAACTCGCAGAGAAGCGGGGCGCGGTCCTTCAGAATACCGATCAGACCGTCATGGGCGGGGATGACAACCGCGGTCGCCGTCGTTTCGAGAACCTGCTCCTCAGGCGTGATGACGGAGCACTGAAGCGAAGACTCCTTGGCCATGGGCATCATGTAATACCGTCTATGGCATGGTGTCAAGCCAGGCGAGATTGAATTCAGCGTGTTGGATGTGTTCCAGCCGGCAGCTATACACAACGTGGATATTGCCGTTCCGTGATTGTGTGATGGAAGGGTACGACAACTGTGGGGGCCCGGCCTCGATGATCTTGGCTGGCGACCAGGTCTTGCCCTCATCAGTGGAGATCGTCGCCACAAGGGGTGTCCGCTCCGTCGTGCTGTTGTTATAGACAAGAACCAGCCTGCCGTCGGCGAGCCGTAGCATGTCGATAGCGCTATCGGGGTTGGCCAGATCGAGGCGTTTGCAAAGGGCCCATGTCTCACCACCATCCGCGGAGCGCGCTTGCCAGATGAAGCCTCCGCCCGCTGCCGTTCGCGTCAGGGCGAATAGGGAGCCGTCGCCCAGTTCGACGACGGCCGGCTGCAGGTTGTTCGGGAGCGAGAACAGCGGGGCGGTGCCGCGCCACGTCGAGCCGCCGTCGCTGCTGATCCAAAACTGCGACTGATAAATGCCCTGGACGTAGCCCGGAAGGATCCACCGCCCCGTTCGCGTGATGATCGGCTTGTTCCTGACCATAACGCAGACGGCGTCGAGGGCCCGACGGCAAGCGGACCAGCTTCGTCCGTTGTCCGTGCTGGTCTGGACGACGACCGTGCCAAGGCAAAAGGCATCGCCGAACATCTCAACATGGAACAGGTGAACGGTCCCGGCATCGTCAACGAACAAAACGGGGTTGGCGTCGGCAAAGTCAGGCTTGTCTGCGGCCACGACGGGTTCGGACCAGGAGATTTCGCCGACGCCGCGTCGCGAAACCAGGATGACCGTGTCCGGCCCGAGCTCACGGGAGCCGGCACCCCAGGCCGTGAGGAGGTCGCCATTGGGCAACTCGACGATCGAGGCGGCGTGGTTGTACGGAAACCTGCTTCGCTCTGTCGGAATACGGGCGGTAACAAAGTGGGGCGCCTCGTCCGACGGCGCACCGGGGGCTCGGCTCTCCGTCGGCGGAGCGTTGAACGGGACGCTCTCCGGCAGTGACTCGGTGCAGATCCGCCCCTCGCTACAACCGGCAAGGCTGTGGGCCAGGAGCAGGACCGTAAGGACGACCGACACCCGTTGCGCGCAGCGTCGCGCGGGGAACCCCGCACGACACACGGAGTACAGATGTCCGATAATCTGAGCCAGGATCGATTCAACCACGCGGCACATGGGGTGCTCCAGAAAGCCTGCTCCGAACGTCCATGGTCAACGCGCCTCCCATCGAACCTCCGCATCGTCGGGTGGCGAGACGACTTGGCGAAGCACATCCGCCAACATCTGTCCCAAAAAACGCTTGCGAATCGGGAACTAGTTGCTGTACTATAGTTTACGTTCAGTCTCGTTGGGTAGGCGAGGCGCTTGACGGACGGTGTTGTTGCCAGTTGTCCGACGCTGCCATCTCCGAACGACCGCCTTGCCCGCCGGTGTACTCGCTGGGCGCTGCAGACCGAAACAATCGATTCGGGGTGTCTGTTATGAGAACCGTCACGAAGAAGGAACTCATCGACCGAATAGCAGACCGGACTGGCAACAAACGCGTCGTCGTCAAACGGATTATCCAAACCTTCCTTGATGAAATCGTTGATGAGCTTGGCAACGGTAACCGCCTGGAGTTTAGAGATTTCGGCGTTTTCGAGAGCAAAGTCAGAGCTGCCCGCGTCGCCCAAAACCCCAAGACCCTTGAGCGCGTCGAGGTCCCCGAGAAGCGCACGGTCAAGTTCAAGATCGGTCGCGTGATGAAGCTCAGGCTCACTCGCGACGAACCGAGTCGCGGCAACGCACCCCTCCACGCCGCCACGCCGGATTAGTCCTCGTCAAACGTCTGACAATTCAATCCTAACATCCTGATACCTATGAAGATATCGGACCACGCCTCCCGCCGTCGCCACCCCAGCAGGTCGATCCGCAACACACGCACACGCCACTCCCGCCGACAGCGATGACAGAACCGCATGCGCGGACACGGATTCTTGGGGGTCCATGACAGTTTAGGCGGGTGCCACTGGCAGCTTGCCTGCCAGTGCGTGTGCCCCATGCGTCCACCAAGAGACACCACACGGGCGGACAAGCCGCCCGTGGCGCCCAGAATCGAATGCCGCCGGAAGTGTCACGGACCCGATTCTTGGTATTCTCCAAGAACGATGTTGACATCGCCCGCCGCAGTCGATATAAATATTGAGATTGAGTCTCAATTACAAGATGCGGCCCAACTGCCGCCCTGCGGCACGGCATGCATCATAGGACGCACGACACATGGACAGCTCCCCCAGATTCCTTGCTGAACTGGCCCCCGGTGAGTCCGGCAGAATCACACGCGTCGGCGGCCCCGCTGAAACGAGGAACCATCTCCTCGAAATGGGCCTCACACGTGGCACAACCGTTCGTCTCATTCGCGTCGCCCCGCTGGGCGATCCCGTCGAGCTCCTCGTCCGCGGCTACCGCCTCAGCGTCCGGAAGTCCGAGGCCTCCTCGGTCTCCATCGAGGGTCCTTGATGGTGGCGCGTGCCGAGCGCGTGGCACTCTCCTCCGGCCAGCGGCGCGTCGCCGTCGCTGGAAATCCCAACTCTGGAAAAACCGTCATCTTCAACACGCTGACCGGCCTGCGACACAAGGTCGGCAACTACCCCGGCGTCACCGTCGAAAAACGCGAAGGCACGCTCGCCGGAACCGATGTCACGCTACTTGACCTGCCAGGCGCCTACGGCCTCTCCGCCAGGTCCCCCGACCAGGAAATCGCCCGCGACGCCTTGCTCGGTCGCATCCAAGGCACGCGGCGGCCCGACGGCGTCTTGCTCGTCATCGATGCGAGCAACCTCGAACGAAACCTCTATCTCGCTTCTCAGATCCTCGACGTCGGCATGCCCGTCGTCATCGCCTGCAACATGATGGACGTCGCCGCCGAGCGGGGCCTGCACGTTGATTGCGACGCCCTCACCCACGAGCTCGGTGTCCCCGTGATACCAACCGTCGCCACGAAGGGCGTTGGCATCACCGACCTCCGACGTGCCCTCGACAACGTCGACCACCACAAACCACCGCCAAGACCCTGGCGCCTCCCTCCTCCCTTCGAAGATGCCATCGAACGCGCCGCCGACGCCATGGCCCGATCCGGCGCCACGCCGCCCTACGCCGCACACGGCAGTGCCCTCCTGTGGCTGTCGGATTATCTCTCCGGAGAGGCCGCCAGCCGCAGATCCGCCGAGAAGTACCTCGCCGACCTGGCCCCGCCCTATGCCGCCGAGTTGTGCGCCGCCGCCGCCGTCGTTGACGAGCACAGCAACGACGCCGCCGCAGAGGCCATCGAAGCCAGATACGCCTGGATCTCGAACGTCGCCCAACGGGTCGTCGTCGCCGAGCCCGAATCTCCCGACCACACTGGCCACACGCCCACCGATCGAATCGACCGCGTCTTGACGCATCGCGTCTTCGGCCTCGTCATCTTCATCGGGCTGATGTTCGTCTTGTTCCTCTCCATCTTCTCCTGGGCCGAGCCCCTCATGGACCTGATCGAAGCCGGTCAGGAGGCCCTCACCGATTGGATCGGTCCGATGTTCGACGAAGGACCGCTCAAATCGCTGATCACGGACGGCATCATCGCCGGTGTCGGCTCCGTCATCATCTTCTTCCCCCAGATCTGCATCCTGTTCCTCTGCCTCGCCGTCCTCGAAGACAGCGGCTACATGGCACGCGCCGCCTTCCTCATGGACCGCCTGATGAGTCGCGTCGGTCTGCACGGCAGGAGCTTCATCCCGCTGCTCTCCTGCTATGCCTGCGCCATACCCGGCATCATGGCCACACGCACCATCGAGAACAAACGCGACCGCTTCACCACCATCCTCGTGGCACCATTGATGAGCTGCTCCGCCCGAATGCCCGTCTACCTCATCATCATCGCCGCCGTCTTCGCCGACAACACATGGCTCAAGGCCGGCACCATGTTCGGCCTGTATGTGCTCGGTACGGCCGCCGCACTGCTGATGGCCTTAATCTTCAAGAAAACGCTTCTCGCCGGCCCCCGCCCGACGTTCATCATGGAGTTGCCGCCCTACCACGTCCCACGGCTCCTGCCCATCCTGCGCGTCATGTGGGATCGCAGCAGGGTATTCCTCACACACGCCGGCACGATCATCTTCGCCGCCTGCATCCTCATCTGGGCACTCAGCTACTTCCCGTACATCGACGAGTCCGAGTTGCCGCCGGACGTTCAGGCCCGCCTCGCCGCCCTGGACGACCACCAGGAGCAAACCCGTAGCAGCCCGTGGCAAAACTGTGGCACCGGCGTCTCGCCGGTGGTTTTCACGGTCAGGAACGGCGTTTCCGAACCACTGTTTTCCCT
>JAFGQA010000334.1 GCA_016935885.1 Phycisphaerae bacterium | reverse complement strand
GCCCGAACAGGTCCGCGCCTTCCGCGACACCTGGAAGCTCGGCATCCACTCCTATCTCGCCTACCTCCGCGACCGCCTCGTCGTCGCACGAGACCTCCTCACCGAAACCGGCAGCATCTTCGTCCAGATCGGAGATGAGAACGTTCATCTCGTGCGGTCGCTAATGGATGAGGTATTCGGCAGCGAGAATTTCCTAAGCCTAATCTACTTCGCGACGACCGGCGGTTTTGCTACGAATAACCTCAGTCGCGTTGGCGATTACCTTGTCTGGTATGCAAGACATACCGAACACGTCAAGTATAGACAGCTATTCCTCCCGAAAGGAAACGAGGACGTTGGCGACGAGGCATACAAATACATTGAGCTTGCCGATGGCTCTCGCCGAGCCATGACTGCGGACGAAAGGAGTGGCAGAGTGGCAATTCCCCCAGGCTCTCACATCTACCGCCTGGGCGACCTCTGTGGACAGGGCGCTCCAAACGCGGACACGCCGTTCCAATTTGATGGGAAGGCTTATCGACCAACAGCGAATAGCCATTGGAAAGCGAATTACCCGGACGGCATGGAGCGTTTGCGCACCGCCAGACGTATCGGCTTGGCGGGCAACACGCTCAGCTATGTCCGATTTCTCGAGGACAACCCCGTGAATCCGATCTTCAATGCTTGGATGGATACCGGACACGCAGGATTCGCCAGCGACAAGGTCTACATCGTTGAGACGAACACCAAGGTTGTCGAACGGTGTCTTCTAATGACTACTGATCCGGGCGACTTGGTGCTTGATCCGACCTGTGGGAGCGGCACGACAGCGTATGTCGCCGAACAGTGGGGCCGTCGTTGGATCACTTGTGACACCAGTCGCGTGGCTCTCGCTCTCGCTCGCACCCGTCTAATGGCCGCCAAGTACCCGTATTACCTGCTGGCCGATTCGCCGGAGGGGATCAAGAAGGAATCGGAACTGACCGGCCAAGTCCCGCCGCCGCACAAGACCGAGGGCGACATCCGCAAGGGCTTCGTCTACAAGCGGGTGCCCCACGTGACGCTCAAGAGCATCGCCAACAACCCGGACATCACCGAGGGCATGACGCGGCAGCAGATCGACGCGGCCATCGCTCGCCATGCGGACACCGAGACGCTGTACGACCAGCCGTATGAGGACAACAAGACAATCCGAGTGACCGGGCCGTTCACGGTCGAGAGCCTCTCGCCGCACCGCACGATCAGCGTCGAGGAGAAGAAGCAGTTGAGCGAGGTGGGCAAGGATGGCTGGAAGATGAAGATCATCGGGCCGGACGCCTTTGCCACGATGATTATGGAAAACCTGCAAAAGGCCGGGGTCCAGAACACGATCAAGGGCGAACGCCTGAAATTCGACTCCCTCACTCCATTCGGAGGCGAATGGGTTCACGCCGAAGGCACGTACTGCGAGAAGGATGGGACGACCAAGCGGGCGGCGGTCTGCATTGGGCCGGAGCATGGGACCGTGGGGGCACTGCTGATCAAAGAAGCCGCAAAGGAGGCGGTCAAGGGCATAGGCTTCGACATACTGCTCGTTTGCGGGTTTGCGTTCGATCCGAGCGTGACGGAGGAGGCGAAGCGCTACGGCAAGCTCACCGTCCTGCCCGTGCGGATGAACCCGGACCTGTCGATGGGCGAGGACCTGCTGAAGAAGACCGGGGCGGGCAACCTGTTCATGGTCTTTGGCGAGCCGGACGTGGAGATCAACAAGGCCAAAGACGGCCAAATCACTGTCGAGATCAAGGGCGTGGATGTGTACGACCCGACGACCGGGGCGATCCGCTCGTCGAGCACCGACGATATCGCCTGCTGGTTCATCGACACGAACTACAACGCCGAGAGCTTCTTCGTCCGCCATGCCTACTTCACCGGCGCTGAGGAGCCCTACGACAGGCTCAAGCGCGCCCTGCGGGCCGAGATCGACGAAGCCGCCTGGAGCGAGCTATACCGCACCACCAGCCGCCCCTTCGACCCGCCCGAAGGCAAAGAAGGCAAGCCCGGCAAGATCGCCATCAAAGTCATCAACCACTACGGCGACGAAGTCCTGAAAGTCTACGAGGTCGAATCGAACAGATGATGTCGTCGTTGGTCGCGGCGGCTGCATATGCCGCCGGGGCGGGGATTGAACCCGGTGCGGCGATTGTCGTACAGGAATCCAGGACGGCGGGATGCCGAGCGGCGTCGAAAAAAAATTGGAATTTTTCTAAGATAGGGGGGTTGACGGGTGTCGATTAGAGGGTAGAATATGGGATTACAGTAGGCGGGCTGCGGTGCTTGCCCACTGGTTTGCTGTAGTAAGAAACGTGATCTTTGACAAGTGAACAGTTAAGCCAAAGAGCAGCGAAAGTGCAGCGGCCGCGACGAGATTCGCCTCGGGACGGTTGCTTACAAAGTGTGTTTTCACTTCGGCACTTTCGGTGCGAATGCCAAAGTGTTGAGCCTAATTGACGATGACCGCTTCGGCGGTTTCGACGATTCTAAGTGAAGGGTTTGATCCTGGCTCAGAACGAACG
>JAFGQA010000333.1 GCA_016935885.1 Phycisphaerae bacterium | reverse complement strand
GAGTGCGTCCTTACGCTTTTTGCATTCTTGCTTAGCTTTTTGCATTCTTGGTGCGCGCTCACGTTCGCAGAGTTGCGCGCGAACAGCGGCGAGATGGGCATAGGAATGGCGAAGGGTTCTGGGCACGCATTCCAAGGGAGCCCGCAAAAGCCACGACGAGAAACTCGTTCGGGGTGACTTCAAACGGCGACACAAGAGCCTTTGACACCGATTGTCGCGCCAGATCCACCCTCTCTGCCGCTTGCTGAAACGGCCGAGAGCCGGCCACGCGGTCAGCACGGGGCGGACTGGACCGCTCCCCCAATCCCACACCGACCACGCCCAGACCCAGCAGATCGCGCACGGGCCCCGCAAGTCACGCCGGAGACGCCCGAGAGGTCACCATCCGCGTTGGAGACCCTCGTGCCGTGCTCGCCTTCGTCAACGAAGGGAATCCAGCAGCTGTCCGTTTGGACCGCCCCGTCGATCGATGATGATGGCGCCGCTATCTCCTGGGTCGATCTTGATCGCTTGGCGCACCCGTCCGTTGGCATCCTGCCGCACGAATGCATCTATGAGGTGGACTCACCGGCGCCGCCGGCCTCCGCCTGACACTGCCACGCTCGTTGCCGTCTTGACCTTGTTCAGCGCCTGATCGAGGTCGCCGATGACGTCGTCGGGGTGCTCGCCGCCGACGCAGAGGCGGACCATGTTTGGCAGGACGTGGGCGAGCTTGCGACCCGCCTCGCCCTGCTGCTGATGGGTCGAGATGGCCGGGATGGTGGCCACGCTCTTGATGCGGCCCAGGTCCGTGGCGCGCCAGATGCGCTGCAAACCGTCGAAGAACTTGCGGGTCTCCTCCGCCCCACCCTTGACGCAGAAGGACATCAGGTGACCGTAGCGGTTGACCGGCTTGCCGTATAGCTCGTCGTGCTCGGCGTCCACCAGCCACATATACTTGCTGGCCAACTCGTGCAGCGGATGGTCGGGCAGCCCCAGGTATTGCACGCTTTCGATCTGCGGGTGGGTCTGGAGGAACCTGGCCACCTTCATCGTGTTTCGGCTGAGCATGTCCATCTTCGACCGCAACGTTCGCATGTCATTCATGGTCATGATCGCTTGAAGCGGGTGCAGGTTCGGGCCGTAGTCTCGGTTCGGCAGGTACTTCACGTACAGTGCGAAGTCGTGCTTCAGGTCGTCGTTGTCGATGTTGGACACCAGGTCCTTGCGGGCGATCAGCCCGCCGGCGACGCCGAACCCGCCTGTGGTCAAGCTCTTTGTGGCCGATTGCACGACGATGTCCGCCCCGTGACAAATCGGGCGCAACAGGGCTGGCGTGGCCACCGTGGAATCGCAGATCAGCGGCAGGTTGTGGCTGTGGGCCAGGTCGGCCACCGCCTCGATATCGAAGAACCCCTGTTGGGGGTTGCTGGGCAGCTCGCCATAGAGGAAACGCGTGTTCTCGTCGATCCTGGATGCCCAACTGTCGACGTTGGTCGGGTCCTCGATCCAGCGGCACTCGATGCCACGTTCCTCCATCAGGCGAACGTTGAACTGCTGGAAGGTGCCCCCGTAGCACTGGGCTGTGGCGAGGAAGTTCCGCGGTTCGCGTACGTGCTGCTTCGTGTGCACGAGAAACGCTTGCGTCGCCGTCATGATCGCGGCCATGCCGGACGAGGTGGAACAGCAGCCCGTCTCGCCGTCGTAGCCGTAGCCCTCGAGCATCGCCAGCATCCACTCATAGTAGTACGTGGAGGGGTTGGCGATGCGCGAATAGCACCAGGTCGGGATCAAATAGGCCAGCGCCGCCGCCATCTCGTCCGAGTCCCGATATGCCTGCGACGCGCTCATGAAGATGGGCTCGATGATGGCGCCCTGGTAGTCCTCGATCGCCTCCTCGACGGAGTAGAGCCCGTGCACCGCGATTGTGTCGAATTTCCACGTCTTGACAGTCTCGCGGATATACTTGTCTCGCTTTGCGAGGTAGGCGTTATTCTTATCGATGTACCGCTGCATCCCAGGAGTAATGTGGACTTCGTCACCGCCGTACATGGTTTCTCCCTATCAAAAAGAGCCTCACGTCATCCCGCAGACGTGGAACGCCGGCATGCGCACGTGGCCGCGTCCACCCTCCTCCAGCCATGTTTCCCGGTCTCATGATACCAAGATCCGACATACGAAGAAACAAGCGTTGACGCCCGGGCGAGGCTTTGTCCGTGTGGGCGTTGCTACTCGAAGGCGTTGGCATCCGAAGGCGGCATCAGCCCTCGGAGCCTCGGACACAACGCTCATTGCCATGCAAACGCGGCAGGGGCGGCAGAAGTAGCTCAACGAGTTGGGTCCGTGACCGTTTAGGCGGGTGCCACTGGCAGCTTGCCTGCCAGTGTGTATGCCCCATGCGCCCACCGGAGAGACCGCACGGGCGGACAAGCCTGCCTGTCGGCAGACAGGCCGCCCGTGGCACCCAAAATCGAATGCCGCCGAAACTGTCACGGACCACAACGAGCTTGAGAGTCCAGCTTGCAGGCCCACTTCGCCGGGCATACCCTGGCTCGTGGGGGAATGCGGCCTGACCGGCCTTCGTACGCAATGGTCAACATTCGGGGATGACAAGCATGAGCGAGCCAATCCGCTACTACAGCACGAACCGCAACGTCCCGGTTGTCGGGCTGGCCGAAGCGCTGCTGCAAGGCCAAGCCGGCGACCGCGGGCTCTTCATGCCCGACCGCTTCCCGTCGTTCTCAGCCGAGGAGCTGACCGCTCTCGCCGGCAAGTCCTATCCGCAGGTCGCCCATGCGGTCCTGCGGCGATACACGGCCGGCGTCATTGCCGACGCTGCGCTGAAGTCATTGTGTGAAGACGCGTATGACTTCGAGGTGCCGATCGAGCGCGTATCAGGGCAACGCCACCTGATTCGCTTGGACCGGGGACCCACTGCCTCATTCAAGGATTTCGCCGCCCGGATGATGGCCCGATGGATGGGCGCGTTGATGCGGAGCGAGGCGAACGAGCTGATTATCCTCACCGCTACCTCCGGCGATACCGGCAGCGCCGTCGCCCACGCGTATCACGGCATCGAGCGGGTACGAGTGGTCGTCCTGTTCCCGCCATCGGAAGTCTCCGAGCGCCAACGGAAGCAGATGACCACGATCGGCGGGAACGTGACGACCATCGGCGTAGATGGGAAGTTCGACGACTGTCAGGCGATGGTCAAGCAGGCCTTTGCCGACCCGGCGCTGTCCGATCTCCGCTTGACGTCCGCCAATTCGATCAACATCGGCCGCCTGCTGCCGCAATCGGTGTACTACTTCTACGCGTACGTCAATCTCGCGGACACTGCGGCGCGGCAGCCGATCGTGATCAGCGTGCCGTCCGGCAATTTCGGTGACATGATGGGCGCGGTGATCGCCCGGCGGATGGGCGTGCCCATCGAACGACTCGTCATCGCCACAAATGCCAACGACGAGGTGCCGGCATTTCTGCGAACCGGCCGCTATCAGAAGATCGTCCCGTCCCGCGTCTGCATCTCGAACGCCATGAACGTCGGCCACCCATCGAACCTCGCCCGACTCGTGGACCAATACGGCGGCTGGATGGACGAAACAGGAACCCTACGCGAGCCGCCCGACATCGAGCGCATGCGGCGCGACCTGTACGCCGTCAGTATCGACGACGACGAGACTCGGGAGACCATCAGGGACACATACGACCGCCACGCCGTAGTCCTCGAGCCACACGGCGCGGTCGGCTGGGCCGGGCTGGGGCGCTTTCTGCGAGACCACGCGGATTGCCACACACTGCCGGCTGTGTCAGTCGAGACGGCCCATCCGGCCAAGTTCCCCGATGAGATCCTCGCAACCATCGGTGTCAGGCCGGATACCCCACCGTCGCTCGTGGGACTCGAGGATCGCCCGGAGACGTATGCGACCATGGCCGCGCATTATGAGTCGTTCCGAAACCTGCTGCTGGACCGATTCCGGAGGCAGCGGCCCGGGTCATAGGACCTTTGCTGAGACTGTTTCGCGGCACGGCCTCGAATCTTCCGAGAATCCCCAAAACGGCCTGTAATCGGCCCAATCCGACGCCGTTCTCTCCACCGATGCTCGTCAGGATTCGACGCTAAACGTCAGCCGTGGATCAACCGATGTCCCTGACGGCCGGATCGATGAACGAAGGCGACGCGGCGGTCACCGGCTGTTCGCCAAACACACACTCGGGGGGGAAAGAAGCCACATTACGTCATACGCCGTGATGAAGACTGCCATGGGATCGTTGTGACAGGGGGTTCAGGAATCGTCGGCAACAGGGGAAAGGGCACAAAAGAAGCGCGGTGAGTAGCGCACGGAAACCCTACCTGTATACGTCACTGCAAAAGAACACAGTCGCGCGCACGGGCGCTCGTCAGTCGGGTCGCGGATTTCGATGCCCGAAGGCACTCCGCTTAGCGCACCTGCTACTCACTGCGCTTACCTTAACATACCACAAGAAGCGGTAGAATGCAAGTGAATCCGACCGCTGTTTGCCGACCGCTATTCTGGGAAGCAGCCCCCATCAAACGCGCCGTTACGAGGACGACGCCGGACTCGGCGCCGTCGTTACGGGAGCACCGGGCTCCGGCCGCGGCGGCGCCCAGGTGGCTTTCAGCATCTCCAGGGCTTTGGCTCGCTCATCCGCCGGACACCCCGGCGTATATCCCGGCCACTGGCCCACGAATCGCTTGGCCAGCTTGATCCATTCGCCCTCGATGCCGTTGGCCGGTGCCGAAGTGGTTGGGATGCCCGTCAGCTTGGCGTGCAAGCGCGGCAACACAAGGTCCTTGCCGTACGCCAGCAGTCTGACTTCGGCCTGTGGGTCCGTTACCATCGCGCTCAGCAACCGGTCTATCGAGGCCTGTCGCTTCGTATCCGCTTCCGCGCGGGCGCCGGCCAATTGCCGGGTGAAATCAGACCCAATCCTCGCGGCTGGTTCGGACACCAACTCAATCAGCTTGATCGCATCAGCAAACGCGGCCGCATCCGCGGCGGCATCAATCCGCGCCCGCGCCTCGGTCAAGACCGTCTCGATCAGCGGCACAGAATCGAAAGATCCACCATTGGATTCTTCACCATTGGCGAGTTCGCCGATCCGCTGCACCGCCGCTTGGTCCTGACGGCTTTGCAGCAACGACCCCACCAGCCGCGCGGCCAGTGATGCGAATTCCGCACAACCGCGATCCGGGACCAACGCAATCGCCCGGTCGAAACTCGAGGCGGCAACGGCGTAGTCGCTTAGCTCCACTTGAGCATCACCCATCCGCTCGAATACGCCAACCTGATCGCTCACTGAAAGCTGCTTCAGTCGCTGGGGCGTACGTGTGATCAGCTTCAGCAACTCAATTCGCCGATGCTGTGCAACCTTGTCACCTTTGCGAGCGAATGGATCCGAAACAGTCAGCAAGTCCTTCGGCGGTAGTCGCTGTGCAACTTCCAGGTAACTCTCCCACGCCCGTTCGCGCACTGTCTGATCCGCCTCGCTCGTGCTGTCCAGGCGACTGGCCAAGGCGACCAAGTCTTCCCGCTGACGACCACATTGTCCCATGGCCTGGACGGCTGCCTGGCGGATTGTGGGTTGCGAATCCGTGATCATCGGGCGGACGTCGTTGGCGGCGGCCGAATCACCGTGGGCACCCAAGCCCGCGATGGCGGCCCGGCGAATCCGCAGACTACGATCCGGCCCGATTTCGGCCCTGAAGACCGCCCGGAAGGACACATCGCCGGATTGCGCCATGGCCTCGATGAACTTCTCGCGCAGTTCGACATCTTCGACAGAAACCTCCTTGAACCGTGCCAGCAGGGCGGTCGCGACCCTCTTCGCCACTTCAGGCGCCTCCTGGGCTCGACGGCTGATCGCTGCCAATGCAAGCGCCGCCTCGGCCACAACGGCCGGCGTCTCGTCATCCAAGCTTCTAATGACCACCTCGGTCGCCGCGACGCCGTCCAAACGCCCGATCGCACTGATCTCCGCCGCCCGCGCCCGGTGATCCGATTCTCGGCCGAGTACCTCTGCCAGCTTCGGCACCGCCTCCGTCAGCCGCAGATCCCCTACCATCACGGCAACGCTCGCCCGCACGCTCGAGTCCGGATCCGCGATCATCTCCACCAGCCGCGCCTTGATCTCCTGACCCACCTGGTTTCGGTCTGTGATGAGAATGTTGATCAAATCCAGTCCCAACGCCCGAACCTCCGGTAGATCGTCGCCGAGGAACTCCAGCAGCTTCTTGGGCCGGACCGGCTCGGGAGTCCGGACATACGATTCACGATACGCCGCCACGAGACGGCGCGTCAGATGCCTCGTTTGATTCTGCAAGCGGCGATTCCGGGCAGCGCGGCGTTCGTTGACCGACCGCGCCCATTCCAACGGCGGCGCGGATTTGTGACGTTCCCACCAGGCCGATGCGGAGGCGGCATCGGCGTGTTCGACTCCCGTCGCGTGTTCGAATGCCGCCAAGGCGGCTTGCCGGACCCTGCCGGGCCCGTTCTGGAGCAGCTTCGTCAACGCCGACACGGCCTTGGCGTTGTCGCCCATCTCACCTAGGACCCCAACCGCCGCCTCGCGCCTCTCGATGGCGGCCGTCGCGTCACACGCCAGATGGCCCAAGTGATCGACCACCCCGCCATCGTCAAACTGGCGAAGCGCCTGCGTGACGACCTCATTCAGATCCGGTTGTTGGCTGCCAAGCAACAGCATCAGTGGTTTCACCAGCGATGGCATGGGCCCCTCAGAGTCCGAGATCGCCTTGCACACGGCGATCTGGGCCGCAAGATCGGGAGGGTTTGCCTCCAATACGCTGACAAGTCGCCGGGCCGCTTCCTCGTGGCCGGTCTCCAGCAGGCGTCTTGCACCCATCAATCGAACGTCCGGTTCATTGGTGCCGGTGATCAGGCGAAGATACTCGTCGAATTGCTCGGGTAGCGGCGAGGGGGGAGGGGACACCGGGCTCTCACTCGGCGCGGTCGACACAGGAGGGGCGGGGGCGACCGCGGGCTGCGACGCGGCCGCATCAGGCGATTGTCCCCAAACCGCGGCCGGTACGCCCAGGATGAGTATAAACCACAGATTCACCGCAAAACCGCGTCTTCTTCGGTCCCAGTAAAGGCATCCCTTGGCACTGCTGATCGGGAGCAGACAGAGGCAATCTTCCAGTTCATACAGTTCCCAGTGGGCCCAGGGTCTCTTGGAGCCTATCCCATAAACGGTGGCAGAGGCGACAAAGCTCATACCCCTCACCACCGTTGGTGGCCGTGCCACAGAGGTCCTAGGGAAACGGCCGAGTATAGGCGATCGCAGTCGTCAACGCAAAGACCAGGTCATTCCGCTGAGACACCAGTGTATTGTCAGCCAGTCGCCGACCGCACGTAACGACACGCCGGAGGCGGTGAACGTCAGGCCGAACCGACCCTCCCAGAATGTCGGCCGGCCAAGCGGGCCTTGAGTCGGCCAGGCGCCTGGCAGAATCCTCCACGGTCGCCGAGGCAAAGACCGGATATAACATCGCGACGGGAACCGCAATGAGCACGACGGACATTTCTTGAGGTCCGCCCTGGCCTGGAACTACTCAAGGACACTCGCTCAAACCGATGACTTCAAGGTCGCCGCGGCTCTCCGGCCTCGATGCAGATCCCGAGTCCGTAGCGGCTCGCCGTCGCGGCAGACTGGGTGGAATGGTGAGACCAGGGCCGAGATGATTGACTTGGCTGCTTGTGCTGGCCCTGGATGGTGTTGATAATCCGTGCAACCGCCAGACCGCGAGGCCATACAATTCCAGGGTATGGAACGACTTCCTCGCGGGACGGGCATTCACAGATAGCAGGTGAAAGTCATGGTGACGAACCCCCACCGTTACAACTGGTCGTTGGGCATTGGGCGGCGGTGGGCCGGCATGGCCGTGTGTTCCGTGGCGACGGTCCTTGGATGCGGGCCCGCGGCCTTTGGGCAGGCTGCCGAACAGCCGAGCGACCCACCCCCGACGGCCAAGACACATCCCAACAACCCCATGGTCTGGAACGTCGACGCCATGATGGAGGAGGCCGTCCTCCAGATCTCCCGTCGGTACAACCTCAACAAGGCGCAGGAGGAGTACACGCGGTTGTTGCTGGTCAGTCGTGTCCGGGCGTTCCTCGACATCTATGAGGACGATGTCCGCCAACTGCTGAAGGAGTCCTTCGACTTCCGCCTGGGTCTCAAGCCCGCCACGCCGGAGGCCCTGATGGATTGGGCCCAGCGGGCCGAGCCGGTCTACGCCGCCGCACGGGATGCGATTCTTGATGGGAATGAGGAGTGGCGCGAGATCCTGACCGAGGACCAGAGGAAACTCCACGATGACGATCTGGCGATGATGACCACCAACTTCGGGAACGTGGAACGCGTGTTGGAGGGCTGGAAGGACGGGAGGGGTCCCCTGATCGGCCCAGGGCAATCCCGGCAAGCTGGACAGAAGCCTCGTACCGGCGGGCAGGTCGGCCCCAATCCCAAGGAGGGCGTGGAGCTGCGCGACGTCGAAGACAACTGGCTGGCCTACGTCGAGACATTCATCCAGACCTACAAGCTCGATGAGAAACAGCAGAACGCCGCAAAGGCCGGCATCCACGCCGAGATGCTCGCCAACGCCCGGAATCATCGCGACAAGCACAAGACCGAGTTCAGCAAGATCGATGCGGAGATCAAATCCATCGCAAGTGATCCCAAGAAGGCCGAGGAGCGTCAGCGGCTCCACCGGCGAAGGGCCGAGCTCGAGAAGCCCATTCGCGACATGTTCGTCATCATGGACAGACGGCTCAGCGCCCTGCCGAGGGCCGAGCAGCGGGCCGGCGCCGACGCAACGCAGAAGGAGAGGCTCAAGCAGATGTATGACCAGCTCTCCGGCGAGCACGTCCGGAAAGACCAACTGGCCACCGGCGTAAAGAGCCGGCCTGATCCCACGCCCACAACGGCCCGATCCGATGAGGCCACCGGGCCGCCTGAAGCCAAGCCGAGGCAGACCGAGCCGAAACGGCCGACATCGAGGCCCGCTGGGGATGAAGGCGGCGCCAAGCCGGTGGAGCCGGCGCCGAAGGGCAAGGCGGCCGAGGATGCCGAGGCCACACCCACCGAGGACAAGAGGGCGGCCGATCCGACCAAGCCCAAGCCGGCGGAGGGCGAGCCGCCCCCCCCCCAAGAGGACCTTAGGAGCCGCGCAGAAACAACTTAAATGGTTGATCCGCCAAACGGCAAGCCGGCAAGCCGGCAGGCCGGCCAAGCGGCGCAATCGATCATGTTATTCTCGCGCGACGCCTTAGCCCCACCCCAGCGCTCAGACACCGTTGATATGGCGGATGGTACGAACGTCTTGCGGGGAGCCACGGGCAGCCTGCCTGCGAACGTGTTTTAGCGTAGTGGCATGCGTACGCGGAGCCGCCAGCGGCGGCGTAACCCGCCATTAGGCATCCACTCCGACCCGTTCCCACGCGTAATGGACGACCCGACCCCGTGGGGCGTGTCGTTCGTCGCCCCATGCCACACGTTCTGGGCGCTGAGCACGCACGGCAGCTTGCCTGCCAGCGTGGATGCCCCATGCGCCCACGGGAGAGACCGCACGGGCGGGGCAAGCCGCCAAGTGGTACCCCCCCCGCGCGTGGGCAATCCCTGAATGAGGGGGTGTAGGCGCACTTGTGCAGACGTGTGGAACGGCAAGGCCGCCGGTCGGGCCGGGACTCCCGCGACGGCTGCGGCCATGCGCCGAACGGGCGGTCGTCGGTCCCCTGGCAGGTCGGGAATCAAGAAACTGGCCTTCCATGTTTGCCATCCGGTGTTATACTGCTGGTGGTTGGTTCGTCGAACGAGGCGCGTACCTGTTGCTTGTTGTTCAAGTCTGGATCGCACTGCCTGGATCGTCCTCCTACCTTCGCGGCCGGAACGTCGGCCACTTTCTTATGCGACCCTGAAAGAGAAACGAGGGTCGAGATTGCCATCGAGACAGGAGACTTACGATGAGCAAAAGGCTGTACATTGGGAATCTGGGCTACGACGTGAGTAGTTCGGATTTGGAGAAGATGCTGTCCGAGCACGGAACCGTCGAGAGCGCTGAGGTCATCAGCGACCGGGTGACGGGTCAAAGCAAGGGCTTTGGCTTCGTCGAGATGGCTTCCGATGAGGAGGCGCAGGCGGCGATTGACGCGTTGAACGGCCAAGACCACGGTGGTCGAGCCCTCACCGTCAACGAGGCAAAGCCACGCGCACCGCGCGGCGGCGGCGGCGGCGGCGGCGGCCGAGGCGGCTACGGTGACCGCGGCAGAAGCCGGGACCGCTACTAGAGCGTTTCACGTTTGAATGTGGCGTCGCCCCTTGTGGGCGGCGCAGTGAGATGCTGTCGAATCAGGCGCCGGGGACAAGCCCCGACGCCACATTGACTCGTCAACTGCTCTGGTATGACAGCGCACCGTTGCTCGCAGGTCCAATCTGAAGCCCGGGAATGGTAATCCGTCAGACCGACGAGGAGGCGGCATTCCGAGGTGGCTATCGAGGTCCAGCGGACACAGCAGCGCTGTCACGTCAGGCAAGCCACCAGATTCCCAACGCCCACGGGGAAGACCGCCAGTGGTGGTCTCTCCTTGGGAGTCGCGCGGGAATAACGTGAACGGTTGATCCGCCAAACGGCAAGCCGGCAGGCCAGCCAAGCGGCAGAACCGCTCATGTTATTCCTGCGCGATGCCTGGTGTGCCCAGCATGTTCAGCAGCTTGGAGGATCGCTCGTCACCGCAGCTTGATGCCGACGGAGTCTGCCAGGCCGGTGTAGCGTTTGGAGCCCAGGCCCAGGCGGGGGGCGCCCTCGGGCCAGATGCTGAGGTTGATGCCGATGTCGTCGAGCGAGCGGTCCACATCGAACGCGATGGCGGTGTACCATCGCGGCCAACGGCGGACGTAGATCAACTCCGTCGTATAGTTCTTGCCGCGTTCGATGTCGTAGTACTCGCGGATGGCGACCGTGTGCTTCTCGTTGAGCCTGTAGTTCGCGCCGGCGCCGATGAGGCTGTTTTCCGTGTCGTGGATGTACCGCCAACCAAGGAAGTACGCCATGCGCGGCTCGCGCTCCACCGCCAGCGAGATGTTGCTCGTGCCGACGTTGCCGCGGTTCCAATCGTAGACGCCGTCGTAGACCACCACCGTCGTGTCGCTGATGCGGTACTGGAAATCCATCGCCAGGAAGTTTGACGAGATGCTGTCTTCCGGGCGGTGGGAGATCAAGTCTCCGTGCGTGTCCTCGCCGCGCTGGGCATCATTGAAGAACCCGGCCTCGATATCGAAGGTGATCCAGTCGACGGTGCGCCACCGACCGGGGCCGCCGCGCTGGGTCTGGAATCGCTGACGCAGGCCCATGACCACGCCGCCGAAATCGTCGATATCCTCGACGCCGGAATCGAACGGCGTGAGCCTTTCCGGGGCACTGTTGGAGTGCGCATTCCACGCGTTTACTTCGGCCTTCATCACGTGGCGCATGCGGTGCAGGTCGAGGAGCTGTGACTCGATGGAGTCGTCGACCTTCGTGAAGATCGTGTTGCCCTGGATGCCGTAGGCGCCGAAGAACCGCCCACGCCCACCACTTTGGGATCGACTCCGCACCGTGCCACTCCTATAGCTGGCTGGCGAGTCGTCCCATCCCGTTGCGCGGCCCGTCACGTACGGTGTGAGCTTCAAGGGGCCGAGGTCGGGCAGGGGGAACTGCAATTCATCGCGGGCGTCCCCGCGGATAACGGATCCGGTCTCGCCGAGGTTGTCCGCACGAGTGTGGCCGTGCAAGAAGATGCGGTCGTCCGGTCGACGCCGCACGACGCCGGCGCGGGACTCGTGGTACAAAGTGGCGATGTCGCCGATAGGCTCGCCAATGAGGCTGAACATCACGTCGGGGAGATGCTCGGTCTGCGTGAGGAACTCGTTGATCCGCCAGTTCGCCAGCGTGGAAAACTGCCAGTTATCCTGCCGCTTGACCAAGTAGATTGCAGTTTCCTGGTCTTTGGCGTTTTCCCATTCGTTGCGTTCGTACGATTCGAGGAAGTTGTCGTCACTGATATAGGCGGCTTCCAAGGAAAGCTCCCAGTCCTTCGGAAGGTACTGCCGATGCCGCCACAGGGCGCGGCCGCGATCGTTCGTGTCGGGTTCGCCCCCTCTGCCGCCGCCGAGATCGTCCTCGCCGGTGTCGTGGATGTAATACGTCCTCAGGAGCCCGAAGTAGTCTTCCCGCTCGTAGTCCACGTCAACGCCGACGCCCGGCCCGCGGTCGGTGAAGTAGTCCATCTTCAGCGTCGCGTCGTAGCCATCGGGTTGCTGAAGACCGAGGAGGTTGAATAGATACCAGCGCGTCTCGAAGGATCCGCCGAAGTCGCTGTTGTAGCCGACCTTCGCGCTGCGGAAGGCCATGCGATCGCGGGAGAAGTCGCCACGCGAGAACGGCCAGTAGGCGATCGGGACGCCTTCGAGGTTGAGCGTGGTATGGTAGGCTTCGTACGTACCTGCCTGGACGCCGATGATCTCGCCGCGTTCATTCCGTGGGGTGCGGTCCTTGAGGTAAACCTTGTCGGCGCCGATGGCAACGTGCGGCGTGTAGAACTCGCTTGTTGTGATCTGGGCATCACGGGCTTCGTACTCCGCGGAGGAGAGCTGCCGGACCTCCTCGGCGCGGACGTAGATCGGCAGGCCGCGAGACGACTCGATGGCACGGGTGACGACGTCGAGGATGAGGGCTCGCTCGGCGTCGAAGTCGTAGGAGAGCCTCGCGGCGCGGATCATCCGCTGGCCCCGCGTGAGGACAACGTCGCCCTCAAGGTAGACGGCGGAGACCCACGGAGAGACGATTGGGGATTGACGATTTGGGATCGGGGATTGGGGCTCCTCCGGCACGTTATCAAGATCGTCGACGCCGCGGCGCTGTCGCGATCGGTCTCCTTCGCTGCGGCCTTCCTCGCCGAGGAAGCCGGGAATCGCGCCACCGACCTGGTCGGCCTTGAGGTACAGCACGGCGGCGTCGGCGTGGAGCTCGAGGTACTCACCGCTCTTGGCGGGCGAGCCCTGCGACACTAGCACGTCGCCCATGGCAATGATGACGGATTGGCCGGCGTACTCCTGGTGGTAGAGCTGCCCTGTGTCTGGGTCGACTGAGAACTCGACGGTCCTGGCTTCCTTGCGGGTCGCCATGCGGCGGAGTTGACCGAGCGTGGGGGCGAGACGGATGGGTGCCGGTGACTGCTCGGGCTCGGGTGGTGGGGCCACGTCCAGCAGGCCCCGGGCGCGCAGACCCTCGCGGAACAGGTCGCTGTCGGCGTCGGAGACGTCTTCTCCCGCCCAGCCATCGGTATTGAGGATCAGCTTGCCGAAGGTCCGCAACGTGACGACCAGGGCGGGGCCCGTTTCGACGGTGCCGGCCGGCTGCACGATCTCGGCACCCTGCCAGAGGAAGATCTCCATATCGATGTATGTGCGATCCCGCCACTGGCGGTTGCGGTGCCAGATCACGGCGTCGCGGCTGGCGAGCTTGTACTGCCCCATGTTGGCGGAGAAGTTGCCTTGGATTTCGATGATCCCGGTCCCGTCGGGCGTGGGCCAGGTGTAGGCCAGCTTGCCGTGGAGTTCGAGGTTGAACTCGCTGATGCCAGGCGGGAGGAGGGGTTCGAGGGCTTCGAGGTCAATGGGGGATTGGGGATTGGGGATTGGGGATTGGGGATCGGGGATTGGGGATCGATCCTGAGCAGTCACGGCAGCGGGGATCAGGGCCGCAAGCAACGCGGTTCGGGTGATGGCAAGTACAATCCGTTGCACTGGATTAGAAACGAGAGACTGGAAACTGGAGACTAGACTGCCGATTTTCTGGTCTCTAGTCGCTCGTTTCCAGTCTCCGGCTCTCGTGGGCTGGCCGCCACGCGGCATCGCGCGGATGCGCAGCCACCCACCGCGGGCGGATTATTAGGGCTGGGACGCGGGGTGTCAAACTAGAAACTGGAGACTAGAAACCAGAGACTAGAGACTGGACCGCCAGTTCCTGTGGAAGGATAAAGGATGAAGGATGAAGGATGAAGGACGAGGGATGCGTCCTCGGGATTGCGGCGCGTGTTTCTCATCCTTCATCCTTACTCTTCGGCGGTTCTTTTTCACTGAAATCAGCCCCCAGACCCTCCGATAAGTCTGTATGCGGGTTGTAGCCGTGGTAAGCCCCTTTGCGTGGACCTTCGGTGGACAGGTGAACGAGCGAAATAGAGATCAGGCGGCGCCCTGCCGGGGGCGCGGCCGGGTGACGATGTGTCGGTGGTTGCCCGGACTGGGCATTGTCTTGGTGCTGCCGTTGGCGTCTGGCTGCGCTGAGTTGCCAGCCTCGGCATGGAAGGATCTCACGCGCGCCGAGACTGAATACAGGGACAGTCAATACGACGCCGCAGCGGCCAGGTTGGACATCTTCTTGAAGACGTATCCGGAGCACCGGGATTCCGCGCAGGCGTACTACCTTCGGTCGCTTTGTCGAGCAAAGCAATCGCAAAAGAGCCGAGCAAGAGCAGACGCACTGTCGTGCATCAAGTTGTCGCACACGCAGGAACTGAGCGCCAAGGCACACGCGATGGTGGGAGAGTTGCTCTACGAGGAGGGGCAGGCCGCGGAAGCGATCCCGCACTATGCGGCGGCGCTGCGAGGACTGCCTGGGGCGACGTTGAGGGAAGCTGATGTGATTCGCTATCACTACGGGCAATGCCTGCAACGGGAGGGCGACTGGAGGGGGGCCAGATTGGAGTTTGCTGCTGTTTACCAGCGGTATCCTGGCAGTCCTTGCGCCGAGCACGCCAAGCGGATGTACGAGTGGCCGTATGATTATTTCTCAATCCAGTGCGGTGCGTACCGGGAGAAGGCCGGTGCAGGGAAGCTCGAGGCAGCATTGAAGGAGGCGGGCCTGCGGGCAAGGGTGGAGACACGTCCTCGCGGCGGGGAGTTGCTGCACGTGGTCTTTGTGGGGCGGTACCCGCGATACGACCAGGCCCAGGGTGCGATTGCAGCGGTGCAACGCAACGTGTCGGATGCGATAGTGGTCCCCTAGAGCTCAGGAACGACGGGCCTGGGACCGACGACGATAGAGAAGAGGCCTAAGGAATGAGAGGCGAGAGACACCGGTTTTCGACGCCTGTAGCGTTGGCGATGGCCTGGGGGCCTGCTGCGTTGCTGGTCCTTGGTGGGTGCAGCCGCACAGACCATCGAATCCCGGATTCGGCGCCGCCCGAGCCGCCGGAGTTGTACCAGCCGTTTGCCGACGCGACCGGGCTGCCGGAGCACTTGATCGAGCGGCCTGCCTATCGTCTAAACGTGGGCGACATCCTGGAGATCATCTACCAGGTCAGAAACGAAGTGACCGGCGAGCCCTATCAACTCAAGATCGAGGACATCATCAAGATCCAGTTCCCTTA
This sequence comes from Phycisphaerae bacterium, assembly GCA_016935885.1. The sequence continues at coordinate 23,689 of JAFGQA010000333.1, read as the reverse complement.
TCAGGAGAAACTCGAACAGGAGTTGACGGTTGCGGGTGACGGCAACATTCGTTGTCTGCTGCTGGGCCAGGTTCGCGCGGCGGGTTTGACAGCGGGGCAACTGGAAGAACAGATCAAGCGGGCTTACGCGCGGTACATCCGGGATCCAGAGCTGACCGTGGTCGTGGAGGCGGCGAATGTCAAGATTGAGGAGTTGAAGAAGGCCATTACCACGGCCCCGCGCGGGCAGTCGCGTCTGATCCCCATCAAACCGGACGGAACGATCGACCTGCCATACATCGGAGAGGTTCTCGTTGCCGGCAAGACGGTCAACGAGGTGAAGAGGATCCTGGACGCGTTGTACGTGGAGAACGACCTGCCGGAGGTCGAGGTGACGGCCCAGCTCCTGCACCTCGCAACCAAGACGATCTACGTCATGGGCGAGGTGCTGCAACCGGGTCTGATCGACTCGGCGACCCCCATGACGCTGGTGCAGGCGATCGCTCGCGCGGGCGGGCCGAATGTCCGGGCGGACAAGACGAAGATCCTGCTGGTGCGTCGGGAGTACTTGCCGGTGCCACAGGCGATCGTGTTCGACATGCAAAGCCTGTTGACAGGCTGGAAGGCCGGGCCAGAGGGGCGGGTGCCGGACGGGGGCCGATTCCGGCATGACATGTACTTGGCGGACGGGGACATCATCTATGTGCCACCGACGGCGTTGGCTCAGACGACGGATTGGATCGACCAGGTCTTCACCAAGGGTATCCGGTCGGTATTACCGTACAACGCGAACATCGGCTTGAACTTCGGGTATCAGATCCACAACGCGGAGACAGCCGTGAAGAGCCGGTACAGCGGGCCACCGAACATCAACACGCAAATCGGCCCGTAAGCTAGAGACGAGAAACTGGGAACGACAAACACACGCGTAGAGCGAGAAGGAATCCTAATATCAGTTACCTTTGAGCTGGGTGCGCGTGCGGTGGCAGAAGGATGAACGATTCATACGGCACGAGGTCGCTTCGCGAGATTGTCCGCATCGTCTTCCAGCATTGGTTCATGATGCTGTTCATCGTCGTGTTGGGAACCGCCGGGACGTACGCCGTCTGCCAGTACGTGGCACCCGTGTATGAGAGCACGGTCAGCCTGATGTTCAAGCGGCCGCTGAGCAAGAGCCCGATCAGCACGGATCAGGGGGAGCGGGCCTTGGAGGTGTTCGTCAAGGCGCAGCAGCAGATCGTGATGTCGGATCTGGTTCTGGCACGGGCGAAGGTGATTTCGGAAGACCCGGTCCTTCGCAAGCGCTGGGGGGAGCTGCGCGAGCGGTGGGAGTCTGCGCGATCGGCAGGACGCGGCAGCGTCGCAGAAGTTCAAGGCGACATCGGCGACTTCTTGAGGCGTGATGTCGGCTCGCGGGTTCAGAAGCTGCTCGAGGAGGGCCAGTCGGAGCTGAAGGAGTTCGAGGAGTCGGTGAAGCTCGAGACGCCCGGCGGGGAGCAGGTCGCGATGACGGAGTCGTTCACACTGACCGCCAGGCGTCCGAGCCAGCGGGACGATCCGGAGTCGTGCAAGAACGCCATGTACGTCGCGGACACCTTGGCGGACATGTATATGGTCCGGTATCAGGAGTTGCAGCAGACACTGAGCGATCCGGCCTTGCGGGTGATGCAGGACGTGATCAACGCGTTCGAGCGGGAGGTCAAGGCCGACCTCGACAGGTACGGGGAATTCGTTCAGACCCACAGCGCCGACATTGGGGTGCTGGAGCAGTTGCTCAAGAGCGGGACCGAACACGGCACACAGGTGGTGCTGACGAAGGTCCGGGAGAATGACGCGACGTTGGTGCTGGAGTTGGCCCGGGACCGTGCCGTATTCGAAGTGATGAAGGCGCAGTTGCCCGTCAAGGCCTTCGAGCCAGGGGGCATCGAAGAGATGACCGGCGTGGAGGTTGAAGACGCGGTGGCGAGCATCTCGGTGGAGTTCCTGCAGGACAACGTTGGTTTTGCTGAACTCGTGAAGGAACAGGCAAAGCTCGAGGCGAAGCGGGCACAGATCGAGGCGCAGTACACGGAGGAGAGCCGCGACGTTCGATACCTGAGGCAGGAGGTCCTGGAGGGCAAGCGGCAGTTGCTGCGGTCCATCGTGGCGCACGCGCGGGGCCTGGAGGCCGGGATCAAGGCTCGCGAGCAGCAGAAGATCAGGTCAGACCAGTTGGTAAAGGAGACCACGGCGGAGCAGGACGAGATTCATAAGAAACTGGCTGAGTATGCCCAGTTGAAGAACAGTTTCCTGGTGGCCCAGAAGCACATCGAGGAACTCCAACAAGAGAAACTGGACGCGATGTCGGATCAGATGCGTGCCCGAGAGTCGGTGACGATCACCAAGTTGGATCAGGCGTCCGTCCCCGACGTGAACAGGCCAGTGACGCCGAAGACGCTGATCTACACGGTGGTGGCGTTCGTGGTGAGTTCGCTTCTGGGAGTGGCGGGCGCGTTTCTGGCGGACCACTTTGACCATACGTTGCGGTCGGCGATCGAGGCGGAGCGGTATCTGGGGGTACCGGTCCTGGGGTCGGTCAAGAAGCGCGGCCGGCGGCTGGTCGTCGGGATGTAGGTTACTAGAATCTGACTGAGGAGCGATGAGGCGTGTCCGACAAACCGGAGAACCAAATTCCCGATCCGGACGAAGGGGCCGATCAGGATGTCGAGCTTCCGGAGGAGCCCGGACAGGTATGGCCTCCCGAGGAAGAATCGGAGGAGGAAGGGCGGAAACAACGCGACAAGCGGGGGGGTGGCTCGCTCGACTCGGGATGGTCGCAGGAGGTTCGGGAGATCGACGAAGCGATCGAGGAGATCCGCCGGCTCAACGGCGACTCGCCAGGAGCGGGGTCGGGCATTCCACGCGGTGATTCCGATGACGAGGAGGATATCGACGAGGAGATAGAAGATATCGATCTGGAGATCGACGAAGAGATCGAGGCGTGCATCCAGGCGGACGGCGTGGAGGAGATCGGGGCTGAGGTTGCCGGCGAGCCCAGCTTGAAACCTGGTGGTGAGCGGGTAGCAGAGGCCCGTGATGACGCTGCTGCGCAGCCCGGCGGCGCGGTGGTCGCCGAGGAGCTTGGCGTCGAGGCGGGCATGGAGCCGGGCATGGAGGCCGGTGTGGGGCCCGTCGGCGAGGCCGCTGAGGAGCCAAGCATTGAAGCCAGTGAGGCGCCTGTCCGCGAAGCCGGTGCGGAGCTTGGCGATGAGGCGGCCCAGGATGTCGTGGGCGACGTCGCGGAAGCCGTGAGTGTGGAGGAGGAGGTTGACGAGGCCGTCCGGCTCGACGCGGACGGGGCGATCGAGGTACCGGTTTCGTCCGAGGAAGGCTCGGTGGATCAGATGGTGGCCGCCGTGGTGGATTCGGCTCGTCCTCGCACTGACACGGCCTTGCCGCAGGCTTCCGAGGCGGTTCGGCGCGTGCGAGGACAGTCGGAGCGTGAGCTGGGCCAACTGTGGGGGAACGTCTTCTTCTCCGCCGAGCGTGCGTCGCCGAAGGCTATCATCGTGACGGCTGCCCGGCGGCGGGATGGAGCGACACAGATTGCCGTGGCATTGGCCCTGATTGGGGCGGAGGCGAGCGGGGAACGCCGCGTTGCCCTGGTTGACTTCAACTTCAGGGACCCCGGCATCGCCGAGGTGCTGCGCATCCCGGAGGAGCCTGGTTTGAGCGACGTGCTCGAGGGCCGCTGCACGCTGGAGGCGGCGATGCGCGCGGTCACGCTGAAGAACGGCAATCAACTGGACGTGCTGTCCTCGGGCCCGGCGGTTGACAAGCCGCTGGGGCTGCTCAAGAGCCGGCAGGTCCAGTCCTTGATCGGCCAGCTTCAGGACCGTTACGACCACACGATCATCGACGTCGCGGCGGCGAGCGCCCATCCCGATCCGCAGGTGATCGGTGCGTTGGTGGACGGTGCGTTGTTGGTTGTGCGTGCCGGTGAGACGCCGCGGGAGACGGTAGCCGATGCGAAGAAGCGGCTGGATCTGGCGGGGGTGCGGTGTTTGGGGTTGGTGTTGAATCAGCGTAGCGATCCGATTCCGGGCTTCGTGTATCGAATGACATGATAGGAGGATTCGAGGATTCGAGGATTCAAGGATTCAAGGATTCAAGGATTCGAGGATTCGAGGATTCGAGGATTCAGGATGAAGCACGAAGGATGAAGGATGAAGAAGGCGCGTGGCAATCCCGGGAGTTCATCCTTCATCCTTCATCCTTCCTCCTTTTTCCTAGTGGTGGTGGCCGCCGTGACGTTGGGGGCCTTTGCGCTCGTCGGCTCCTCGGTGCTGCCGCCCGAGGGGCTCATCATCTACTGGGCATCCATCGGCGGCGTGGCCGCCTTCATCTACTACGCGATCAAGGGAGATCTGCTCAGCGCCGTTCTTCTGTGGTTTGTCACGCTGATCTTGCTGCACGAGGAATTCTGGCGCGTGGAACTGCCGCATTTCTTCTCGCTGACGATTCCGCGGATCGGGATCGCGGTGCTGGTGGTGCTGTTGGCGGCGATGGTCATGCTGGGGCGCGTGCGTCTGCGGCACGCCTGGCCGATCAGTGGGGCCATTGCCGCAGTAGTGGCGTATTTCCTTGTTTCCGCGCTGGTCGGTGGCTTTGAGACGCGGTCGGTCGTGTCGGTTCACTACCGGCTGATCGGCGGCTACATCTTTCCGTTCACGGTCTTCGGCCTGGTCCTGCACGGCTTCGCGACCGAGCGGGATTTCCGCCGACTGGCGGTTTTCTTTGCGGTCGTGTCGGCCTATCTGGTCTTTACGGGCTGGTGCGAGCACTTGGGCCTTCGGGCGCTGATCTTCCCCCGGTTCATCAATGATCCCAGCGTAGGCATTCACTGGGGCCGCGTGCGCGGGCCTTTCGTCATGTCGGCCGCGATGGGGCTGGCGTTGACTTATTGCTACTTCAACAATCTCGTGTTGGCGCGGAACCTACGAAGCGGGCGTTGGCTTCTGTACGGGCTGAACGCGTTGATGCTGCCGGCCATTTTCTGGACGAAGACGCGTTCGGTCTGGTTGGCATTTGCTCTCTGCAGCCTTATTTGGGTCGCGTACTCCCGGCGGCGGACGACGCGGGTGATCGGCGTTTCACTGCTGTTGGCCTTGGGTTTGCTGATCGGCGTCATCAACATGGACAACTTTTTGGGGGCGGACCGGGCGAAGGGCGGGCTGACGGACATGGAGCCGATTCTGCTACGGGTCGGCCTTGCCAAGATGACCTGGCAGATCTTCCAGGAACACCCGGTCGTCGGCGTGGGGTTCGGGCATTTTCGCGACCGCGCGCCAGCGTTTGCCCGGGATCCATCGAGCGGGGCCTACGCGTTTGGATCCAGCGCCCTGGAGCACAACAACCTTCTCAGCATTCTGGCCGAGACGGGTGCGGTGGGCATCCTGTTGTACGTTGTGATGATGATCTTGCTGCTGCGGTGCAGCGTTCGGCTGTACCGGAAGCTGCCGTCCTGCGGGTCGGGGTTTATCAATCGCGACATGCTTGTGCTGTATTGGATCCTTGCGATGGCGTATTTCGTGGACGGCACGTTCCGCGAGACTAGCGACAATCCGTTTGCCAACAGTCTGTTCTTTGGTCTCAGCGCTGTGCCCGTTGCGCTGGACATCCTGTTGAGCCCAGCACCCATTCGGCCGCGTCTCGGTTTCCCGCCGATCGGGCTGGGGAATCGACGGGGGCCACATGCTTTCTAGAGGAAAGGGGGGATTACGCGGAGGCGCGGAGGACGCGGAGGACGCGGAGAGAGAATCCTCGATCATTGATTCGCGATCGCCGAAATCCGAACACGCCAGTCCCCAATCGTCCATCGCCAATCGTCCATCGTCGATCGATGCGCCGTCGGGCTTGTTTCGCAGTTCACCGTTCGGGCGGGCACTGGGCATGTACCTGCCGGCGACGGTGATCTTTCGATTGATCAACTTCGGTCGGATCGTGCTGCTTTCCTGGTGGATGACGAGGCAGCAGTTCGGGCTGTTTGGCATCATCTTGTTGGTCTTCAACGTGATGGCGCCCGTGTGCAGCCTTGGCCTAAACGAGGCGGTGACCCGGTATGTGCCGCAGCACGAGGCGCGCCGGTCGTTGTGGTCGTTCCTGAAGCGATCGCTGGGCTTGTTGATAGTGGTGACGGCGGTGAGCGCAGGGCTGATCATCGCGTTTTCGTCCGTGCTCGGGGAGTTTTTCTATGCCCAGGTCTTCGCCGATCCGGCGGTTCGCGAGCAGTTCAGCGCGGGCGCCCAGCACTTGGCGCGGCTTTCTGCGGTCGTGATCGGATTGTTGGTCGTTTACTTCTACCTCCTGGCGGTGCTGAAGGGGCTGCGGATGTTCGCGGCGTTGGCGATGATGGAAGTCACACACGGCGCGCTATTCCTGGCGGCCAGCGTTGTGGCGATCCTGAGCGGCCATCTCAGCGCACGTGTGCTGGCGGGTCTGTACGGTGTGTCGCTAGCGATTCCGATCTTGTTCTTCGGCGTGGGTCTGAAACGCGTGACGACACGGTGGACGGTTCAGCACGAGGCAGCGGCCAGTGATGGCTTGGTGGCCAAACTGCTGCGGTTCAGCATCTGGACCATGCTGGCTGGCGGTACGTGGCAATTCCTTGTCTCCTATCCGGCGTTGTTTCTGAACAAGGTGCACGGTCACGAAGCGGCCGGCGTGTTCATCGCCGTGCGGCAGATCGGTCAGTTCATCCTGATCGGTGCGGTGGCTGTCTCCACGGTCGTGATGACCACGGTGACCAAGACGTGGGAGTCGCAGGGACGAGAGGCAGCCGAGCGGCAACTGTCGTTGGCGTTTCGCTGCACGGGGCTGGCGCTGCTCGTGTTCTGTGCCGTGATTGCGTTGGGCAAGGATCTGGTCATTCTGATGTTCAAGGCCGAGTACGCGCCTGGTGCGTCCATTCTGCCTCTGCAGTTGTTGTTCTTCCTGATCGGGGCCTGTCTTGCGTTCTTGCCGATTCATTTCCAGTTGATCGAGAAGACGCGTCACATATTCTGGCCGTGGGCGGTGGGAGTTGCGGCGAACGTGCTGATCGCCTTCTGGCTGACCGGCCCCAGTCTGGCGGCGGTCAAGGAGCAGGCCGTGTGGCGGTGGCTGGCGCCGATCACATCCGCCGTCTGCGCGACGGGTTTCTCCGATCCGCAGGGGTTGGACAGTGCGGCCTGGTGCGGTGTTTTCGCGATCGGCCTTGCGTTGGTCATGTGTGTCATGCTGATCCGGGCCGAGCGGTGCCGACTCGACCGGGGGACGCATACGGTGATTGTCTCGGTGGTCCTTCTGGCGGCAAAGCCGTGGATTCTGGTTGTCGGAGTCGTCACGCTGTTGGCGCTTGCCTGGCGGACCGAGTTGGTCTTCACGTGCGAGGAACGCCGCCGGATGGTCACCTACATCGTGGCTGTGTGGCAACGGCGTCTCGGCGGGCTGGGCCGTGCGTGATGCGGTGCTGATTTGGAAACAGTGCGTGGTAGCGTGACGTCACGAAACCGGACATCCGACGACGGTTTGAGTATCGCCGTGGTCATCTGCACGCGCGACCGGGCCGTGGCCCTGGTTAAGACGTTGGAATCGATTTGGACGCAGACCCGTCTGCCAGACGAATTGATCATTATCGACGACGGACACTTACCCGATGACATCCAGCATCGATTGGCCGGGCGGTGTCACGGCCTTGGCATCACATGGCGATACGTACGCTCCAGGATGTCCGGCCTAACGAGTTCCCGTAATCTGGCGGCTGACATCGCGGAAAGCGAGATTCTCCAGTATCTCGATGACGATGTCACTTGTGATGCGGGTCTTCTGTCCGAGATCGGCCGAATCATGGGCGATCCGCTCGTGGTCGGGGTAACCGCCACGGTGGAGGAGCCGTCCTTTGCGACGCTGTCGGGGCGTTTGTATCAACTCGGCTATCGTGTGGCGGGTTGGTGGCGCGTCTATCCGCGCGGACGGCCAACGGGCGCGCGGCCGCGGATTCTGAATCGGCCGGAAGCGGCCGTTGCGGCGCGGTGGTTGTCCGGTGCAGCCATGGCCTTGCGTCGCGATATTGTTCGGGAGCACCGGTTCGACGAAGGTCTGGCGGAGTACGCCTTGGGCGAGGATCGGGAGATGGGCTACCGCCTCGCGCCGCGATTCTGGCTTGTGCGGGCGAAGCGGGCGCGCGTGGTTCACCGCCGGGACACCGGGCAGCGTGCCGGCGGTCGGCGACTGGGTTTCATGACCAGCTACAACTACCTTGATATCCTCCGCAAGACGTGCCGCCTCGGGCCGGGGGAGTGGCTGGTGATCGGCTGGGGCCTTGCGGTGCTCGGGGCCATGCACGCGGCCTGGGCAGTAGTGGGATCTCGCAAAGACCATTTGGACGAGTTGCGTGGGATGTTGGAGGGACTCCTGGCAGCGGTTCGGGTGGGGATGGAGAGGAAATCGGTTCGCGTCGCACGAGCGGGCGGTGCGTTGCGGGCGAGCGTTCGCACGAGGCCCCTCGTCCGCCAAACGGCAAAGCCGAATGGGGCGATACTGCGGTCACGCGATCGCGAAGCGGCAAGGCTGAGTGGTGGGCGACATCAGCGCATGGCGTGGCGCCCGCCAGGCGTGCGAGACAGGCGCGTGTTGTTCATCACAAACCGGCTGGAACCTGGCGGGGCGGAACGGATGCTGCTGTCGCTGGCCAGGCATCTACGGGGGTATGGCATTCAGCCGTTTGTGGGATGCCTGAAGGATGCCGGTCCGCTGGCGGAGGAGAGCCGCAGGCATGGCATTCCGGTGTTCGATCGGCTGCTCAGGTTCAAGCTGGATGGGGCGGTGTTGCTGCGGCTTCAACGCATTTCGATGGACAACCGTATTGACATCATTGTCGCGGCGCACAGCGGGGGGGACCGGATGTTCTGGTCCACGCTGGCCGGGCGGCTGCTCGGCGTGCCGGTCGTTGTCTGGTCGCACTGGTTTCCGAGGTCGGGTGAGCGGCATTTCGAGCGTGTCAACCGGCTGTTGTATCGATGGGTGGATTCGTACGTGGCGTTGGGCGAGAAACATCGTCTGGCCTTGATCCGCCACGAGCACCTGCCGGCTGGACGGATCGCGGTGATCCCCAACGCCATTGAGATCGATCAGTTTGTCAATGCGGCGCGACGTTCGGAGGCCCGCCGGCGCTTGGGCCTTGCCGATCATCAGGTGGCGATTGCGATCATCGCCAATCTTCGGCGGGAGAAGCGCCACGATGTGTTCATTCAGGCGGCGCGGAAGTTGTCGGCAGATGATGGGGATCTCCGTTTCTTCATCATCGGCGATGGTCCGCACCGGGACGCGGTGTGGGCCGCAGCCGCGGCGTCTGGGCTTGATCACGAGGTGCTCCGTTTACTCGGCGAACGTGACGACGTCGCGGCGCTGCTGCCGGGGATCGACATATCGTGTCTGTGCAGCGAGCAGGAGTGCTACAGCGTGACCATGCTCGAGGCGGCGGCGGCGGGTTGTGCGTTTATCGGACCGCTCGCGGGGTGCATGACCGAGTTCATCGAGCATCGGCGCACGGGTCTGTTGATAAGACCGGCGGACGTCGATTCATTGGCCGATGCAATGGGGGAACTGGCCGGCGACAGGGGCTTGCGTCGCCGCATGGTGGATGCGGCCCGAGCGAAGGTGACCATCGGATACGACATCGACGAAATGGTGCGCCGGTTTGCGGACTTGTTCACATGGTTATAGGTGCTCGGGTCGCTGCCTGGGCCCGTAGGTCGCGAGATTGGGGAATCTAACCAACCTCCTGGCCGATGTTGGCTTGGGCGGCTTGCCGCCGCGCGGATTTGTGCAAGGCTCAGGGGGTTTGTAGACTTAGGTACAGTCAAAGAGTACGGCGGCGCGCATCACGTGTGGACTGGCGTCCTCTATGCGTGCAGCGGCAACGCTTGCAAGCAGGAGCGATTGCCGATAAGATACGCAGTTGAGGGGGGAATGAAAGCATGCACACCGTCCTTCCGACAGGGTCAAAAAGGACACCGCCCACGCTGCTGCACCTGGTTTCGACCTTCCAGATCAAGACCGACACGAAGTGGCTCGTGCAGGTTGCGCGCTATCTGGACAGGGGGTCGTTTCGACTGTCGGCGGCCTGCTTCTATACGGGCGGTCCGGTCCGCGACCAGCTCGAAGCGATGGGGGTCCGCACGTACAACCTGAACGTCCGTGATGAGCGAGATCCACGGGCGATTGTTCGCGCGCGTCGGCTGATCGCGGAGATTGGCTGCGAGATCGTCCACACGCATCTGCTGCGCGCGGATTTGTTCGGGGGCGCGGCGGCACGGTGGGCGGAGGTTCCGATCATCGTGTCGACGGCGTACGCGATGGGGCAGTATCGTCGGCAGCGGCGCAGGCGGTGTGACCGATTGCTGGACGCGATGTGCTCGAGGTTGCCGACGCATGCGATCGCGGTGTCACAGGCTGTCAAGGATGACTGTGTGGATCGCCTGGATATGGCTCCTGATCGCGTCACGGTGATCCACACGGGCGTGGATCCGCCTGAGGCGATTGATCCGGATCGGGTTGCGGCGTTGCGTTGCGAATGGGGAGTGGGCCCCGAAGTGCCGTTGGTTGTCACGGTCGCACGGCTCAGCTACGAGAAGGGCCTTGACACGCTGATTGATGCGGCCGAGGTGCTGCGCGAGACGCACCCGCTGGTGCGCGTGGTGGTGGTCGGAGAGGGTCCGGATCGCGTGGATCTGGAGGCTAGGATTCGCGACCGGGGCCTGACGGGGATGATGCTGCTCGCAGGGTTCTATCCGGACGTCTGGCCGGTATATGCCGCTGCGGACGTACTGTGCTTGCCGTCTAAATCAGAGGGCATGCCGAACGTGCTGCTGGAGGCGATGGCCATCGGCCGGCCGGTCGTCGCGACCGCGGTGGGCGGGGTCCCCGAGGCAGTCGTTGCGGAGGAGAACGGGCTGTTGGTCGAGCCGGAGAACGCGCGGCAATTGGCGGCCGCGATTGCCCGGTTGGTCGACGACGGCGCGACCGCGCTGCGATTGGGGGCAGCCGCCAAGCGAACGATCGAGGGGCGTTTTCTGGCTCGGGACGTTGTTGCCAGGTACAGCGATTTCTACAGGCGTCTGCTTGCACAAAGGGGACGGGGACGTGTTTGTGTCACGGCGGCAACCAGCTAGGAATCCGTCCTTGGAGGACCGCGGCGCAGGCGTGAGCGAGAGTGCGCCACCGCCGACGAATGTGCTGGGTTTGCCGATCCGGCCGCTGACGGCGGACGGATTGGTCGCGTGGTTGGTCAATCGGGCCCGATTGGGGGCGCGCACGACCGTCTGCTACGCCAACGCGCATACGGTGAATCTGGCCTGCAAAGATGCTCGTTATCGGGCCGTGTTGATGGGCAGCGACCTTCTGTACGCAGACGGGGCATCGGTCGTGTGGGCCAGTCGTTGGAGCGAACGGCCGCTGCCGGAGCGGATGACCGCGGCGGACTATTTTCCGCGATTCGCCAGGCGGTGCGCCGATTCTGGCTTGTCGCTGTACATGCTTGGTGGACAGGAGGGCATCGCCGAGGAGGCGGCGGCGCGGCTGCAGGGTGATTCGCCCGGTCTGCGGGTCGTGGGCACGCACCACGGGTATTTCTCGGCCGAGGAATCGAATGGCATTGTGGCAGGCATCAACGCCGCCCGTGCGGATGTGCTTGTGGTCGGAATGTCCAGTCCATGGCAGGAGTGCTGGCTGGCGAAGAATGCCGGCGCACTGAACGTGCCGGTGCGTTGGTGCGTGGGGGCGCTGTTCGATTATCTGGCTGGTGTCGAGCGTCGGGCGCCGGCGTGGCTTTGCCGCGTCGGAGGGGAGTGGGTGTTCCGCCTGATGGTGGATCCTGTCGGCAAGTGGCGGCGTTACCTGGTGGGCAACCCGATGTTCGTGGTGAACACACTACGGTGGCGGATTCGTGGGCGAGCCGCGATGAACGAGGGCGAGGCTGCCCCTGCATCGGAGGGATAGCGGTCAAGCCCCCGACATCAGGAGAGGAAAGCGATGTATCAAGCGAGGCATTCCGCAATCGCGCTGACGGCATGCCACGGCGAGCCAGTACTTGCCGTCGGCGGCCCACAAATCGCTGTCACGCCGATTGTCGATCGTGGCTACATCATCGCCTCGCGCATGATGGATGTTGCCATCGCCTGTGTTGCGCTGATCCTGGCCCTGCCGATCATGCTCCTGGCGGCGATTGCGATCGCGTTGACCTCGCCCGGGCCGGTCCTGTTCAGACAGCCGCGTGTCGGCAGGGACCGGACTGCGTTCACGATGTACAAGTTCCGGACGATGTACGCGGGCGCGGAGGACGACAAGGAGCTGTTTCGCAAGTTCAACTCGCTGCCGACGGGGCCCTGCTTCAAGATGAAGGACGATCCGCGGGTCACGACCGTGGGCAGGTGGCTGAGACGGTCGAGCGTCGACGAGCTGCCACAACTCTTCAACGTGTTGATCGGCGATATGACGTTGGTCGGCCCCCGACCGTTGCCACTGGATGAGGTCCGGACCAACACGCCCGAACAAAGGCTGCGGTTCACGGTCAAGCCGGGTATCACGTGCCTTTGGCAGGTCAGCGGGCGGACCGAGATTCCGTACGACGAATGGCTGGCGCTCGACGCCTGGTATATCTACAACCGTTCGCTTTCGCTCGATTTGCAGATCTTGTTCAAGACGATTCCGGCGGTCCTGTCCGGCCGCGGGGCCTACTGACGCGTGTGCCAGCACAGACGGTTTTCTGTAGAGCGCGCCCGCCGCGGGCCCAATGAAGGCGTCATGGCAAAGTAAGACCGTGGCTCTTCTTGAGCATTCAATCGGTCTATCGGTATCCAAATCAGTCTAGCAGATGCGCTGGGATTGCAGTCTGTCAGATGCGCCTGAACTGCTTCTCCAGGTCGCGCGTGGAGAGCTGCAAGGTCGTGGGGCGGCCGTGGGGGCAGTTGGAGTGTTTCTCGGTGAGGTGACGCTGGGCGAGGAGGGCCTCCATTTCCTCGGTGCTCAGCGGGTCGCCGGCCTTGACGGCGGCCTTGCAGGCCATCATGTCGAGGACGGCATGGACGAGCGTTTCCTCGGATTCGGCATGGCCAGACTCGGCGAGCCTGTCGAACAGATCGACGACGAAGCTGTTGATGTCCACGCTGTGCAGGAGCGTCGGGAAGCTTTGCACGGCGAGCGTGCCGGCGCCGAAGGTCGAGATCTCGATGCCGAGTCCGCGTAGCAAGTCCTGATGCTGTTCGGCGGCCTGAGCCTGCTGCGGGGGGACCTCGATCGTCTGCGGGATGAGCAGTCGTTGCGATTCGAGGGGGCCGGCCAGGATTCGCTCGCGGAACTTCTCGTAAAGGATGCGCTCGTGAAGGGCGTGCTGGTCGACGATGATGACGCCCTCGTCGGTCTGGGCGACGATGTAGGTGTTGTGGATCTGTATGACGCAGCGGCCGGGGTCGTTGGGGAAATGTGAGGCTTGAGGCTCGATGTTCGGAGCTTGAGGACTGATACCCGAGACCTCCTGCGCGCGGGCGGCATCGTTGTGGTCCGTTGGATCACTTAGCTGATCCATTGAGGACACGCCCGGGCCAAGGTTGGGGCCGCCTGGAGGTGGTTGTTGCGCGTGGTCTGTCGACGCACTCTGTCGCGGCGAAGCGTAGGTGTTGGCGATGGAGGGTCGCATGTTCTGCGTGGGGAATGGTGGCGGCCGAAACTCGATGCGGGCCTGGGTTGGGTCGATGGACTTGAGATAGTCGGCGACGGCCTGGCGGACACCTTGCTGGCTGGGCAAATCGGTCTGGGTCGGGGAATCGTGGATTGCCGATTGGGGATTGCGAATGGGGAAGTGGGGATAACCGTCAGCGGGAGTGCGGAGTCGGGGCGTCAGGTTGTGCGTGAGCAGCGTCTCGCGGATCGCGGCGAGGACCTGGGACTGGATCAGGCCGGCGTCGCGCCAGCGGACCTCGATCTTGGTCGGGTGGACATTGACGTCGAACTGGTCCGGGCTGGTGGTCAGGAAGATGAACACGACGGGGAAGCGGTCGTGCTCGACGAGGCCGCGAAAGGCCTCGCGGGCGGCATAGCCGATGCGGCGGTCGCTGATGAACCGGCCGTTGAGGAAGACGTACTGCCATTTTGTTGAGGCGCGGGACTGATCCGGCGGCGCGATGAGTGCTTCGATCCTGAGACCACGCTCCTCGCAATCGATCGCGATGAGGCATTCCGCGAGTTCAGTGCCGTAGAAGTCGCCGATGCGGGCGCGACGACTTGCCAGGGATTGGCGGTTGGCAATGGACGCTGAACGGTCGTGAGCTGCGGGTCTCGACGTTTCGACGTTTTGACGTTTTGACGTTTCGCCCGCCGCGGGTAGGTTTCGCGTGGTGCGGCCGTTGTGGCTAAGGGTGAAGGCGATATCCGGGTGGGCCAGGGCGAGTCGGGCAAACTGCTCGGTGGCGTGGCTGAATTCGGTAGGCGGCCTTCGGAGGAACTTTCGGCGGGCGGGGACGCTGTAGAACAAGTTGCGGATCTCGACCGTGGTGCCGACGGGTGCGGCGCAGGCCTTGGGTGGCTCGGCCGTGCCGTCGGCGGCAGTCAATTCGTAGGCTTCGAGTTGGACGGCGGGGCGTGAGCAGATGCGCAGGTGACTGACCGAAGCGATCGAGGCCAGGGCCTCGCCTCGAAAGCCGAGGCTGCGGATGTTGAACAGGTCCTCGTCGGTGTAGATCTTGCTGGTGGCGTGGGGCGCGACGGCCAGGGGCAGATCGTCGCGCGGGATGCCGTGGCCATTGTCGCTGACGCGGATGAGCCTGGTGCCGCCTTCTTCCAAGGCGACGTCGATCCGCGTGGCGCCGGCGTCTAGGGCGTTCTCGATGAGTTCCTTGACGACGGAGGCAGGCCGCTCGATGACTTCGCCGGCGGCGATCTTGTTGACCAAGGCGGGAGGGAGTTTCCTGATCTGGGACATGATGGGCGCCAGTTGTGTCCGGGGCTCCTGGAAAAGGCGTTTCGAGTATAGTGAGGTCACCGCTGGCTGGTCAACGGTGGGGAGAACGTTGGAAGGATGAAGGATGAAGGATGAAGGCGGAAGGCGGAAGGGATGACGACCTGCGCCCCGGGGCTGTGATTTGTTTGCACGTTGCGTGAAGGGCGGAGGAAATGACCGAGGAAGAGACGCGGCGATCTTCGGACCGTTCTGAGCGGACCACGCTTGATTATGCCGGTGTCGGCGAAGCGACGACACCGAAGCTACCGGAGCCTCTCCTACGACGGGCGTGGTGGTTGATCCTTGTCTCGATTCTCATGCTTGCCGGGACGATGCTCGGGCGCGGAGGTCTGTTCATGCTCAGCGCCATTGCCGGAATCGTTCCGGCATCCGTGGTCTTGATCATGTGTTCGGTCGCCGTTTATCGAGACATGAACAGGTGACTCGAGGCCAACCAACGGCCCAGTCGGCCGCGCCTGTGGGGCACGTTCCTGGTTTCCGTCATTCTGCTGTCTATCGCGGGTTTCTCGTGCCGGCATTCCTTGGCAGTCGTGCGGAACGTGAGCAAAGCGTCGATCAGCGTCGCAAACCTGGAGAGCATCGGCTACACGATCGTGCTGTATCACCGGGATCTTGGTGTGTATCCCCCCTGTCTAAGCGACTTGGAAGCGGCTGACTACACGACTAGGAAACAATACATCTCGCCCTGCGACCCAGGAGCGATCTACGCGCCAACGGGTCCAGCGTATTCTTCTTATATCTACCATCCCGGTGTCGGCTCCTTGCGACAAGATTCGAGTCTCGTCCTCGCGTTCGAGAAAGGGGCATGGACCCTGGCGGACTTGAGGATGTTTTCCGGGCACAGGCGCCATGTGTTGTTCGCGGATGGTTCGGTCAGGAAGCTCACGGATTCGGAGTTCAAGGCGGCGTTACAGCAGGACGAGAAACGGCGATTCGAATTGGGTTGGCCCGTCTGCGAATGGGATGAGACGGGTGTGCAAGACCGCGATGATTCTTCGGAAGGCTGACCGAGAACAGATGGCGAGGAGGGATTAATGGGGACGAGGCAGTGATGGCACGTGCGAGTGTCACACGATCAGGGTCCGTGGCTCGTTAGGGAGTCTCAGTGTTCTGCATCTTGGGGGGCGGGTGTCGCGAAATCGTCGGCGATGTCGAGGAACTGGTCGCACCGGAGGGCCTCCTGTTCGAGCTGGTCCTGAGCGGTCTCGATCTGGCGGAGGCGGTCCTCGAGAAGGCCGGCGATCGCAGGATCTTGAAGGAGCTGGCGGTTGCCTTGGAGTAGCTCGTAGAGTCGGCTCCAGTTCATGAACTCCCCCCACAGATGGCCACGAAGGCCAAGGAAGCCGCGGATCCCAACCACCGGTCTACATGTCGAAAGGACCAGGCCGTGGGTTTAGGATGCATCCAAAGACCTTTGTGGCCCGGGCGCCGAGCAGATTCTAGGACGCAACCGTGGTAGCGAGTTCTGGCGCCGGTCTTCTGGCTGGGCAGCCCGGGTGGGATTCGTGCGACCTCCGCCTGTTGCCCCGGATTGCCCGTCGTCGCCGTCCATTGCGAACCTCGACAAGTCCTGTACGATGTGCTGCACACGGTCGGAAGGCCCGGATAACTGGGGATCGCTGGCGGGCGTTACCGATCCGGCGCGTGTGTTGGTGCTGTGCCACATTGGGAAGTCGGAGAGCAGGCAATGGCAACGATGCCGAAGGACGTGGAGACGTCGGGACGTCGGAACGTCGGGACGTCGCTGGAGCGTGAGGACATCGGCGGGGATATGTGGACGCTGAATTTCGGGCCGCAGCACCCCGCGACGCATACGACGCTCCGGTTCGTGCTGGAGCTGGACGGGGAGATCATCGTCGCCTGCACGCCGCACATCGGGTATCTGCACAGCGGCTTCGAGAAGCTAGGCGAGCACCTAGACTACAACCAGTACGTCGTGGTCACGGACCGCATGAGCTACGTCAGCCCGATGGCCAACAACATCACGTGGCACACGGCGTGCGAGAAGCTGTTCGGGATCGACCCCACGCCACGGTGCAAGGTGCTCCGGACGATCGTGGCGGAGTTGGCCCGCATCCAGGATCACTTGGTGACGCTCAGTGTAGCGGGGCTAGACTTGGGGGGCTTCACGGCGTTCATGTATGTCTTCAACGAGCGGGAACACATCTATGACCTGTTCGAGGAGATCTGCGGGCACCGGTTTACGACCAGTTATACCCGCGTCGGGGGCCTGATGTCCGACATGCCGGACGGATGGCCGGCTCGCGTCAAGGCCTTTCTGAAACGTATGCCGCAGGCGTTGGAGGATTTCGAGTCGCTGCTGACGCGAAACCGGATCTTCGTGGAGCGGACCAAGGGCATCGGCGTGCTGAGCCACGACGAGGCGGTGGCATGGAGCTGGACGGGACCGATCGCGCGGGCCTGCGGGGTGAAGCGCGACCTTCGCAAGGACGAGCCGTATCTGTGCTATGGGAACGACTGGGACGGCAAGGGATCGAGTGGCGTGTCGTTCAAGGTGCCGATCGCGTCGCATGGGGACACGTACGATCGATACCTGGTTCGGTTGGAGGAGGTCCGCCAGTCGATGGCGATCGTCGAGCAACTGGTGGACAGCATCCCGGCGGGGCCGGTGAACGTCCTGCCGGATGGGAGCGTGACGTTGCCGGACAAGCGGGAGATCCACTTCTCGATCGAAGGCCTGATCCATCATTTCCAGAAGATCATGGTGAATCGCGGCCTCGAGCCGCCGATCGGAGAGGTGTACGCGGCGAACGAGACGGCGAACGGCGAGTTGGGGTTTTACCTGGTGTCGGACGGCGGGAAGTGTCCCTATCGGGCGAGGACAAGGGCGCCGAGCTTCATCAACTATCAGTGCTTCTCCAAGCTGGTTGAGGGGCACAGCATCAGCGAGGTCGTAGCGGTGCTGGGGAGCCTGAACATCATCGCCGGGGAGCTGGACAGGTAGGCATGTTGACGGCCGAAAACGGAGACTTTCCAGTCGGAACATGGCGATAGGGAGATGGCAAGGTTTGGAGGTGGGGGGCAACTGTTGGATCCATGTGCTGGAAGTGCGGCGGGGGGTACGTGATGGATTGGACGTTGCGTTGTGATGGGACGTGATGACAGGGAAGACGTGGCGGTGGCGATGGTCGTGGGGAACCGGGGCGTCGTCTTGGCCGGTCGTCTTGTGGTTTGTCGCGGTTCTGGTCGTGCTCGAATCGGTCCATGGGCTCGGTGCCGGGTGGCTGCGATGGAGGGTGACGACGCCGTGGAACCCCGCCTTTCTGGAGGGCCTGTCCTGGTGGCACGGACAGTTGTCCCTGCCGTACCGGCTGTGGGATACGGCGTACGTCGCCGAGACCGGAAAGGTGTACAATGTTTTCCCGCCGCTCCAATCGATCATCGGCTTTGTCGCGACGGCACCTGGACAGTTGAGCGCCGACCTGCGCGCGCCTCCGGAGATGCGGGTCTTGCCGCTCGTTCTGTACGGGCTGCCGCTGCCACTGGTGGGCTACTGGGTGTTCTACCGGCGGACGGGCCGCGGGATTGGGGATTGCGGATTGGGGATTGGGGATTGCGGACCGGAAGGTGTCAATCGTCGGTCGTCAGCCATCAATCGTCAATCGGCCTGGGCGGCCGTCTTGACGATTGGCTGGCTCGGCGGCACGGCGGTGCTGCCGTGTTTGGACGAGGCACGGCACGATGGCGTGCATCACATCAATCACCTGCTGTCGCAGATCGGCCTGTTGCTGCTGGCAGGCGAACTACTTGGCCGTCGCCGGCTTTGGTTGATGTTGCTCAGCTTGTTGATCGCCGCGTGGAGCCGGCAGTTGACGGGTGTCTTCGCCGTGGCACTGCTGGCGGTAGTCTGGCGAGGCGAGCCAACGAAACGTCGAAACGGCGAAGCGGCGAAATGGCGAGGCGTCGAGGCGTCGAAACGTCACAACGGTGCATCGCTCGTGAGGGGGACGTGGACGGCATCGCGTGCGTGGTGGATGGCCGTGGCATTGGTCGGGTTGGCGGTAATCGCGGCCGTCCCGATGGGGTTGAACTGGGCGAAGTTCGGCAGCCCGCTCCGCAATGGATACGAGTTGATCTACGTCGGTCGGGATCACGCGTTGGCGGCCAGCACCCGGGCACACGGGCTGTTTTCGGCCGCCTTCCTCGGGCGCAACGCGTATTATATGAACTTGGCGGTCCCGTGGGGCACGGCGGAGAGGGGCACCTTATCCTGGCAGCCGTCGGAATACGGCACGAGCATGTGGCTGACGACCCCACTGCTGGTGCTGATCCTTCTGGGCGTGCGTACGTGGTGGCGGGAGGTGCCGGCACGCATCCTGATGTTGTGCTCAATGGTGATCATCGCGGCGCTGCTTGTTTACCACGGCACCGGGCAGCGGCAGTATGGCTATTACCGCTTCGCGCTGGATTTCATCCCGGTCTGGTTCGTGGTGGGGGCGCCGTGGCTGACGACCGGCTGGCGGCGGTGGGCAACGCTGGCGTGCGTGGCGTGGAGCGTGGCCTACTTCGCGATGCTTGGTCGGTGGGCGGTGGGTGTCGCGTAGGGACACGAAGCCCAATGACCGTGCACGATGATGCGTCATCCACGGGCTGCGGGCCTCCGCCCGTGCGGGCTTTTGGTCGCAGGCGCAGCTCACGATCACGCTCCGCCGTTTGACACCTGTGCGGAGGGCCGCGCGGACCGAAGTCCGCGGCTCTTGTTCCAGGAATGGGTCAGTGTGAGTTTCTTAGAGGTGAGGCAACCATGGCATGGAAATCGGTCGATCGTCGGACCCCTGTGATTCCTGAAGACACCGAGCCGGTATTGAGCGAGGCAGTGAAGGAGAAGATTCGTTCGTTCTTCCCGCGGTACGAGACCAAGCGTGCGGCGTTGCTGCCGGCGTTGCATATCGTGCAAGACGCGTTGGGGCACGTCGGACCGCAGGCGATGAAGGAGATCGCCGAGGTATTGGGGATCCCGCCGAGCGCGGTGCTGGACACGATGAGCTTCTACACCCATTTCTGGGATCACCCCAAGGGGCGGAAGGTGATCGTGGCGTGCCGGAGCCTGTCGTGCCACTTGATGGGGGCCGAGGCGGTTCTGAATGCGTTGAAGGAGGAGCTGGGCATCGACGAGCACGAGACGACGCCAGACGGCGAATACAGCCTGATGACGGAGGAGTGCCTGGCGGCGTGCGATCACGGACCGTGCGTGTTGATCAACGAGAAGCTGCACAAGTGCGTGAAGCCGGAGGACGTGAAGAAGATACTGAAGGACCCACAGAACGATCGGGTCTCGATGGCGAGGTCGGATCTATTCGATAGCACAGTCGAGAGTCGAAAGTCGAAAGTCGAGAAGCGAAACGCGGCGGACCACGGGGCCGAGAAGACTCCGGGAGCCGAGCAAACTGACTATTGAAGCTTGAATGGTCAAGGAGACACCTGGTTGCCGCCGGAGGCCCACGGATGGCCATCCGAGAGCTTGTGGAGCACTTCATTAGCCATTCAGACATCAGTAAGGAGCCGCGCAGAAACAACGTAAGCGGTTGATCCGCCTGCCGGCGGGCAGGTCCGCCAAACGGCAAGCCAGCCGAGCGGCACAACCGATCATGTTATTCTCGCGCGACGCCTGATAGCCTCGCAACAACGTTTGTTCTGTGGTCTGGGCGATGAAGCCTGCGTCTCCACTCGCTTTGACGGCGGCGCCACAGTTGGTAGTACCACGGGTAGCCTTGTCGGGGGGCTTTGAGAAACTGCGACGGGGCGGGCCGTGGGGCAAGGCCTGGATGAACCTGGCATGAAGGATGGCCGGTCAGGTGATCCTGGCAGGCCGGCTGGGTCGTTCGGCGATGAAGGGTCCACCATGGGCGTGTCCGACAACGAAGCATCATGCGACGGCACGCATCTTCCTGAAGCGGCGGGCGAATCACCATGGAGGGTGGCGGGCTGCCTGGTCTTGCTGTTGGTGGCCGTTCATGTGGTCGTTGGGCCGAAGGCGCGAATCAGCGAGTGGAAACTAACCAGGTCCACGGGCAACACCAACTTCCTAGAGGCGTTGGCCTGGTACGATGGTCGGCTGGATATCCAGGAGCGGGTTTGGGACTCGGCACTATATCAAGGGCGTGTTTACAGTGTCAATCCGCCGTTGTTCACGTTCCTGGCGTACGGGGCGACGGTGCTGGCCCAGCGGCAGGGGCATCCGGTGGAGACCTTCTACACTCCGTGGTACGTCGAGCTGGTTGCCTTGCCGCTGCCGCTGCTTGGGTTCTGGGCGCTGGTTCGTGCGACGGGGAAGGCATCCTGGGCGGCCCTGCTGACATTGGGATGGATGGCGGGCACGCCTGTCATCGCCTGCCTGGCGGCGGCGCGCATCGGGGGCATCCACCACATCAACCATCTGCTCTCGCAGACGGGTTTGATGTTGATCGCGATTTCGCTGTTGGGGCGTCGCAGGATAGCCGGTGCGTTGGTGGGCTTGGTGATCGCGGTTTGGTCGCGGCCAACGACGATCGCTTTCGCCGTGCCCGTTTTGTGGGCGGCGTGGCAGTGGGACGTCGGCTGGCGGCGGCGGCGAATGATCGCGGCGGTAGCGGCGTTGGTGGTGACGTTGGCCGTGCCTATGGTGCTCAACGCGTTGAAGTTTGGTTCGCCATTCGATAGCGGCTACACGTACGTCTACGAAGGCCGGATAGACGAGATGGCCCAACGCGGCCGCAGTGCCCTGTTTTCGCCGGAGTTCATCGGGCGGAACATCTGGTTCATGAATTTCGAGTTGCCGGGGTGGGAGATGGGCAAATACGGCATCCGGCCGGTGCTGGACTCGTACGGCGCGAGCATCTGGTTTACAACGCCGCTATTGCTGTTCGTGATCTACGATGCCCGTCGCTGGTGGCGGGATAAACTGCGCCAGATGTTGATGTTGGCGTCTTTCCTGGTCATTGCCGGTCTGATCTGCTATCACAATACGGGATATTGTCAGCCAGGGTACTATCGTTATATGTTGGATTACGCTCCGATATGGCTGGTGGTGATCGCTCCGCAGACAATGGGGCCGCGGCGGTCGTGGTTGACGGTGGCGGCGATCGCATGGAGCGTGTTGTATTTCAACTCGAACCCGACGATTTAGTGAGTGGTCCGGTCCCGTGAGCAACGACAAGAAGAACATGTACATCCTCGCCGCGTGCTACCTGCTCTGCGGCATTCTTTTTACTGATTTCCTGACGACCATCGTAATCGGCGGACTGACCTGGGTAGCCTACCAAATCTTTTACAAGCGAGAACGAAAGATCATTGTCTGTGCGGTGAGTTGCCTCCTGTCCTTCGCTGCCCTCCAGTACTTTGGCGGCATGATTATTCGAAGGCGCATTGCCCAAACGCACCATCTCGACGTCGATCACCGGATGAGGCCCAATCAAGCAGCCGGCATCAACTCGGACGGCATCCGGTGCGACAGGGAAGCCTGCGATTTCAGCCCCGATGAGTTCAACATCATCTTCCTTGGCGATTCGTTCACCTACGGGGAGAAGTTGGAGAATGGGAGGGATGCCTTCCCCACTCAATTGGAGGCGATGATCAATGCCCGAGATCCCGCAGTGCCGGTCCGGACGGTCAACTTCGGCTGGGTTTCCTCCAGCCCATTGCTTTCTTACAGGCTGCTGAAGGACATCGGACAGAGTTATCACCCGCGTCTCGTCATTCTGTGCCTCGACATGACCGACTTCTACGACGACCTATGCTATCTCATCGGCGAGCCATTAAGGGGAGTGTCGCCGGCCGCCTTCTTGGCTCACAGGATCGGAGTGTTGGAGGATGTTGCGCAGCTTCACAGGCGGTGGCGTCTCGAGAACATTTGGCAGTGGTTGCGTGGACGCAAGGCCATCGTGCCGGACGAGAAGTACTTCGTGACCAACCAGGCCTTGGGGCGAAGTCTCGAATACATGGGCGAGACCGAGAAGAACATCCGCAACATCCACGCGTATTGCAGGGACGTTCTCAATGCGGACTTCATCCTGATCTGCCTGCCGCGGAGCTTCCAGTACAACGATCGTGAATGCCCCAGGAATTGCGAGGCGCACTTCTATACGGTCTTCGGCCCCTATGTTGAGGAGCCGTTCAAGTGGCTGGAATCGTACAGCGTCCGCGTCGATTTTCCCTGTTACTCGTTGCTCGACGACTTCAAGAACACGACCGTGTTTCCAACCTGCTTCGAGGATGACCCCCACTGGAATCCCAATGGCCACCGCGTTGCGGCCGAGGCCATCTTGAGGATCCTTCAGAAAGAGGGCTTTGTAGAGTGACGGCCGCAGGGCGATTCGTTGGGAGCCGAGCAGAAACAACGTAAACGGTTGACCCGCCTGCCCGCGGGCAGGTCCGCCAAACGGCAAGCCGGCAGGCCCCCATGTGCGTGCAACTCAGCGGTGAATGGGACGGCACCTCTATCTGGCTGACGTCACCACTGCTTGTCATCGCATTGTGAGATGTGCGTCGTTGGTAGCGTGATCCGGCGCGGCGTGCGCTGATGTTGTCGTCACTCGCGGTGATCGTCGGATTTCTGCGCTATCGCACGAAGGACTCCGTGCAGTGTGGTTTCTAGAGCGTTTTAGGGTTGAGCGTGCATGCTCCATTGACGCTTCGTTGTAGCGTCGCCCCCCTGTGGCCGACGGGGATGACCAGTCT
>JAFGQA010000332.1 GCA_016935885.1 Phycisphaerae bacterium | reverse complement strand
CGTTGATCTCGTCTACATCGCCACGCCGCCGTTCCTGCACCATGCCCAAGCAATGCTTGCGATCGAGGCGGGTGGCTCGTCAACGTCTACCACGGGTTCGGGCAGGCGGCGCGCATGGACCGGCCGGAACTGCGACTGCTGCTCGAACGCGGGGCCGTGACGCCTCATGGCTGGGCGCCGACGCGCGCACGCTCTGCGAGCTGTTGTCCGGCGCGCGGCGCGGGAATGATCGCCCGCCGACTCGACCAGCAGAAGCCAGTGCCGGTGGTGAGCCTGACATCTCTCGACGCGCTGGGGCAGAGGCGCCACGCGGCAGCCGCCATGCACATTAAGCGATCTCGCGTCCACGCCGACCCCGTGGTCCGCGTCCACGCAGCCCTGGCCTACGGGCACACGGCCCCTCCAACAGGCGCGCCGCTGTGCGCGGCGTTGCTGGTCGAGGAATCCGAAGCCGTTGTTGCTCGCACCCTCCGCGCCGCCTTGACAAAAATCGAGGCAGCCAGCGGCGACTGAAAGCCACGACACGCCGCCAGAATCATGCTCCGAAGCCCCCTTCCCGAAGTCGAGCGGCTCGCGAAGCCGCAGGGAGCACTCTCCGTAGGACTGCACTGTGACAGCCCCGGCAAGACCGGGACGGGACGGACGAACAACGCTGCATCTCGCCAGATGGAGATCGGGTGGTCGCCGATCGTGGACTCACGTGTAACCAAGCAGGCCCTGACACAGTCCGGTCAGAGCAACAGGCAACGATAAATGCTCAATCATCACTTGACTTTGCACGATGTATGGACTAATATGTACCCTGTAAAGGAAGGTCGAGTGTCGAGAGAGGCGGTCTTCTCGCAGGGGAACCTCAGCAGCGTGACCGCGCAAGCGGTCCGTGTTTCCTCCTGCGATATTGGCACTTGGCTACAGCGTGTTTCCTCGGGGGATCGGTCTGTTCTTCGTTCCATGGCGTCGAGGACGTCGCCTCTCTGGAGTTCTGTGTTTGGGGGTGCGTGCGTTGGGCTTAATGACTTACTTTTCAAGTATTAACAAACACCAGGACGTGCTTACAGGAGGGCTGTGACATGAGCGATGTAGGCTCCTGCGATGGGGCCAGAAAGAGAGTCCTTCTACCTACAAGACATCTGGTTGAGGGGAAGTCATCATGAAGAAATCACTAGTGCTTGTGATCGCACTTGCGATCGCACTCATGGCCGGCATGGCAGTGGCAGGTCCGGTGGGTTCGGTCCCGATGCAGGGGATCGATGCCCAGAACAAATGCCTGTCGCCGGCCACGTACGAAGCGACACCCTACATGGTGTGGTCGGTTGGCCTTGGCGACTGGGCCGGCGTCGCGTGCACACCGCTCATTGACGCAGATGACAACATCTACGTCATCTCTGGAGGCGGTTGGGAAGCCTACGTTGCGCTGGACGCCGATGGCAACAGGCTCTGGCAAATTGAGGGCCAAGCCGACTGGATAAACCCGGGCGGTTGCCTTGGCGAAGTCGGCGGCAACGTGTACTGGTACGTGCCCGTTGTGCTCTCGGATTGGGTCTCGGGCGATATCTGGAAGATCGACGTCACAACCGGCGAGATCATCTGGACGGTGAACCTCCCGAACGAGACCGTCGGCGGGCAGGAGCTTGGCCCGGCGATTGCGGGCTCCCGCATGAAGATGGACGCCAACGGTGACCTGTATATCGCCACGACCAACAGCGGCTACGTCTACAAGATCCAGGATAACGACACCTCGGGCAGCATCGTGTGGGGGCGCTACACGGGCCAACAGGCTCAGTGTTGTGAGCTCGCATTGTCGCCCGAGGAAGACGCTGTCTACAACCTCAACACCTACTTCGTCACCCTGGACTACGTTGACGATGACGGGTGGCATGCGGCTGGCAGTAATTCAGACCGGCAGGTGCTCTCCAAGCTCGATACCACCGACGGCAGTGTTGTGTGGCAGGTGCCGGTCTCGAGCCAGACCACGCCACCTGCTGTGTCGTGGGACAGCGGCAGCTACCCGGTTGTGGATGACGCGGGCAACCTTTACTTCTACTACGAAGGCTACGACGACACGGAAGCGGTGGATGTGCAGGCGATCGCCTCGTACGACGAGGACGGCGTCCTGCGGTGGGACACCCGCACAGAGAGGCTTGTCGAGGGCGAACCCGCCGTCTACGGGAAGTCCCAGAGCGGCATCGCGCTCAACCGGGACCAGACACGGGTCTATCAGTTCCACTACACCACGTGGTACGCGTTTGACACGGCCACGGGCGACTTGCTGTGGACGACGCCTGCCAACGACGACGCGATGAGAGCGCCGTGGTGGTGGTTCTGGGGAAGCGTGGCGCACGGCGGCGCCGTCCCGTTGATCGGGCCTACCGGCAAGTATTACGTGTCCGGTCTGGACACGGTAACCGCGGAGGTCTTCCGCTTCACGGACAACGGCACCGAGGGTATGCTGGAGTTGAACTGGATGTCGTCCTCGAAGTTGGAGGGCGGCTGGTACGGCGGCCCTGTCCAGGACAGCAACAGCGACCTGATCGTTCCGTCCCAGAACGGCGGCGGTGTCACGAAGTACATGAACGACGCACCGCCGGTAACCATCCTGGAACCGGCTGAGATCGGGCCGTTGGAGAAGGACATCCCGGTCTACGGCGACTGGCCGTACGGCAAGGGCTACAAGCTGCTTGTCAAGGGCATCCAGGGCACAGCCGTGTTCGACCCTGACGCGGTGGTCTACACCGTTGACAGCGGCGCCTTCCCGCCCGGCGTGTACATCTCGGATGATGGTTACATCCGCGGCACACCGACGGCGGCGGGGCAATACACGGTCGTGATCAAGGCGGACGACGGGATAACGTCCGGCACGAAGCAGTACGACATCGACGTCAACGTGGCCGACCTGCAGCTCGGGCCTGGCCTGCCGCTGGCCAGCGTTGGCCACGCGTACGACGGCGAGCTGTGGATCCTCGGCGGCACGGCGCCCTACACCGTGGCCGTTACGGCCGGCAAGGGCGACGGCGGCACGGGCGACGGCACGCTGGGCACGACGGGGCTGACGCTCAACAGTGACGGCACGATCACGGGCACACCGACGGAGATCGGCTCGGCCACGGTCGAGATCACGATCACCGACGGCGCCGCGGCGACCGTCACGCGCGACATCACCGTTGACGTGGTTGACACCCGCGTGTGGGCAACGATTCAGCGCACGAATCGTCGTGTCGGCACCTCGACACTGCCGATTCCGATGAGCTTCCCACAGATGGACGCGGACAACTACGCGTACGATTCTGCCACCCACTGGCATTACTCGTACCAGATGCTTCATGCGCCGCTGTTCGCCAACCTGCACCGGGATCCTGACGGTGACGGGGTGGACAACGGGTTCATATTCTTCCAGGGGAACAGCCGCTATAACCCGCCGTACGCTTGGCTTCAGATGGCTTGGGCCGCAGCACCGTACGACATCGATCCAGGATCGCACTATCCGAATCCGGTCGATCAGGGCGGCTGGTTGTTCGAGCTTCTGCCTGCTGGCTGGACCGAGCCACAGGCGCCCCAGAACTCGCTCGAGCTCGATCCTCAGCCGGGCGTCCTGTCGGTGGACGGCACCTACGCGGAACGGTTCTACTTCGCCACCAGGTGGGAATGGGACCGCGCCCTCATCGGTTGCCTCAATGCCGAGACCGGTGCGGTGCTGTGGAGCCTCCATGCCGACCTCGACTTCTACACGAACCAGGCGGGAGGCGAAGGCGAGTGGTACAACCCGAGAGTGTCCTTCCGTGGTCCGAAGGCGATTCTCGAGAACGGGGATCTGCTGAGCATTGCGTGCCACTCGAACTTCGAGTACCACGATGCTGCAAGCGACAACTATAACGACTGGACGTCCGAGCACAATCTGGAGTTTGACCCCTGGCGCCGCACATACATGGTCGTCAGCGACCTCGACACGTCCTGCGAGATCATCTGGACCGCGGGCGAGGAGAATGACGGACGCTGGGGAGGCCCGAAGTTCGGCTCAATCGACGGAGCCGAGAGCCAGGGATACCTGGCGGTGATGAAGCTGGCCGATGAAGGCGAGCTCGTCATCGTTCAGAACTTCTGGCCCACGTGGCATCCCGCCGAACGCTACACGGTCCGAGCCGACAGCGTTCAGAACGAGACGGTTTGGACCATCGGCATGGGCCGTGGCCTGTTCGAGAGTGACCTGGACGCGCACCCGGACTGGGTCGCGTGGGAATGGGCCGCCATGAAGGCATTCCCAGTTGTTGACTCGACCAACAACGTCTACGTCACGAAGTCGCAGCAGAGGTGGTGGGGCGAACGACGCCACCCGTTGAACGACGTCGGCATCTACATGATTGACGCCGCGTATGCGGCCGACAATCAGGAGACACCGCCTGTGCCTTCTCCGATCGAGTGGGGAGAGGCGATCTGGCCGTACGTCAACTCCGACATGGCGATCAAGTGGGTCACCATGCTGGGCGACTGGACGCAGTACGGGATGCATGGTTCGCCCTGCTTGAGCTACGACCAGAAGACGCTCTACGCGGTCGTCGTGCGGAAGGCCAATGACTTCTGGGAGGGGATGTATCCCGCCAGCCCGTTTACCGTCACGAAGCTCGTGGCGCTCAACACGATCAACGGATCGGTCAAATGGGTCAAGGACCTGGAGATCGATGGCCGAAGCGGGTATTGGAACTCCGATGACAACTGGGGCACTTACACGTTCGACTCATGGTCACCGCTGGCTGACTCGGCGGGCAAGGTCGTCGTGACCACGCCCGGCGACATGCGCAAGTGGTGGGATGACTGGTGGCTCGACAACGAGATGCCGAACTATCAGGGCCCACATTGGGACACGGCACTCTCGTCGATGATCTGGTGTGTCCAGGACGAGGGTACCGAGGCGACGCTCCTGTGGACCCGTCCGCTCGCCGAGTGGGACGAAGGTGGCAACACCTTCTCGGTCACGCCCAACTACCGTCTGGCGATGGGTGCCAAGCTCGTACCCGAGTGGCACGTGTACGGCGAGGCCGACTTCAACTGGTGGCGGATGATCGGCACGTGGCTCATCCACCCGGACGACATCGAGATCACCGATGTGTACTGGGACCAGGTGGCCAAGGACGTGGTGCTGACGTTCACCTCGCAGGCGGGCGTCGAGTACACCGTTCAGACGGCCGACGCGGCGGGCTACGATGACAGTCTGACGTGGACGAATCGGATCCCGGTGACGGGTGCTGCCGACGAGACCACGTGGACCGACAACCTGACCGCCAACGCGCTGACGAACCAGTTCCGGTTCTACCGGGTGGT
>JAFGQA010000331.1 GCA_016935885.1 Phycisphaerae bacterium | reverse complement strand
TCCGAAGGGCCACGAAACGCGAAAGGTCAAGAGCACAAAGGACTTGCAACGCCGCGTAACCAACCACAGTTCACGGCGTTGCATGCCACCCCACGTGGACGCTAAACACGTACCGGATGGCTATCCGTGGGGTCCGAACGACGGTTTACGAGCGATGTGGCGCTGCAGTCTCACCGACGTTATGGCGTTTCGACGTTTCGACGTTTTGGCGTTTTGGCGTTTTGACGTTTTGGCGTTTTGACGTTTCGACGTCTTGGCGTTTCGACGTTTTGGCGTTTTGGCGTTTTGACGTTTCTCACCCGCACTCCTTGGTCACCAGATCGGCGTACAGCTCTCGCACGCGCTGCGTCACATCGCCCGGACGGCCTTCGCCGACCCGGTGTCTCTCGATGGCGGTGACCGGCATGATCTCCATCACGCTGCCAGTCAGAAAGACCTCGGTCGCGGCCAGAAGGTCGTTGATGTTGATCGGCTTCTCGTCCAGCGGCATGTCGTGGGCCTGGGCCAGTTCGATGACCGCCTTCCGAACAATGCCGGGCAGGATAGGTGTGTCCAACGGCGGCGTGACGATCCGGCCATCGTGGACGGTGAAGACGTTGCAGATCGAGCCCTCCGCCAGTTGGTTCTCGGTGTTGAACCACAGGGCCTCGTGGCATTTTCGCTCCGCGGCATCTTTCATGGCGAGCAGCCGGGGAAAATAGGCCAGCGTCTTATGCCCTGCCAGCGGGTCCAACCGGCTCTGCTTATACGGGCAGATGCAGACCCTCATGCCGTGTTTGTACAGTTCCGAGGGATAGGGCCTTACTTCATGAGCGGTAATCAGGAGCGTCGGCCGCGGGGGGACCTCGCAGGAATCGCCTTCTCTTGGGACGGCGCCGGGCGTCACCGTCACGCGCAGCCGGGCCTCGTCGAGATGGTTCGCCGCAAGCACCTCCCGAATGGCGCGATCGAGCGTGTCGCCCGCGATCGCTATCTGCATCTCAAGCGTTGCCGCCGATCGCGTCATTCGCTCGACGTGATCCGAGAGGCGCATGACTCGTCCATGATAGGCCCGCAGTGTCTCAAACAGGCCGACCGCGTGCGTGAACCCGGCGTCGGAAACGGGAACGCAGGCCTCCTCCGCCGGGACGATCCGGTCGTTCAGGAAGACCTTCTCGTTCTTCGCGCTCATTGGCCTTCTACCTTCATGGTTCCCGGAGCCAGCGAGGCGGTACGAAACCGGCGGCTCGCCGCCCTGTCGTCACGCCGGCCTTACCACCTCGGCCGGCTCCGTCCTCGGTGGACCGTTGATGACCACCGGTTGCGTGGCTGCCCCCCGACCAAGGTCGGGGGCTCTCTGGGCGGGCGTGTTTGAGGCATGGACGCCACATGGACGCCCTGGGCGGCCTTCGTTCGGATCGGCGACATCTCGGCTGGTCGATCTTGGCCGGGTGTTCTCGCTGAGTGCCGCCAACATGCCCGCCGCCTTGGCCCGCAACTCCTCATACTCGTCTTCGGGATCCGAGTCCGCAACAATGCCGCTGCCAACGTGCAGGCGCACGCAGTAGCGTCCAGGACTGCCGGGGACCGACGGTTCAAGGGAAACAGTGGCCTCGCGGGCAGCATCCCTTGAATCCTCGAATCCTCGAATCCTTGAATCCTCCTTAAGGACAGTCATCGTTCGGATCGCCAGATTCAACTGCATGTCGCCATCGAGACCGATGTAACCGATGGTGCCGCAATACGGGCCGCGGGGGTCGGGTTCCAACTCGTTGATGATCTGCATGGCCCGGACCTTGGGGGCGCCGGTGATAGACCCGCCGGGGAACGTCGCCCTTAGCAGGTCGATCGCATCGGCGTCGCCGCGCAAACGGCCGGTCACCGTCGCCGTGCGATGGTGAACGGTCGGGAATGTCTCGATTTCGCCGTCATGGACTACGCGAACCGTGCCGAATTCGCAGACGCGCCCCAGGTCGTTGCGTTCGAGGTCGATGATCATGTTCAGCTCGGCCCGGTCCTTCTCGCTTTCGCGCAGGGCCAGCCGGGCGGCGGCATCGAGCGCGGGCGTCTCGCCTCGGGGCCGTGTGCCCTTAATCGGCCGCGTCGTGACGGCGCCGCCACGAAGATGGAGGAACAGCTCGGGCGAGGAGGACAGGATGGCCACAGAGGATTCGAGGATTCCAGGATTCGAGGATTCCAGTGGTGCCGGACCCTCGGGCCCTGGAATCTGCAAGTACGCAGCGTACGCGGCTGGATTGGCCGCGCACAGCCGCTGGTACAGGTCGATCGGACGCCCCTCCATCTCGAAGCAACACCGACGAGCAAGGTTCACCTGGAAGACGTCACCGGCGCGAATGTACTCGAGCGCACGTTCGACCTTGGCAAGGTAAGCATCGCGGGAGAAGCTCCATTGGCCCGTGCCGGCCGTCACCGTGCTGGCTGTCGGCGTGCTGGCCGTCAGTCGTGGAACTGGTATTCGATCCTCCGATGTCCGGGCCGATGTTCGGGCTGCACGGGGCAGCGTCCTCGACGTGGCGTTGGCCGGCGCCATCCGCGCGGCATGGGTCGGCTTGTCGCCCCGCGTCGCTCCCGCTGATCGCCGATCGCTGACAGCCGACGGGCCACCCGCCACGAACCGCTCGAAGGCGTCCAGCCGGACGGAAACCGGCGGGCGCTGACGGCCGGCAAGCCTGGGTGGCAGCGCCGCGCCCGCGACGTACCATCGCTCAGCGAGGCCATCATGAACCAGCACCGTGTCGAACAGGGCCCAGTAGGAGACTGGTGACGCACCGAGCGGCGACTTCCCACCGATTCGGTCAGTCCGGGAACACGCCGGCGGGCAGACTTGGTGGCGGGCCGGCTCGCGGACCGAGGGCTCGATGAAGTGACCGGCCTCGTAAGCCAGATAGCCGACCCAGCCGGCTACAAACGGCAGGTCCCGTTCCGGCTCCAATCTGCACCAAGGCCGACACGCTCGGCTCAACTGGAAGAAAGGGTCGATTCCAGGTTCCCAGGCGACCGTCATCGTTCGCACGGGCTCGATGCCGAAGATCGAGTACCGCCCCCATGATCCGTCTATGTCGACGGATTCGAGCATCACCCCGTGGGGACGGGTGGCCACCGCCTGTCGCAGGGCGGCGATGTCAGCGGGCGGCCGGATCGTCCGCGAACACCAGCGAACAGGCTCTCTGTCATGTTCGGGGCCCATATGCGGGCAGTATAATGCCGGGCGGGGGAGGGCTGAATGCCGATTGGGCGGCCGCCCCGGCGTGCTGGGTCCGTGACAGTTTAGGCGGGTGCCACTGGCAGCTTGCCTGCCAGTGTGTATGCCCCGTGCGCCCACCAGAGAGACCGCACGGGCGGGCAAGCCGCCCGTGGCACCCAGAATCGAATGTTGCCGGAAGTATCACGGACCCCGGCCTGCTCGCCCTGCGAAAGGAGGGACGCGCGCGGTGTTCCGCCACAGCTTCCATGCAGAAGTGGGTGCGAGAAGGGATTCTCGCACCAGCGAGAAGGGATTCTCGCACCAGCGATCGCGTGTGTGCCCCGGGCTGCCATGGGTGGAATCACGCTGGGCCGAGAATCCTCTCTGGGCCCCGTGTGTCGATGTGTGTGAGGGGATTCCCGCCGTAAGCGGGTGCGAGAAGGGATTCTCGCACCAGCGGCAGTAGCGGCGGCGCGGCCTTGCCAAGTCGGAGCCGACTGAGAATCGGGACGTATACCCGCTGGCTGGAGTGAGGTGCGTGACAGTTGAGCCGGCTTGCGAATCGGCGAACTGGAGCGTGATATCGCCCGCGGCGGGCACCTGATCCGAGCCCCGAGCGCAAGCGAGTGGGTCCGAAAGCCTGCAGCCTGTCCGAGAGGACCCCGCGCTGGCGCTTGGGGCTCTGAACAACACCTGCCGAGACTGTCACGCACCCGCTGGAATGGTTTTTGGCCTGACGGCCTTGAGGAGCGGTCCTTTTCTCATATAATAAGGTGCTGGGGAGCACAGCGCGGGGGCACTGAACCTTAAGGATACGTTCGATGGAACCAGAGCACAGAAGCGAGGCGGTGGCGATTGCAGTCCCGCAGCCACGTCAGACGGTGCTGTGGATCATCGCGATCTTGCTCGCGATCATTGCCACGGTCCTGGTCTTGCGGGCGACGGAGCCACTCGTCGTCCAGCAGGTGTACGGTGACGCCCCGATGGTCGGAGCGCGCGGCGTCTTTGCCTTCACTGGGCAACTCGGCAAGAACCAGTACGGCCTATTCATGATGGACGTGGACAGCAGCAACATCTGGTGCTACGAGTACCTGCCCGGCACGCGCAAGCTGAAGCTGGTTGCCGCCCGCTCTTTCCGCTGGGACCGGTACCTGGAAGAGTACGCCAACGACGTGCCGACACCGGACGAAATACGCGTCCTGGTGACGGGTCAGAGCCGCATCGAAGAACGGATCAATGGGGGCGTCATCGCGCCCGGCGATGCCGATGGTGACGAGAAGGCACTTGAGACGAACATCCCCGGTTTTCCACCTTAGGGCCGGTTCCCCAAGCCGGTGCGGCACGCTGCCACGCCACCTTGGGCTTTGACCACTGGGAAGATTGGGACGATCGACGACCGTGACGAGGGAGACAGGCAATAGGGACCTGATCTGAAGGAAGCATGGCAACCTGCCGGTCCGGCTTGCCGCAAGCCGGCCGCGTAGGCGCCGCAAGCGCAGGAAGCTGCAGCGATGGCAAACGACTATCTGACAATGGAGCAGGTTTGTGAGAGGCTCGGCAAGACCACCGATGAAGTCAAGGCCCTGGTCGCCGAGGCGCAGTTGAGCGAGGTCCGGGACGCGGGCAACGTCTTCTACAAGCAAGCGGAAGTCGAACGAATCGCCGCTAAGGAAGGCAGCAGCATCGTGGACCTTGCCGCGGCCGCGGATCTTACGCCCGCCGGGGACGAAGATGAAGAGGCAGAATCCTTCGCCTCCGCGTTGTCGGAGTTGGCGGACGCGTCTTCGGGGCTTGGCCTGTTGGACGGGAGCCCGCTGTTTGACGGCAGCCCAACAGAGTACGAGGCGGCGGAGGAGGCTACAGCGAAGGCCGCGCCGGCCGAGGGCCCCGCCAAGGCCGAGGCTGCCGGGCCCGCTGAACTAACCATCGAGGACATTCCGGAAGATTTGCCGGCGGCGCCGAAGGAGCCGGAGCCGGCTCAACCCACGGCGATGGCGGCTGAAATAGACCTGGAGCCGGCCGGCGAGCCGCAGGCGGAGACGGCGGAAGCCGAGGCAGTCCTCCTGGATCCTGGCGTTCCCGACCTCGGTCTGTCGGGTTCCAGCATCATCAGCCTGGACGCCGGCCTCGATGAGAGGAAGCCCGACGAGCAACTGGCTGCCGGCGAGGCCGTGCAGCCGGCGAAGAAGGTCGGCATCAGCGTTTTCGACGATGAGGACTTGGCCATCGAGGCCGACCCCATGGGCGAGACGCAGATTGCCGCAAGCGTGGAGGAACTCGATTCGGTCGGAAGCGGCAGCGGCCTGCTGGACCTGACCCGTGAGAGCGACGACACGAGTCTTGGCCCCGAGCTTCTGGACGTCATCTCGCCCCAGGCGGATGCCGAGGAGACGGAGACGGATGCGGGGGCGATGGTAGCGGAACAGGTCGATGATAGCAGCGAGGTCGTGACAGTCGCTACAGAAGCCGAGGAAGAGCCTTACGAAGTCGCCGTAGCGGCGACGCCAGCGGCACGCCGGGTCGCGGCGTCGACGACGATGGCCGGCGCTGTGCCCCTGAACGTCTGCGCCATCATCGGCGTCCTTGCCCTGGCACTCATGGGGCTGGCCACGGCGGCCCAGATTCAGGGCGTCTGGCCCAGTTTCCTGGGTTTCATCGCCAAGGGTACGGTACACATCGTTGTGCTGGGCGCTTCAATCGTGATCGCCGCCGCCGCCGGTTTCATGGGCATCCTCGCGGGGAGGAAGTAGAACCTCAGCGGCGAGGACGGCACAAGTCAGCGATCCAGTTTACCACCTACGCAGTTGGCCCACGGCTCGATGCGCGCATCACAGAGGGCGACCTCGCACTCGCAGGCCGTTCATCACACCCACTACCTGCAACTCGTTGGACGGCAGGAGGTCGGGCGGGATGAGGAATAGCGAATGGCGAGTGGCGGGTTGTGAATGGGAAGTGGCACGCCCTCGAATGGCGAAGAGCGCGGCTCATTGTCCGGATCGATCAGAAGTTGTGCCGAACTTGGCACAAGCCGTTGCGGTCCGTTGGGCTGCCACGGGCGTCTGTGCCACTTGGCTCGACGTCGTCCTGGCGTAACATCGCGCCGGCATTCTTCATGGCGATGGCTTGGGCCGCCGCGCGCAGGGCTCGCAGCGGGTCGCTCCCCAGCGGTGGGAGTTCATCGTCCAAGTGTGAGAACATCTCGTACGCAATGACGACCGTGCCGTCCGTGTCGTGCCGCCAGATTTCCACGAGCCGGGCCTCCTGGGGCGAGTCCAACGTTGAACAGGTTTCGATCTCGATGTAGCCGTCTCGGTCCATGACGCGGTTGCGATGGTTGTGCCCAGCCAAGTGCAACACGACGTTCGGGTACTCGTTGAGCAGGGCTCGGAATGTCGACCCGGCCAACGCCGATCCGTAGCCGGTCCAAAGCGATGCACTGGGGTGGTGCGAAGCCACGATGACGAGCTCGTCACGATCGCGCGCCGCGTCCAACTCGGTCCGCAGAAACGCCACCTGCTCGGCCGAGATCGAGCCGTCCTGATAGGGAAAGCCCCCGATCTGGTGTGTCGGCTGGCAGGTGTCCAGGCCGATCAGCCGCAGGCCCGGCACGGGGGCGACGCTGTACCAGCTTGGCCCCGTCTCCGGGTCGGTGAATCCATGTCCCGCCGGCCCGGTGACCGTGGAGAACATGGCGTGGACCAGCTCCCGGCGGTTGAAGAACCGTCGGTCCGGGTTGGGCTCGACAAATTGGGGAAAGTCCAACAGGCACGGCGGCCCCGGGTTCCCCGGCGTGACGTGGGCGTGTGAGAACCAGGCCAGCGGATCAAGGACCGCGGGCAGCAGGAGGCCCGGCCGGCGTGGCAGCGGCAACGGAGCCACGCGCCTTCCCCAGACATCCTCGAAGATGGCAAACACGCCGATCGCGAAGACGTCATGATTGCCGACGATCGTGTACCACGGAATGGACGGGCGATCCCCGTGGATGCCCTTCTCATAGAGCCCCTGCGCGGTGAAGGCAGCGTGCGGGTCCATCAGCGGGTCCGGCCGGGCTTCGGCGGGGCGGTCGTCGGGCCCGGTCAGCGGGTCGATCGCCTGCCCATCGAAGACGCCAAGGAACCACGCCAGTTCATTGAGTTGGCTGTTGTCGCATGCGTCGCCCGTGTGAACGAGGAAGTCTGTGGTTCGGCCCGAGGCATGGATGCGATTCACCGTCCGCAGGATGCCGTCGAGAAGCTGGGTCGAGTACGCCTCGTAAGGTCGCCACGCGGGAGGCACGATTTCCTGGGCACCGGGAAACCGAGCTGGCGACTCCTCATCGACGATATGGGTGTCGGTGACGTGGGCGATCCGGGCCACCAAGGTGTAGCCGTCCGATATGGACGGCAAGCTTTCGCGGCCCGGCCATAGCAGAGGATCGTCCACTTCGCAGGCGCTCTGGCCTAGACACAGGAAACAGCCCACAAGACATACGATGCAAAACGCGATGCCTTTCTTGGAGCGCAGGCTACGGTTATGAGGGCGCAGGCCACGGTTGTGGCGCAGGCTCCGCGACTGCGTCCGAAGGCCGCGGCACAGGGGCTTCGCCTGCGGAGGATCACCGTGGCACGGGCGTTTCGCCTCTGTTAGATCACTGTGGCACAGGCGTCTCGCCTGTGGTGGATCACTGTGGCACAGGCGTCTCGCCTGGGGCCCGTGACACTTCCGGCGGCATTC
Source organism: Phycisphaerae bacterium (assembly GCA_016935885.1). Next base: position 6 of record JAFGQA010000331.1, on the reverse strand, counting down.
GATTCT
>JAFGQA010000330.1 GCA_016935885.1 Phycisphaerae bacterium | reverse complement strand
TGCCGATGGGTCGCTGCTCTCAGATTCCGGCCGCCGCGTGATCACTCTGACGCCTGCGTCGGAAGGACTTCCACCACGGGCTGCTAGCCATTTTGTCAGGATCCAATGCCGGATCCGCTTTGTGCGACAGCGATATGCTACGTTCTTATGGGTGCAGTCTCCTATGTATGCTGGCGACCCCTTCTCTGTCATGGCTATATCCCAAGGCAATTGCATTAGCCGGCCGGTGCGAGAATCCATTCTCGCACCCATCGTCAACAGGAGTCCTCTCCTGCGAGGAACAGGGGCTCAGAAACGATTCTCGGCCCGGCGAGGTAAACAGGCCCAGCCCAGCGAGCTGTACACGCTCACGACGGATTGAGGATATCCATTGCGCTGAAGCGGATCAACAGATGGGCAGGATTGCCCATCGTACGGTTGTTCTGGCCTCGTCTGTCGCTGGGTCGGCGGGACCGGCCGGCGCCGAAGCTATTCATCGGTTGAGGGCGTATCGTCTGGTGGTAGTTCGTTCACAACGTACAACAACCCGGTCTTCATCGGCGTTCCGTCCGGCGTCCTGGCGCCCTCCTGAATCTCGGCAATCCGCTCGACGTCGGGAATGACATCGCCGCCCGGCTCCATCACCAGGCGATAGGCCATCGTCTGCGAGACTTCGTGCGGCTTATAGTTCAGCTTCTGCATAATGTGGCCGAACTCGTTGATCGTCTCGGTCGGCAGGTCAAACGACCGCAACTTGCCGAAGGCCATCTCCTCGAAGTGCATCAACTGCTCGTGTGCCCGCGGCGGCATGACCACGTAGCGCACGCCCAGCCGATCGAGTTGAGACCGTGCCTCGGCCGGGTCGCGCTCGGCGTAGAACCGTGCCACCTCGATCACGCCGTCCAGGGCCCGGTGATAAGGCACGGCCACGACGGGGAGGCCCGTGCAGTACAGCAACATCGGTCCTTCGCCCTCTTCACAGAGGATCGCCCGACGTCTCGGATTGAAGCACGGATGCCCGATTTCGTAAGCGGCGATCTGTTGGGCAACGAAATCGGTCCGTTCCTGGTACCTGTTGGCCAGTCGTGCGGCCTCGTACGTCAGCGACGTGACGATCCTGGCGCTTGGATAGATCAGAACCGCCAAGGCCGCCGCGGTCAGCAGGAATCGCATTGTCCAGATTCGCGAGCCGACCTTGCCCAGCAGCGCCTTCGCCAACTCCCACATGCCGACAACGACCACCGGGGTGACGGCGAGGTTGATATGATCCAGCCAGCGCCGCTGCACGACGGTCAGAATCATGACAGTGGGAGCCAGCAACCCGAGCGCGCACTTGACAGGGCGCGGCACCTGCTTGGACAGAAGGAAAAGCAGCAGCAGGACGGGCAAAGCGTATGGTAATAGGCCCAGACGGTCATGCATCGGCTGAACGGACCAGTCGGTGAGCGTCCGGGTGTAAAGCGGCTGCAACTCCGCGATGTGTTCGTGCCACCGGAAGAACTTCGACCCACTGACGTACTCGAATGCACGGCTCCGGGCCAAGCCCATCCAAATGACAAACACTGCAATCGCCGCCAGAAAGATGATGTCGCGGTTCGTTTGAGATTGGAGCACGGGCGGCGTCTGTTCCTTAACGGCAGCGCCTTTCGATCTAGGCTTCGTTGCCGCGCGAAGGCTTCCCAACCGAGCCGGGGCCAAGAATGCAATGACAACCAACGCGACGTGCACCGTGCTGATCTTGTCAACGGCGACGACGTTGAGACCGGGCCAGTTCTCGATGAAGAAGCCCACGACAACGACCACGCCGGTCGCACAGTTCCACGCGAACCGGGCATCGGCGTAGATCCTCCGCGCGTGGGGAGGGCCGGACAGACAAGCGTATGTCAGTCCGACGACCAACGCGAGCCAAAGGAACAGTGCCTGCGCCGCGACCCAGATGGCCAGGCCGGTTGCCAGGCCGCTGATGATTGCCGCGGCGGTGGAGGGAGCACCGGCGGTCCCGTCTGCGCTCGCCCGTGGAATCCACGCGCCCAACGCGACGAGGAGCAGCAGTTCCAGCAAGCAGTGATGATCGGGATGACCGATCTGAAAGACGCGGTGAAACGCCGGCGACAGGACGACCAATAGCCCCGCCAGGATCGCGGGTCCCGCCCCGAAGCCGCGTCGCATGAAAGCGATCATACATAGGACATAGACGACGCCCAGACAAATCGGCACCCACGCGGCCACGTAGCCGAATGAATCCGTGTGTTTGGACAACGGACCGAACAGGATGCCCACACCCGCAAGGAAGTAGTCCATGGGCGCTGTCCAGTGCATTTCCACTCCGTTGGGTACGTTGATGTCCGGTATGTGGCGGACACGGGCGGCTTGGCCGGCTGCGACCAGCTTCGCACGATACGCCTGCATGTAGTCGTCGGGATCTACGAAGAAGATCCTCGCCTGAGAGCAGAACGCTGCCCCCGCGTGAGGCAACTCCAGCCAAACGCCGCCCGCGGAGATGAGTATCGACGAGACAAGCACGACCGGAATGACCAGCATCGCATGAAATGGCCCGTCCCAACTTGCCTTTGGAGAAGTATCAGGCAGGATTTGTCGTTGTGGATTCGGCATCACGACGGTACGCACAGTCCTCGGCACGATTCCGCTGGTATCGAGATTCTATCGGCACCGCGCGCGCATGTCGGCACAGCCAAGAAGGCCGAAAACGAAGAAAGCGCCGGGCTCCACTGGGGAACTCCCGGCGCTTTCCGGAGGGGAAAGAAGCCGTGCTTCGATCGACTCCCGCGCGTGTTACGAAGGCCCGCCCCTTTATGATATCAACCGTCCGGTTCCTCTCCGAACGGACCGAGGCATTGGTTCAAGGCCCAAACACCACACTCCCTCACGATTTCCCCCTCCGCCGTATCGTCCCTACCTCCACGCTCGATGATCCCCGCCTCCGCGATCAGCCTCATCCCCATCGCAAACCCCTCCGTACTACTCATATTGAGAACCTTCGCCGCTCGCGAAGAACACCGTGGCACAGCGCGGCCTCCGGCCGCAGCCAAAGTGTGCCACAGGCGGGATGCCTGTGCCAACACCGGCCGGGACGGCGGGGACCATAAGGGCTACGCAGCGAACCGTCAGCATTGGGCATACCCACAACCGTGACACTTCACACAGTTCTCTCCCGTATCCAAGTCCTCGCCGCATTCCGGGCACTTGATCCGGTATGAGTGACGAGGGGACATCAACTTCGGCGACGTCTCGGCTAAACGGTTGGCCGCAGCAATGGTGATGTCACCGCCACGGCCGTTCTTTCCATTCCCACCGTTGCTGCCGCCGCCGGGCAATCCCTCGATGTGCTCCGGATCTATCTCGCCGAGCAGCAATGCCTTCAGGCCGTGGCGCTCCTTGGCCCGCGTATAACGCTTCAGGGCGTGGGCCAGGCCGTCGCCGAGCGACATGATCCGCCCGTGCCGGGTCGGAATCTGAAGCGACGAGCCAATGCCCGACAGTTGCTTGATCACGTGCGTGATCCGACCGCCAGCCCGGAGCCAAAGGCTGATCATCCGGCAAATGGCCTCGAGATCGCTCGTGGCGATGTCCCCGCCTTTGCCAAGCTGGGCAAAGACCTCCAGCTCGCGTTCCTCGCGGGGATCGACCGTAATCTGGATGTGCATGTTGCCGAACGGCGTCTGCTGGCGGATGCGGACGCCGCTGGTGATAGACGGCAGTTCCTTCGGATCCAACGCCGGCACCGGCTTCTTGATCTGTGTGATCCGTTCGCCAAAAAGATTCGTCTCGGTGGAGATCTCAGCTCCCTCGGGTTGGATCCCGTTCGGCGAAGACTTTCGTGGCGCGTCGCCGTTCGTCGTCATCTGCTCACGCCCTTGCTCATGCTTCCCATCGGACTGCGTCAGGGCCATCGGCTGGCTGGCGCGGCAGCCGTCCCGATAAACAGTCACGCCCTTGCACCGCAACGCGTATGCGGTCCTGTAGATATTGTCGACATCCGCCTCGTTGGCGTCATGCCGAAAGTTGATGGTCTTGCTGATGGAAGCATCGCAGTGCTCCTGGAAGGCGGCCTGCATCCTGATATGCCATACAGGGTCGATGTCGTGGGCACAGACAAACACGCGCTTGACGTCGTCAGGGATGGCATCAATATGAGCGAGGGTGCCATCCCTGGCAATCTGTTCCATCAGGCCCTCGCTGTAAAAGCCCCTTTCGCGCGCGACGCGCTCAAAAGTCTCATTCGTCTCAACCATCGGCGCCCCGCCTTCGTCCTGACCCTTCAGGACATTTCGGACGAAGGCCAGGCTGAACAGCGGCTCAATCCCCCCGGAGCAGTCCGCGATGATACTGATCGTTCCCGTGGGTGCCACGGTCGTGGTACAACTGTTGCGCATCGGGCGATCGTGCTTCGTGTCCCAATGACTGTTCGCCCAATTCGGGAAGCTGCCTCGCTCCTGCGCAAGCCTCTCCGAAGCGTTGTGGGCCTCGTCGTTGAGGAACTTCATGAACCGCCCGCCCCAGGCGACGCCTTCCTCGGAGTTGTACGGAACGCCGAGCTTGAAAAGCGCGTCGGCAAAACCCATCACACCCAGGCCGATCTTGCGGTTGGCCTTGCACATGTCGTCAATCTGCGGCAGCGGATAGTTGTTCGCGTCGATCACATTGTCGAGGAACCGGACGGCGTCGTGAATGCTCCGCCGCAACGACTGCCAATCCAGATCTGCCTCTGGTGTGCAGGCGCTCTTGACGAAAAGACCCAGATTAATGCTGCCCAGGTTGCAGGCCTCATACGGCAGCAGCGGCTGCTCACCGCAGGGGTTCGTTGCCTCGATGCGGCCAACGTGAGGAGTCGGGTTGTCCTCGTTGACTCGATCGATGAAGACCACGCCCGGCTCACCGGTCTGCCACGCCTGTTTGACGAGGATATTCCAAACCTCCCGCCGCGTGTAAACCGGCATCTGGCCGTCATAAGCCTCAACCGGAACGAGGTCCGTGATGCGATAGTCGTGGACGCTGATATCCTTCGGCAGGTAGCACTCCCGGCCGTCCCGCGGGTTCCTGGCCAGATGCGGCGCGTCTTCGTCTTCCAGGAAGCCCTGCATCCATTCGTCCGTGATCTTCACGGAGATGTTGTAGTTTGTGAATTGGGTCAGGTCCTGCTTGGCGTGCAGGAACTTGAGGATGTCGGGATGATGAATATTCATCATCCCCATGTTGGCCCCTCGCCGGAAAGCACCCTGCTGGATGGCGTTGGTCGCCTCGCTGAAGGCCCGCCAAAAGCTGATGGGGCCGCTGGTCCTGCCGCCGCTGGACTTAATGTAGTCACCGGTGGGACGCAAGGAATCGAAGGCAAACCCCGTGCCGCCGCCGGCCTTCTGGATTAAGGCGGTCTGCTTGATCGCATCGAAGATGCCGTCGATCGAATCCGGCACCGGCAACACAAAGCAGGCACTCAGCATCCCCATCGACCTTCCCGCATTCATGAGCGTGGGGCTATTGGGCATGAATCGCCGGGAGGTCATCAACCGCTTGAAGCGCGCCTTCCACTCGCCGCGACAGACCTCGCCAGCGCCGTACCGCAGCTCAACGGCCGCGATGGTGCCGGCCACGCGATCGAAGAGATCGCCCGGCGCCTCGATGCACTTGCCCTCGTCGTCCTTCTTCAGATACCGAACGCGCAGCACGCGCAGCGCGTTCGGCGTCAGATCGGAGATCTCCTCATGATGGAGTCGGCAGCCGACGTCCTTGTCCGGTAAAGCAGCTCGTTCCTTCGAGGCACTAACCATGTTTTCACCGAATTCCTTGTTTCCTGCCGCTCGACGCGTGCCCCGCAGGGCCAACAAACAGGCAACCCCCCAGCCGCGCTGCCCGCATCGGGCTGAAGGTCGACCATCGCGATTCCCACCAAGCTCGACCACTTTCCCCGCACCTTGAACACCGTGGAGCACGGACGGCACGCTCGCTGGTGCCCATATACACACCACGCACTCCGAACCTCTGCTCGGGGTACTTTTCGGACCAAGGTTACCTGTCCCTTGAGGGCAAAAACGTAGATAGCCCAAGATATGGGGGCTGTCAAACGAGCGCTTACAAAATGTAGTGTCTCTGTAACGTTCGCAGCCGGGGCCGGTTATGAGACTGGCCTCCGAGATTCGGCGAGGCATTGCAAGTTCCTTCGCAAGTCTCGACGATTCGGTGGGTTGGAAGAAGAGGCCCCCCTAGCCTCTACAAAAAGCAAGGGCTTTTTCGCACGCGACGATTTCGCTTTTTTTTTCGCGCCGGCTCGAATATGCCACCAAGTCCCTCGTGCTCGCGGATCGAGCCGGCCCTGCGATGGCCGATCAGCAATGTCATCTATGTCATGACACTCCGGTGCCACTGCCACCCTATCAGGGGCGGGATTTCCTCCATTGTCCGCAGTGCGATCTGATCTTCGTGCCGGCTGCTCAGCACCTGTCCGCGGCGGCTCAGGAGCTTCGCTACCGGAAACACCGAAACGCAATCGACGACGCAGGTTACGTGGAGACGCTGAATCGGCCGATCGACCTGCTCCGGCAATGCGGCCACGGGATACACCGCATCCTGGACTATGGCTGCGGACCCGAACCGGTCTTGGTCGAGCTACTCAGCCGTGCCGGTTACGACGCCGTCGGATACGACCCGGTCTTCGCCCGTGACACCGATCTGTCACAGCCGTTCGATGCCGTGGTCGCCGTTGAGGTATTCGAGCACTTCGCCGAGCCTCGCGCGGAGTTGGAACGCATCCTGGCCCTGCTCCGCCCCCGGGGCTACCTGGCGATCACGACCCAATTCCACCGGGGGCCCGGCACCATCCAGAACTGGTGGTACGCCCGCGACCCCACGCACGTGGCGTTCTACTCCCATGCCACGTTCGATTGGATCAGCAGGACGTTCGGCCTCGCGATGCTGCATCGTGATGCCCGGTGCCTCGAACTCCTCCAAAACCTACAGACCCAGACCGGTCCCATCTGAGAACCCCCACGCCTTCGACGGTGTAGAGACCGGGCAACTGCCATTGCCTGGCGGTGAGCCGCAGCATCAAATGGGATCGGGTACTACCTTGCGTTCTTCGCACCATTTCCGATATCATCCAGCATGTGGTCGGTCCTGAAATCTCAACAGGTCTGGGGGAACGAGGAAGGATCATGAAATCGCTGAGGACGATTCCGAGTGTTTGTATGCTGGCGGTTTGTGGCTTGCTGCTAGCCAGCGGCGCAGGTCTGGTCCCGGGGCAGTGTGGGGCCAACGAATCGAACGCGACGAAGCCCGATGGGGTGACATGCAAGGGCGTCGGTTGGCCAGCCGGTCACGTGTCGGTCGTTGAGCCGGTGGAGCCGCCGTCACAACGGCTGAAACTGGGGACGGAGGTTCAGTTCCCTGCGAACCGATTAGCTGCCATAGATGTCCAGGCGTTCCTCGACGAGGACACGGCGTTGGGCAGTCCGCCGCGCGTGGGAATCAGTAGGCCGTTGAAGGGACCCATAGCTGGGAACTGGTGCGACACACCGGACGGCGGGCGGCTTTGGACCGCGGCGATCGTGGCCGAAGGGGCGATGGGATTGCGCCTGCACTTCGTCGGCATGCACCTCCCGGCGGGTGCCGAGATCTACGTGTACTCCCCGAATTGCCCGGCCCGGGTATTCGGTCCGTACGCCGAGGCGGGTCCCAGACAGAGCGGCGAGTTTTGGGCGGGCACGGTCACAGGCGATGTCGCACATGTCGAGTATCACGTCAGCCGTCCGGACGCCCAAACGGTCCCATTCGGCATCGACGAGGTGGGGCACATGTTTCGCAACCTGGACGGGCCTATCGGCGTGCGCGGTTCACGCCAGCCGTTGGACTGCATGCCGGACACCGCGTGCTACTATCCCGAGTGGGAGGACGTCAGCTACTCGGTGGCGAAGGTCATGTGGCAAGAGCAAGGGATCTGGTACCTTTGCACCGGACAACTGCTGGCCACAGACAACGGCGACAACACGCCGTACTTCCTCACGAGTGCCCACAACATCCATACTCAAACGGCAGCCCAGACCGCCGAGTTTCGATGGTTCCATCAGCACGTTGAGTGTGACGAGCCAGAGCTCATGGTCAGCGCGTACAGCTACGACGCCGACCTGCTGGCCACTTCCGGCTATGAGGGGACCCCAACCGATGGCAATTGGACATTGCTGATGATCAAGGGCGTCCTGCCTCCTGGCGTGTTCTGGAGCGGATGGACGACCAGTTCCATTCCACCGGGGAGCCTCTGCGTTGCCATTCACCACCCACAGGGCAGTTGGAAGCGTTGGAGCCAGGGCCACTGCTACGCTTCCGACCTCGGGCCATGGTGGCACAAGGTCATCTTCAATCTGGGCCTGGGCACCGTAGACGGGGGCTCCGCAGGTTCAGGCATCTGGACCGATGGAACAACGCCGGCCGATCAGCTTCTGTTCGGCAACGAGAGCTTCGCCACCGGCGAAGTCAACTGCGACTATCCGGCAACGCCCGTGTACTACGGCAAGTTCTCCGTGTACTACCCGAGCATCTCGGCCTTCCTGGCCGCCGGCAGCGATGACGCCTTCGAGGACAACGACTCGTGTGCCGCCGCGGCGGCATTGGAGAGCGGCAACAACAAGGATCTGGTGGTCAAGGGCGTCGATGAAGATTGGTATCGCCTGAGGCTCAGGCAAGACGCCCAACTGGACATCTTGCTGAGCTTCACGGATTCGTACGGCAACATCGACGCCGAGCTCTACGACGTCTGCGGCGGGGCGGTGGTCGCCTCCGCCACGAGCTTCACCGACGACGAATGGCTGACCTACGTCAACTTGGGACCTGACGCGGACTTCTACCTGCGCGTGTATCTCGCCGACGACACGCGCAACACCTACGACATGGATGTCTCGGGGGCCTACACGGATTGCAACGACAATGTTATCGACGACGCGTGCGATGTTGATTGCGATGCACCGGGCTGTGAGCCGCCGAACTGCGGCGGGAGTCGAGACTGCAACGGCAACGGCATCCCCGACGAATGCGAGGGCGTCGTTCTCCTCGGCGACATGAATGGCGACGGCGTGGTCGACGGCTTTGACGTCCAGGATTTCGTGTATTGTCTTCTGGATGTCGCGGGGCCGGAAGTGAACTGCGGACGAGCCGACTTCAACTGTAGCGGCACGCCGGATATCGAGGACATCCCCGCGTTCGTCGCGGCCTTGCTCGGCCTCGTGCGCGGTCCGCCACACATGGGAGACCATTCAAACAGCGGATGCTTGCCCGGGCCGGGTCGCGATGCCTGGCAGTGCGAAGAAGACGACGTGATTGAGCTTACAGTCGATGGTTACGCGCTCCACGTGCTCCACAGGAACGCGACGTACAACTGCTGTCCCGACGATATCGTCATCACGCTGATCGTCGAAGGATCCCTCCTCCGGTTGACGGAGGAGGAGATTGCCACCGAGCCGTGCTACTGCATCTGTTGTTACGACGTCGAAGGGACTGTGCTCGACCTCGCTCCCGGTGAGTACACCGTCGAATTCTGCTGGTTCGACTATGAAACCGAGGACGAACGATGTCACCTCGAAGACATCGTCGTTCCAGGGTAGACGCTGTGCTCGGCGACAACGCGCGTTCGCAGGCCCGCATCCGCGGACCCGCGAATTCAACCTACTTCTCCTTGAGCTCCAACGCCCCGTTCCAGTCATCATCTGGCGGGAAGGTCTTGAGCTCCTGACAAGCGTCTATATATCGGCTGGCGCCGAGGTCGTCGAACTTCCTGGCCAGGATGCGAGTGAAGTGGACGATGCACTCGTCCCACCTCCGCTGCTTGTAAAGCTCCACGCCGGCTTGGAATCTCTCGACGTATGCGCGCTGGTCGTCGCTGAGTTCGCCCTTTCGACAGATCAGTTCGTACGCCGGGACCGTCCGCGCCTTGCCCTTGACCTGCAATTCGGCCAGGTAGCGGAACTCGTAAAGCTCTTTGACTGCCTCCCGCGTCGGGCCCGATACCATGATCTGCGTGCCGAACACCTTGTTGGCCGGCTCCAGACGGGCTGCGAGGTTGACGACGTCACCGATCACGGTGTAGTCGGCCTTGAGGTCGGAGCCCATGTCGCCGTTCTTGCAGCTACCGGTGGCCACACCTACCCGCATGTGCAGCTTGGCGAAAACGGGTGATGCCGGGAGTCCCTCCTGCTCGGCCTTCAATCTCTCAAGCTCGTCAAGCGTGATGAGGCTCGTCTCGCACGCCACGCGTGGATGCTGCGGCAGCGGGTCCACGGAGGAATTGAAAAACGCCATGATGCCATCACCCATGAACTTGTTGACCAGGCCGTGCTGCGACCAGATGGCCTGGCTCATGCGATCTAGGTAAGCGTTAAGAACATGTTGAACGACCTCGGCGTCTTGCTGTTCGCTGATGGTGGTGAAGCCCTGTAGGTCGCTGAAGAAGCAGGTCACTTCACGGGTCTGGACGGTCTTGAAGGCCCGTGCGGCTTCGGGGCTCTCCGCGATCTTGGCGGCGATGGCGGGGGAGGTGTACTGACTGAGCTGCTTGGAGAAGAATCGCTTCTCCCGCTCGGCGATGAGCTGGCGGAACAGGGTCACGATGGCCCACGTCACGGCCATCGTGATGAGGACGGCGGCAAGCGCCAGCCACAGGTGCAGCTTCATGAAGACCACGTACGCGTTGAACAGTGCATACGCGACGATCAGGCCCATCGTCGCCAGCAGGGCGAATTTCGGGCCGCGCACAGAGGTCATGACGGCGACAACGATCCCGAGCACCAGACAGATGACGATCTCAGTGAACCGGCCGGCCCGCGCGATGAAGCGATTCTGCAGGAACGAGTTCAGGACCTGTGCATGGCACATGACGCCGTTGGTTTGCGGATCGATCGGCGTGGAGACGATGTCTCCGAGAGCGGTGGCCGCGAAACCGACAAAGACGTATTTTCCTTCAATTTGCTCGCGAAGTTCTCGCGTCAGGAAATCAACCGACGCCTGCAGGTCCTCGTTCGCGGCCCGAAGCCGGGGGATATCGACATCGATGCGCTCCAGCGCCATCCGGATTCGCTCAACCTCTTCGCGGAGCCCCGGATCGTTCTCGAGCTCCTCAGGGGTGATTTCGTCAAGGGCTCCACGCTGCGATCTGATGACCGAAACGGCGATCTGACACTCCTGGTCGATGTCCCCACGCCTTGCGGCCACTTCGCGCTCCATTTCCTCCAGCTTTGCCGCCGGCGTATCCTGGCGCAGCGTGGCGAGACGAGCGTCTCGCCGAAGTGCAATGTACTCGTTCACCCTCCTCCGAAACGTGTCATCCCCCCGAATCGTCGTCATGCTGGTGCCTTCCGGCGCATCAACGCTCGTCTGGGCTTCGCCCCTGGAGATGGTGACCACATCAGCGTACGCATAGGCTATGGCAACGTTGTTGCTCTCCATCCGCCTGCGGGCATCAACAATGGCCCAGACCTTCGCGGCGGAGATGTGTGGAAAATCCTTGAAATCGCGCCAGTCTTTCGCGGTCTTGGTCCAGTTGATGATCAAGTTCCCGTCGTCATCCAGCGGCACGGCGTACGGCTCCGAACCGTCGAGACGTGGAATCGTCAAGACGTTGTCATCCGAGACGGTAATATGATCGGCGTCCAGGCCGAGCACGTAGCACGCGACAGCAAGGCCGAGGTGCTTCAACGCCCTCCCGCCATAGTTCACGATCAACGGGACGCGCCGCGTGCCGCCGCCGACATCCTTCCGGAAATTCACTACGCCTACGTCCCGCGCGGACTCGGCAAGTAGGAAGTGCGGCGGATCAGCTCGCGTGGCCCGACTGAACCTGCCAGCACGGGCGGCGTCCAGCGGGTGCGTGGCTTTGCGCAGCAGCGCAAGGCCCAGGTGCCTGCGGTAGGCGGCGAGCACGTCCCGCCGGTCGGCGTTGTCTCGATCCTTCTGCTCACGCAGAATCGCATCGAGGACGACATCGAGTTCCGGAGTCGCGCCACTCGTGAAGAACCCGCCGACCAACTCGACCGCTACCTCGGACTTGACGCCCGCGACGACGGCGACGACCTTGCCGAGGTCTTCATCCAATGAGCCGGCGAGTTGCCGGTCCGTCCTGGTGAAATCCTCGCGCAGCAGATCAGCCATGCGCAGCCGAAGCAGTTCCTTGCTGACGTACTCCCGGAGTTCCGGCGTGTCCTTAAGCGCGAGTTCCCTGCGCGCGTCGTCTTGCGTCACGGTTCCCTTGCGGCGCCAGAGCGCCCTGAGCCGATCGCGATCCGAGTCGAGTTGGCCCGGGGCCCTCACGTCCAGGTGGACGGAGAGGAAGACGTTACCCGATGTTCGAATCGCCTCGGCGAGTTCGAGATCGCCGAGGATCACATTCTCCTCGGACAGCTTGCCGACCACCTCGACGTCGGGCTCCACATCGCTGTCGCTGGTGTAGCGTGGATCGGTGACGAACGGCGCCTGCGGGTCGCTGAGCAGGAGATCCACCGCAATGACCTTCGCACCCACTTCGTGCAGCGTTCGGATCAGGTCAGCGAGTTGATCCCTGCGCCACGGCCAGCGGCCCACGCGCTCAATCGCGCTATCGTCGATATCGACGTGAACGATCGGCGGAATGGGCTCCAGCGCATTGCACTCCCGAACGCGGCAATCAAAGGCGACCAATTCCACCTCGTCTTCGGGGTTGATCCCGAAGAACCAGACGGTGCAGAGGATCGTCACGGCCAGTCCGGTGAGAATGCCGTTCAGTCGGGGACGATGGGCCAACATGGTTCTGCCGTCACACGTGCCATTCAAACGAATCGGTGCCGTCCGAACACGTTGTAGGACGATTCGAGCAATCGAGGATTGAAGGATCCAAGTGTGACGATCGCTGCAACACGACAGTTTCGGCGGCTCATCGCGACGTCATAAGCCACGACTTGCTCACCCGGATAATTCACCACAGAGCACACAGAGATCACAGAGGGGTGTCAGAAAGAAGTCTGGCGAAGCTGGCGCAGGATGACTGGTGATACACACTGTCAGAACAAAAGGCACTCGGGTTTTGCCATAACTTCCTTCTCAACAACACTCTGCGTTCTCTGCGGCCTCTGTGGTATGAACAATCCGGCCTGAACCCTCTAACCCTCCTGAAAAAGACCAAGAGTTGGTCATTTTGAGTCAGTATATCTTCTCGACCTTGGCCCCTGGATAATACACACCGAGAATCTCTCGGTACTTCATGCCGCGGCGAGCCTTGGTCTCCATCCCGTGTTGGCAGAGTCCAATGCCATGGCCGTAACCTCTGCCATTCTTGAAAACGAACGAGTCGCTGTGAGTCTCGATGACGAAATTCGTGGACTTGAGTGTTCGGCCGCCGATCGAGAGCCGGAAGTCCTCGCCGACGAGGGTCTCGTTGCAGCCGTTCGCACCGTTGAGCTGGATGCGGATGATGCGACCATCGGGCGTCTCCCCCTTGGGCTTGAGCCCGACGATCGTGCCCAATCTGCGAAGTGAGGGATAGTGGGCGACGAGGCGCTCGGTGAGCTCGGCCTTCGACAGCTCGACAGGACCCCAGCGGTAGAACCTGGCGAGATAACAATCCCGGCACAGCACGTTGCCCGACAGCGGCGGGATGGCCGGCTCGTTGGTCTTGACATTATTGACCGGTTGTGAGCATCCACCACAGGCGGAGGAATAGTAGGTGCAGAAGATCCGGTCTCCCGTCCCGTCGTTCCACACGCAGACCTCTCCACGGGTCTGCTCGACTGCCTGAACGGCGATTCCGTCCTCACCCCGGACGCCGATGTACATCTGGCTACCCTCGTGGTCGAACACGTCAAACGACCTCCCCGCGGCACCACCGGCTTGACACAAGCCGGCTCGGGTCTGCTTCTGGTAAAGGACATAGGTCCTGGCCGCGACGGCCTGGGCCTTGAAGGACTCCGGATGGAAACACCGTGGGAGTTCGCCGCGCAGGACGCCACGCAGGTAGGATTCGACATCGACGTGGTTATCGAAAACCAACTCCTCGCCGACGCGCTGTATCCGCAGGGAGCCCCGGTAGGTCCGGTTGTCCAGCACAATGCTCGCGTCGCGCCCGGGCGAGATGAGAATGTCCTCGCTGCCGAAACGTTCATCACCGATCTCGATGCCGCCTGCGGCGGCCGCCCGAACAGAGCGGGGACCGAGCCTGGCGATTGACGAAGCCAACAGCCGGCCTGTTACGGTCTCCGTGATGGTGCACGGGGCTGTGACCTCAAGGACGCGCCTGCCGTCCCCGTCGAGCCGAACGCGGATCAGCCTGTCGAGGGGCACCTCCAGTGGCGTCAGGCCCTCGTGCCGCGATCGCGTCGTCTCGGCAAGGTGGAAACAGCCGACGAAAAGCAGACTCAACGCCCCGAGCGCGCCCACCAGGAGTGGGATCGGCCCGGCGCGGCGGGCCCATACGGCCCACGAGCGCTTTGTGACACGGTCTCTTCCAATGGGCAACAACGCGTACGCTCCTTCGACTCGCGCTGCGCGTGAGGCCAAGTGCCTTTTGGGCCGGGCGCTACTCGACCGTTCTCAGCGATAAGCCAAGTTCGACCAAGCAGCCCTTGATCTCGTTGAGCGACGTTTGACCAAAGTTCCTGGACGCCAGCAACTCGGCCTCCGTTCTGGCTACGAGGTCGCCGAGCGTGCCGATGTTGAGGCCCTGAAGGCACCTCCTCGCACGCACGGACAGTTCCAGGCAGGATACCGGCCTCGCGAGGAGTTCCGGATCACCCTGATGCGGCGCCGCGGGGAGCACGGCCACAGAGCACGCGCTGGTTGGCTCCACGGCGTTCTGCCCGAGCCGGAGGCCCTTCTGGGTGAGCATGGCCCTGATCTCCCTCAAGGAGGTCTCGCCGAAGTTCTTGTACCCAAGCAGCTCAGCCTCGGTCGTCCTGAGCAAGTCGCCAAGCGTGAAGATGTTCATCTTCTTGAGACAGTTGCGGCTGCGGACGGAAAGCTCGAAGTCCGTGACGGGGATGTCGAGCACCGCGTTCTGCTTCTCCCGCTCCTTGACCTGCTGCTCATCGATGTACATGTCCCGAGCGGCCAGCACACCCTTCAAGTACAACGCTACCCTGGCGTTGTTGGGATCCACCGCGAGCACGCGACGGAAGCACTGCGCCGCTGCCTCGTACTCGCCGTCGTCGTCATACATCACGGCGAGATTAAACAAGGCGTTCGCGTGCACGAACGGAAGACAGGTGCAGTCAAGATACAGCTCCCTGGCGCGCTCGTCGCTCCCATGTAAATCCAGGATGTAGGCAAGGTGAAACAGCGACGCTGCATGTTCCTCATCCCTATCGAGGGCGGCCTCAAAGCACTCGATCGCCTCGTCGAGATCACCTCGCTGCTGGGCCAACCGCCCCTTCGTGTAGAACCAGCACGCGGAATCCCCACCGTCAGCGACATGCCGATCCAGAATCTCCACTGCCTTGTCCTCATCCCCAGCCAGGAGCAGGCTCTCGGCCCTGAGACAATCGCATTCGAGGCGGTCCCACCCCTGTTCGGCGGCCTCCTCGAATCGTGAGGCAGCCTCGTGGTATCTCCCTCCGTTGAGGTAGGCCTGGCCGAGATAGTAGCTGCTCTCGGCGCAGCGCTCGGCCTTCTGCAACCAATGAATGGCCCTTTGTTGGCGCGAAAGCAAGAGGTGGCACATGCCAAGCTTGAGGGCTTGGCGCCCGACATTCCCCTCGCCGGCCTCCGTCTTCTCCTCAAGCCGATGGAGAAGCTCAAGAAACCGATTCACGGATTCCCCATTGGCGAAGGCCAACTCTTTCACAGTCGCGTAGGAATCGGGCGCTAGGACATCCTGTTCAAACGTCGCGCCAAGGTCGGGTGTCGTTTCCATGTCTGACCGTACTTCTCCAAAAAAGCCAACCAAAGCGATCGGCGCACCACGCCCTCGGCGCATGCCCCCAGGCTACGCGGCACGACCATGACGCACCGCACAGGCGCAATCGCCCCATCCCGCATTCTATTCGTACACCGCCGCCCGGCAAGCACTCGGCGGCGGTCGCCGCTCCAGGCGGCCTGGGTCACCCTATGTCCTAGTACGGCGTTTCACGAATAGAACGACTGTACGCTCTGCCGAGGTTCTTTCTCGGCACAGGCTTCAGGACCGAGAAGGGATTCTCGGTCCAGTCGTAGTCGCGTCTCCTGTGAAACGCGGTACCAGGGCCATGGGCAAAGGGGCTGGGGGCATCCCAGGCGCATCGCCTGGGCCCTCTTTGCAGCCCAGCGCTGGGCTTCATAAGTAGTGCCACCGTACGCTCTGTCAAGGACCCCTTCTCAACACAAGACCGGGACCGAGAGGAGATTCTCCACCCAGCGATCGGATTCGCCCCTTCTGAAAAACGCGGTGCCGGAGAGCGGCCGCGGCTGATGCTCAGCAGTTTGTGCTTGCGAGACGATCATCGTGGTGATATGATCCCGCGCAAGCAAAGCCCTTGTGCTTATCTTCCTTTAGTGCTTGTCGCTAAACCACTTAGGATCACAACTCGGGACGGATCCCGTTCGTGGGGCGTTTGCCCCGAGGGTATTCCAATGGCGATGACAGGCGGTTTGAGCGATGTCGTCTGGGCCGACGTTCTCGGTCACGTCCGGACGCACCACCCGACCATTGCGCGTGGCTGGTTCAGCCAACTCCAAGGGGGCACCCTGACCAACGGCGAACTGACGGTTCTGGCGACCAACGAGGCCCAACTCAGCTACCTGAGCGAGCATTGCACGCGTCCCTTTGTCGAGGCCGCCCAGGCGGCGACTGGGCGGCTGGTGTCCGTCCGATTCGCGACCAACGACGATGTGGACGGGCGCGGCGAGGCGCGGCCTGTGCACAGACCTCCGGCGGAGCAGGCGGCCTCGCTGTTGCCACTCAACGCGGCTTACGTCTTCGAGCACTTCGTCGTGGGGCCGTGCAACCGACTGGCGCACGCCAGTTGCCTCGCAGTGAGCGAGTCTCCGGGGACAACCTACAACCCGCTGTTCATCCACGGCAACGTCGGCCTGGGCAAGACGCACCTGTTGCAGGCCGTCTTTCACAAGGTCCAGGAGCGATGCCCGGCCGCGCACATCTTGTACCTCAGTTGCGAGACGTTCGTAAACCAGTTCATCGAAGCGGTGGAAAGAGGGGCCTTGGACGGCTTCCGCTACCGCTACCGGCACGTGGACATGCTCTTGATCGACGACATCCAGTTTCTGTCGGGCCGGGATCGGACGCAGGAGGAGTTTTTCCACACGTTCAACACGCTGTACCAACTACGCAGGCAGATCATATTATCGGCCGACTGCCCTCCATTGCAGATCCCAAGTCTCGAGGAAAGGCTGGTAAGCCGCTTTAACTGGGGGTTGGTTGCGCGGATTGACCCACCAGCCCTTGAGACACGCCTGGCGATCATTCGCAAGAAGACGAAAATGCGAGGGATGGAGCTCCCAGAAGACGTCGCGCTGTTCATTACCTCCCGAGTCAAGTCCAATACTCGCGAACTCGAGGGGGCATTAAACCGAGTCCACGGCCTGGCAGCTCTCGACAACGGGCCGATTAACCTAGCCCTCGCGCGGCGGGCCTTGGGTGAGGAGGACGCGCCCCGGTCATGTCAAGCGCGAATACAGGACATCATGGGTTTGGTTACGGAGCGGTTCAACGTGAAGCTGTCCGATCTGCAGGGTCGCCGGCGTAGTCGTTCGATCGCTTTGCCGCGCCAGGTGGGGATGTACCTAGCGCGTCAATTCACGGACCACAGCCTGGGGGAGATCGGCGGTTTCTTCGGCGGCCGCGACCACACCACCGTGCTTCACGCCAACAAGCTGATCGCCAGTCGGCGGAACAAGGACATCGGGTTGCACTCACAGCTGGAGGAGATCGAGACGGAGCTACGCCGTTCTTGACCCGGTCCGGAATGCCTGCTCCGAGTGTCCCGGTGCGGAGCAGAACGCCCGTGATGGAGTTCCTTTACTAACAAGCGGGTTGGCAGGTAATGTTAATAAACCCGATCGCCGTTCCTGGTTAGCACGTGGAAGACCGCGCGCGTTCTCGTGCCTGTGAGTATTGCGACGGCTCGACCGCTACGGCACGAAGGCTCTCACAGGTTTCTCAGATAGACGGCGAAGCGAAGAAAGCGTAGCATCAAGCGGTTTCACGGTTTACGCGGCTGCGGCGGCGCAGCGCTCGTATCTCACAAGAGATACGGTATACTATGACTAAATCTTACCATAAGACCATAGTCAGTAATCACGACGGCACTATTGCGATAGCAGGTATCGGCCATGAAATGCATCTGTGATCGTTCGGCTCTATTGGAGGCACTTTCGGCTACGTCAAGCGTGACCCCGGCGCGCACAACCAAGCCCATTCTGGAGTGCGTACGCTTTACGGTTACGCCAGACGTTGTGGTGCTCACGGCGTATGACCAGGAGGTTGGCTTGAGATACCGCGTGCGCCAGGTCGAAGTCAGCGAACCGGGCGAGACATTGGTTCAGGGAAACCGGCTGTTTGCGATCGTACGCGAGTCGCTGGATGAGACGATGGCTTTTGAAGCAACAGAGGACATCCTGCACATTCGGGGTGCGGATAGCCACTTTCAAATCGTTGGTCAGAGTGTACGAGAGTTTCCGCCGGTGCCGGACAGCGAGGGGGAGCCGCATTTGACGGTGAAGGTTGGCGCGCTGCGACGGGCTGTAGAACGAACACTGTTCGCGGCGGCTCGGGAGAATACACGCTACGCGATCAACGGCGTGTTGTGGGAACAGAAAGGCAAGCGCCTGCACCTGGTCGCGACGGACGGGCGACGACTGGCGGTCTCCGGGGCGGCGTTGGAGAAGCCATCGGAGAAGGAAGACCTTCAGGCCATCGTGCCGACGAAGCCGCTCGTTTTGTTGAGTCGCCTGCACATGGATGCCAACGAGGTGCTGTCGGTCTGGATTTCATCGAATCAGGTGGTGATGCGGTCAGAGTGTGCGACGATCAGCAGCGTATTGGTCGAAGGGCACTTTCCGAAGTATGAGGATGTCATTCCGCGGGATCAGGACAAGATGATCACACTCAACACGGCAGATTTCTTTAGCGCGGTCAAGCGCGCAGCTCTGCTGGCGAATGCGGAATCGAAAGGGATTCGTCTGAACCTGGACCGGGAGGCGTTGGTCTTGTCGAGCCGCACGCCGGAGCAGGGTGAGGCGACGGTACGGGTGAAGGTGGATTACAACGGTGAGGATATCCAAATCGGGTTTAATCCCGAGTTTCTGGCGGACGGATTGAAGGTCTGTGAGGAGACCGTGACGCTGGAATTGAAGGAGTCTTCGAAGCCGGGAGTGATCAAGAGCGGCTCGGACTTCAAGTATGTCGTGATGCCTGTGAGTTTGTCGTGATTGTGCATGGGGATGAACGATGAGCAGTCCTCGCCGGCGACGGGCGATCCTGGAGGATCACGACGTGTTGGCCGCGCCGGCCTGGCGCCAGGACTTATTCTGGCGGAGCTATAACCGCAAGGGCTGGCGGGGCGCGGCGAAGCTCGCGGATCTGGCGTCGGCGGCCCTCTCGGAGGGGACGTTGCGGTCTGCGCGTCGGCTGGAGCAATTGGCTGAAGCATGGCGGTCGGTTGTACCGATGGGCTACGAGAGGTCGTCACGGGTGGAGGGCTTCTCGCACGGTCGATTGGTTGTGCTGGTTGACAGTGCGGCCACGAGGTACGTGCTCAGCCGTCAGGTCGGCCGGGCGTTGGTGGCCGCGTTGAATGGGTACCTGAGGGAGGCGCGAGTGAGGGCGATAGAGTATCGCGTCGGTTCGTTGGGGAGAGGTGCTGAGGCTGCGCAGCGAGGGGCTCCACCGGCTTTGCCACAGGTGCCACGGGTGAACAAGACCGACCAGATGGACAGGATTGGGCGCGGGGACAAGGCGAGGGAGGCGGAGAGGACTAGACGAGCGGATAACAACAGACGGATGAGCGAAGACAAATGGAACAGCCAACGATGAGCACGCCACCCCTGGCGCAGGAAAGCTCAGGGCGAGAAGGCTCGCCCCACGATGCCCCGGAGGGTCCGTCCACCGGCGCCCCTGAGGACGCCTGTGGCGGTCCCGTTGAGTTAGGGGCGGTCGAGGACATTTCCGGGGCTGGCGAAACTGGGCGCTACGACGCGGACAGTATTCGTGTTTTGGACGGCATGGAGGCGGTGCGGAAGCGGCCGTCGATGTACATCGGCGACACGCTGATGCACGGGCTGCACCATCTCGTGTGGGAGGTCGTGGACAATGCCGTTGACGAGGCGCTGGAGGGGTTTTGCCATCAGATCCGCGTGAAGATCAATACCGACGGCAGTTGCACGGTTACGGACGACGGTCGTGGGATACCGGTGGAGCCGAAGTCGATTCCGGAGAATCCGAAGCTTGACGGGAAGAGCGCTCTCGAGATTGCGATGACGGTCCTGCACGCCGGGGGCAAGTTCGACCGGAAGTCGTATTCCGTGAGCGGGGGTCTCCACGGTGTGGGCGTGAGCGTGGTAAACGGGTTGTCGGAATGGATGGTCGTGGAGGTGGAGCGCGGCGGCAGGATCTATACGATGCGCTTCGCGCGCGGCAGGGTGGTCAAGGAATTGGAGGTCATAGGTGAGACCACTCATACGGGGACACGGGTCGAGTTCAAGCCGGATCCGGAGATATTCGCCGACACGAACTTCCGGACGGAGACGCTGGTCACGAGGCTCCGCGAGTTGGCGTACTTGAACGAAGGCCTTCGGATCCGGTTTGACGACGATCGGATCGAGAAGAGCGAGGAGTTCTGGTACAAGGACGGGCTGAGGGCGTTCGTGGAGTACATGAACGAGGGTAAGGAGGGTCTGCACAAGGTCCAGGTGCTGAGCGGCCAGGATGACGAGCAGGGGGTGGGCTGCAAGGTCGCGTTCCAGTTCAACGACAGCTACAACGAGAACCTGCTGGCTTTCGCAAACAACATCAAAAACCGCGATGGTGGTACGCACCTGTCAGGGTTCCAGACGGCGCTGACGCGAACGCTGAACTTCTACGCGAAGAAGTCGAATCTGCTCAAGGGTAGTTTGCAGATTAGGGGGGAGGACTGGCGTGAGGGCCTGACGGCGATCGTGTCCGTGAAGGTCCGCGAGCCGGATTTTCAGGGGCAGACAAAAGACCGCCTCATGAACAGCGAGGTCGAGACCTTTGTGCAGCAGGTGGTTAACGAGCAGTTGGGCAATTGGCTGGAGGAGAACCCCGGCGACGCGAAGAGGGTCATTTCCAAGGGGGTCCAGGCGGCCGTGGCGCGGGAGGCGGCGCGCAAGGCGCGGGAAGCGACGCGCAAGAGCGCGCTGTCGAGCGGCAATCTGCCCGGGAAGCTGTGGGATTGCCGCAGCCGCAAGGCTGACGAGTGTGAGTTGTTTCTCGTGGAGGGAGATTCAGCGGGCGGGTCGGCCAAGCAGGGTCGTGACTCGCTGGTGCAGGCCATTCTGCCGCTGAAGGGCAAGATCCTGAACGTCGAGAAGGCTCGCATGGATAAGGTCCTGTCGCACGAGGAGATCAAGACGATCATTGGGGCGTTGGGTTGCGGCGTGCCGGGGTCGGACGATTTCGATGTGGGGAAGTGCCGTTACGCCAGAATCATCATCATGACGGACGCGGACGTGGACGGTAGCCATATTCGGACGCTGCTGTTGACGTTCTTCTTTCGGCACATGCGTTCGCTGATCGACGCGGGGCACATCTACGTTGCGCAGCCGCCACTGTACCTGCTGAGGCGCGGGAAGAAGTCTGAGTTCGTGCTGGACGATGCCGTCCTTGACGGGAAGCTGACGGATTGGGGACTGGAGGGCGCGCGGTTGTTGGTGCGGGAGATCGATGGCGGTGCCGGTGGAGATAGGTGCGAGAAGGGATTCTCGCACCAGCGGCAGGAGAAGGGATTCTCGCACCAGCGGCAGCGGAGGCCGCAACCGTCCGGCGCAGAGACGCAGGCGCGGGAGGCGGCACGTGGTGTGGGCAGGGACGGCCGCCCGTCGTCAATTGCCGATCCCAAATCACATGAGCGCTTCCTTGTGGGTGATGAGCTTCGGGCCCTGACGAAGAGGTTGGATGACATTTCATACGCGGAGCGCGTGCTGCGGCGTCGGGGCGTAGACTTTGAGGCGTTCATTCGGGAGCATCGTGCTGTCGGGGATGTCAAGCTGCCGGCCATCCGCGCGGTGCTGCGTGAGGAGGAACGGTATTTCGACGATGACGATACGTTCAACCGTTTTCGGCGGGAAGCTCGCGAGCGGTTTGGCGAAGTGGAGGTCTTGGACGGAGGGATGAGTCTCCCGGCGGCGGAGCTGGGCAACGGGTCGGTGGCGTGGCTGATCCGGTATGAGCTTCCTGAGTGCCGGTTGTTGGAGAGGGCGCTGCGTTGGCTGGCCGAGCAGAACCTGGAGTTTGAGGACTACTTTGCGAAGCGCAAGGAACTTGTGACTGGGGAGTTGACGCCCGCGAAGTATGTGCTCCTGCCGGCCGACGGCGAGCCGGTGGAGTTGGACGGCCTGGCGAGTGTTGCGGAAGGGGTGCGCAGAATGGGGCAGCATGGGGTGACGATCAAGCGTTTCAAGGGTCTGGGCGAGATGAACCCGGGAGAATTGTGGGAGACAACGCTAGATCCAAAGCGGCGTCAATTGCTGCACGTCGTCATCTCGGAAGAGAAGGACGACGAGGAGCAACTGGAGGTTGACTGGCGGGCGGCCGATCGCATCTTCTCCATCCTGATGGGTGACGACGTGGAGGTGCGTCGGGGCTTCATTGAGACGAATGCCATTCACGTGAGGGACCTGGATGTTTAGAGCAGTTAACGAATCAACGTGGCGTGGGGACAAGCCCCGACGCTGCGTTCGTTCGTTAGGAGTCGCGCAGAAACAAGGTAAAGGGCTGATCTGCCAAACGGCAAGCCGGCAGGCCAGCCAAGTGACACAAGGCTCCGAAGAAGGGGATTCCTGGTGGAGATAGGTGCGAGAAGGGATTCTCGCACAAGCGGAAGCGGGTAGGTGCGAGAAGGGATTCTCGCACCAGCGGAAGCGGGTAGGTGCGAGAAGGGATTCTCGCACGAGCGGGGAGAAGGGATTCTCGCACCAGCGGGCCGGGGTCGATCGATCCGCCGCCGAACGGCAAGCCGGCCGGCCAGCCTCGGGGCATGGCGAGCCACGTGGCACAATGGGTCATGTTGTTCCTGCGCGACGCGTTAGACTCACAGGCCAACGAGATTTCCATGTCGAGTGGACACGCAGCCCGACACACGGAGGACGGACTGCCAAGCTTAGCCCGACGGCCGTTGCGCCGTCGCTTGTGGTTCCGCGCCGTCACGTTCGTGGCGATCCTGTATGCCGCCTGGTGCACGGCGCTCTATCTCTGCCAGGACAAGCTGCTTTTCGCCAGGGACCTCGCGCCGGACCCCTCGCCGCTGCCCTATGACGCCGTGACCGAGGAACTGCGGCGAAGCATCGAAGACGGCGCCGAGGCCGTTGCCTGGTTCATCCCGGCCCGGAATCAACCATCTGGCAAACCCGCCCCCCTGGTCATCTTCTTCCACGGCAACGCCGAGATCATCGACTATCAATCAACCGTCGTCGAAGGCTACCGGCGGCTAGGTTGCTCTGTCCTGCTGCCCGAATATCGAGGCTATGGACGGTGCGGCGGCAAGCCCAGTGAGCAGGGCATCGTCTCAGACGCTGTGTACTTCTATGATCAGGTCATCCAGCGCTGCGACGTGGATGCCTCCCACATTGTCTTCCACGGCCGGTCCCTTGGCGGTGGGCCGGCAGCCGCGCTGGCCGCCCGGCGTCGTCCGAACGTGCTGATCCTCGAATCGACCTTCGCCAGCGTCACGGCCATGGCGAGGGCGTATCTGGTCCCGTCGTTCCTGGTCAAGGCCCCGTTCCGTACCGACCGGGTTCTGGAATCGCTTGACGTTCCCGTCCTGATCTTCCACGGCACGCAGGACGACATCATTCCCGTCTCACATGGCCGCAGGCTCCGCGACGCCGCCAGGCACGGAACCTACGTCGAATACGGCTGCAGGCACAACGACTTCCCCGGCCGAGGAAACGAAGACGCATACTGGCAGGAGATTCGTGCCTTCCTGAAGCGGAATGGCATCGACGCGGGCGTGTGACAGAACGAGCCGCGGTGCGGGGGCGGAGGCGCGGAGGGCCCGCGGAGGACCCAAGACGATGACCGAGCAGAAGACGCGGAATGAACGCCTGTTTCGCATTGCCGTCCTGATCTCCGGTAGCGGCACGACGTTGCAGAATCTCGTCGACCGCATTGCCGACGGGCGGCTGCCGGATGTGGAAATCGCGGTGGTTATCTCGTCGCGCTCCACCGTCGTGGGCGTGGAGCGCGCGCGCGATGCCGGGCTGCCGCTGGAGATCGTACGGGTCAAGGATCACGCGGATGTAAACGCGTTCAGCACCGCCGTCGCAGAGGCGCTTGATCGCCATGAGGTGGACCTCGCGGTCCAAGCCGGCTGGCTGTGCTATTGGCGGCTGCCGGCCAGGTGGCTCGGCAAGGTCATCAACATCCACCCAGCCCTGCTGCCCAAGTACGGGGGCAGGGGCTTCTACGGCAAGCACGTGCACGAAGCCGTGCTCGCTGCCGGCGACACGCAATCCGGCGCCACCGTCCACTGGGTGGACAATGAGTACGACCACGGCGACATCGTCGTGCAACAGGCATGTCCGGTCGAGCCGGATGACACGCCCGAGTCATTGGCCGCCCGCGTCCAGACCGTGGAGCGAGAGTTGCTCCCCACGGTCATCTCTCAATTGAGAGACAGAAGGATGAATCCGCCGACGGAGGGAGTGGAGCAGAGGCCCGCGCCTTAGAACGCGTCTCAGGACCCTGCATGGCACGGGTGCCAAGGCCCGTGGACCAGCTGGACGCCTACGCGGGAAATGTGTATAGCTGGCACCCGGATTGGATGTGAGAAGGTATCCCGGAACCACTGCGGGGCTAGGCTTTGGGCCGGCCAACTGACAGGCGTGAGAACCTGCCCCACAGTTCTGGATGGGTTCTAAGTCGGGTCGGGCCCGGCAATTGGCGAACCGAGGCATGGGCCCGGCGACCAGGAAAGGGACGGCGACCCCCATGAAGGTAATCGTTCAAATCCCGTGTCTTAACGAGGAGGAGACCCTCCCGGCCACCCTCCGTGACATCCCCCGGCAGATCGACGGCATCGACAAGGTCGAGATCCTGATTATCGACGACGGGTGTACCGACCGGACCGTCGAGATCGCCCGCGAGCACGGCGTCGACCACATCCTTCGCTTTCCGGGCAACCGCGGCCTGGGCCACGCCTTCGCGGCTGGCATCGACTTCTGCCTGCGACACGGCGCCGACATCATCGTCAACACCGACGGCGACAACCAGTACTACGGCGGCGACATCCCCAAGCTGGTCCGGCCGATCGTCGAAGGCCGTGCCCACCTCGTCATCGGCGACCGCGAGCCGGAGAAAATCGCCCACTTCTCGTTCCTCAAGAAGAAGATGCAAACGCTCGGCAGCCGCGTCGTCAGCCGGTTGGCCAACATGGAGGTCCCGGACGTCGCCAGCGGCTTCAAGGCATACTCCCGCGAGGCCGCCACGCGCCTGCCCTGCTCGACGGACTTCGACCACACCGTCGACCACGTCATCCAGGCCGGCCGCAAGCGGATCATCACCGTCAGCGTCCCGATTCGCACAAACGAGAAGCTCCGCGAGTCCCGCCTGTTCTCCAACATCGGCGTCTTCATCACCCACTCTATCAGCATCATGGTCCGCGTCTATTCGTCCTACCGGGCGATGAAGATCTTCTCGATCGCCGGCCTGCTGACGTTCGCCGTCGGCTTCCTGATCGGCCTGCGGTTCTTGTATTTCTTCTTCTTCACCGACGACCACGCCGCACACGTCCAGTCACTGGTCCTCGCCTCGATCTTGCTGCTGGCCGGCTTCCAAATGGTCTTGACGGGCATCGTCGCCGACTTGATCAACTCCACCCGCGGCGTCCTCGAAGACGTCTCCTACCGCCTGCGGCGGATGGAGCTGGAGCGGAAGCCGGGCGACTCGGACTGACCGCAGCACGGGCCGGGTGATCAGCGTTGGGTGCCCCATCCTTTCTGAAAGAAAGCGTGGGGGATTCGTCTGAAAGGTGTATGATGCGTGTATGCCAAGTCACCTTCGCCGACACGACGAGCTTGGCCATGTGCACTTCTTAACTATCTCGTGCTACCACCGTCTCCCGTTCTTCGGTAGCGCGGGCGCGCGGGACGTGATCGTCAACTGCATGGACCGTGCACGGCAGCGGCTGGACTTCCGCTGGATTGGATATGTGATCATGCCGGAGCACGTTCATTGGCTGATCTTTCCGCAACCGGGTGGCCCACCCTTTCCGACGGAAAGGGCGAGGAATTCGCGTGACCGCGAGACGTTGATCCCGATCTCGGAGGTCCTTGAATCCTTAAAGACGTCCATCGGACGCCGGGTCAAGGGCTTTCTGCGACGGGTGTGGGCCGATCAACGGACCTTGGGCGATCGGAGGTTGGACGAGTGGGCCCTTGCGAGAAGACGTTCCAAATCGATCTGGACGCGGCGCGGCATCGACTTCAACGTGACGACTGAGCAGCGCCTGCTACAGAAGTTGGATTACTGTCATGCGAATCCCGTGAAACGCGGCCTCGTGGATCGTGCGGAACTCTGGCGTTGGAGCAGTTATCGCTATTACGAGCTTGACGACTCCTCGGCATTGAAGATGGACTGGGACGGCGTGTGGCCCATCGTGTGAGAGGTCGGCGGTGGGTGAATGCCCCATCCTTTCTGAAAGAAAGGG
>JAFGQA010000329.1 GCA_016935885.1 Phycisphaerae bacterium | reverse complement strand
GGTTACGATCGGCGGGATGTCCTCCGATCCCGCACAGCCCGGTCCGCGGCCGACGCCCGGCGATGAGCCGTTGATGCTGCGCGTCCGAGCCGGCGACCTGGCGGCCTTCGAGCAACTCGTCCTGCGTTACCAGGCCGAGGCCTGGCGCGTCGCCTACCGCTTCACGGGCGATGCCGCCCAAGCTGAGGACCTGGCCCAGGACGCATTCCTGAAGATTCTCGAAGCCGCTCCACGCTACCGACCCACGGCGACGTTTCGCACCTACTTCTACCGCGTCCTGAGCCGATTATGCCTCGATTACCGGCGGAAGAAGCGCCCGATCCTCGGCGAGCCGCTGGGAACCGTTGCCGACGACACGTATCCGCCGCCCGAGCGGGCAAGCCGGGACGAACGGGATCAGTGCATCCAGGCCGCCCTGGATGCTCTGCCCGCTGATTATCGCCTCGCCGTGGTGCTGCGTTACTTCGAAGGACTCAGCGGTGCCGAGATGGCCGCGGCCATGGGCCGAAGCGTCAAGGCCGTTGAAAGGCTGCTCGCGCGGGCCAAATCCGCCCTGGTACCGCAGTTACGACGATTTCTGGATGGATGATATTTCCGAGGGGGATTCCCAGCTCTTACCCGTTTGTTGAATTGAGGAGCTAGCCGATGCGCTGTGAAGCCGTGAAAGTACAACTGACCGCCTACTCCGCAGGCGGGCTGCCGGCGGACGCCCGCCAAGCGGTGAAGGCCCATCTGGCGGAGTGCCCGGCATGTCGCGCCGAGATGGCCCGCGTCGATGTTTCGGCCGGTGTTCTGGCCGGAGTGCAGACGCCGCCGGTGCCGTTGGGCTTCGCTTCGCGCGTCCTCGCAGTCGCTGATGAGCGGCAGCGGACAGGGCTCTCTTTCGAGCAGACGCCGCGCCGCTGGCGGTGGTTCGACTCGGCTCCGATGCGCGCTGCCGCGGCAGTGGCCGCGTTTACAGTCGGCTCTTGGGGGGCCACCGAACTCTCAACGGCGAAGCCGACGGAAGCTGGCAGGGGCAGTTCCCAACCAGCGGCGGACTCCGTCGTCCGGGACTGGTTCGAGGCCGTCCCAGAGGAGTCGTTCGCGTCCCGCTACCTCGAAGCGATCAACCCGAACGTAGATGGGGAGGAGTGAGCCATGCGACGCATCTTCGCAATCACAGGCGGCGTCTGGCTGCTGCTCATTGTCTCACTGGCCTTCAACGTGGGCTTCGGATCGACGCTCGCTGTGCAGAAGGTGCGGCAGATGTGCGGTGGCCGATGCAGCGGTCCCGGTATGGGGCCAGCCCTGTGTCAGTCGCATCTATTCGATGCGATCGACCTTTCTCCTGAACAGAACCAGCAATTCGCCGCCGCTCAGGAAGCACTGATGGCGGATGTCGCCGCCTTGCGCAAGGAACTGATGTCTGAGCGTGCGAAACTCGGCGAGTTTCTGACGGCAGATACGCCGGACCAGGACGCGACCCAGGCTCAGCTTGACCGGATCTCTGCCCTGCAGCGGCGCGTTCAGGGGCGTGTGGTGGAACATCTGCTCAGCCAACGCCGGCAACTTACACCCGAGCAACGAACTCAATACGACGAGCTGATCAGCCGGCGCATTTGCCCGTGCGGCGGGGACGGGACCGGGAAGCCGTGCGAGACGCATGGTGCTGGGTGCGGTGGTTGCAGCGGATCAGCTAAACCTTGAAGCATTTAAGAGAGGAGTCAAAGGAAAATGGTGAAGACACTCGTAGCAATTCTGGGCGCGACCGGCATGTTGTCGCTGGTTGCCGTGGGTTGGAACGCCGACACCCCATCGGCGCCGGCACAAGAGACCGAAATAACTACATCCGCTGAGGCCTGCCAGGCGATCCGCGCGGCGGGGCTCTGCGAGCGGGATCTCGGCGGGAAATGCACGCCGGAGCAATGCCATGCCGCGAAGGGCTGCGATCCTGCCCAGTGTGATCCGGCGAAGTGCCCAGGTCATGGTCCTGAGGGGTGCAACCCGGCCCTTTGTCACTCCACCAAGCAGGCAGACAGCGCCAGCAAGCATCCCGCCCATTGTGATCCCGCCAAGTGCGATCCGGCTAACTGCCCTGGCCACGGTCCCGACGGATGTAATCCGAGCAAATGTCCGGGGCACGGTCCGGAAGGTTGTGATCCGGCGAAGTGCCCGGGACACGCTGCCGTCGATAGCCCGGCCGGGCCTGAGGACCGCGCATCCGAGGACGCCGGTCCGCAGGTGCGCGTCCGTCACGGCGGCTGTTCACACGGTTGCCGCGGCCACAGAACCTCGCAGCCGTGATCGTTGGATGATCGGCAGACTCGTCACTCCGGCAACCTGACCTTGTTACGCAGCGAGTCAGGCTTGTGTGGCGCGGCTCACGGCTTTCTGCAACCCGCGCGTGTCCCTGGCACCGACGGAAAGACGCCTGGAGGGCAGCACAGCTGTTCAACTTAAGACAGGGAGTCAAGTTGCTCGTGGCGTTCGGCGCCGCCGCCCTCGGCGGCTGCGCGAGCCTCGATCCCTGGCGCGAATATGACCAACTACCCGCATCACGGTCAGAGCCGTTCGGGGCGGAGCGGCTCGGACGCGAATATTCGACTACAAGCCCCTCGGATGCGGCGCAAGAGCTCTCGGGGCGCACACTATCGTTGGCCGAGTGCGTCGTCATCGCCCTGGAGCACAACCCTTCGACAGCCTCGTCATGGCAGGCAATTCGCGCGGCTGCGGCTAGTGCGGGAGAAGCCAAGGCCGAGTATCTACCCCAGGTGGGCTTCACTTCCGGCGCCAGGCGCAGCGATGTCCCGAATCTGGACCAGACCAGCAGTACTTCCGGCGTGAGGCGAGACCTCGCTTCCAACGTGATGCAGGGCGCCATCTCCGGCACCGCGATGAGTTCCGGCGACCTCGCGTCCAGCGTGTCACAGAACGTATCATCCAGTGTGACCAAGAGCATTGCCAATCGACTGACGCAGACCATCCTGGGCACATCCGAAGCCGGCCCCAAGAATCGCTATGACGCCACTTTCGGTGTTCGATGGCTCCTGTTCGACGGCGGTGGGCGCGAAGCCCGCGTGCAGGAAACGGTGGCAAGCGTACTGGCCGCCGGGTTCCGGCACAATGCGGTTCTCCAGGACGTAGCCTTGGGCGTGGAAGAGTCCTACTACACCCTACTCGCGGTTGGCAGCTTCGAGAAGGTGGCTGTCGAGACGGTTAGACAGCGGGAATACCAGCTTCGCCTGGCCGCTGCCCGGCACCGCGTTGGCGTGGTGCCCAAGTCTGATGTCCTCAAGGCCCAGGCCGAGAAAGCCTCCGCCGACCTGGATATGGTTCGAGCGAAGAACGCCGTGCACGTAGCCAGGGGCCGTTTGGTCAACGCGATGGGGCTATGCGTCTCGGTGGATTTCCATGTCACTGATCTGCCCGAGCCTGATTACATGCGCGAACTGGCCGACATCGATTCGCTACTGAACGAGGCTGCTCGCAGCCGTCCCGAGCTCAAAACGGCGCAGGCGTTGGTCCAACTCCATTACGCGCGCATACGTCAAGCGGAGTCACGTTACTGGCCGTCGCTCGCCGTGGATACCGATGTGGGCTGGATTGGTCGAAGTTTCCCGCCAGATCTACGCCAGTGGGGTGTCGGTATCACACTGGAACTGCCCTTGTTCACGGGCTTCGATCGTGCCTACCAGCTTTCCGGTAGCGAGGCGGATTTGGCGAGGGCGGTCGCAGAACACGAGGTTGTGCTACGTGGCGTTGAACTGGAAGTGTGGACAGCCTATTGGCAGGCCATTGAAGCAAGCGAAGCAATCGAGGCCGCTAAACGATTCGTCGCGAGTGCCGAAGAGAGCGCCCGCGTGGCCGAGGGCGAGTACAAGAATGGCACCGATACGATCATTGGCCTGATCGACGCCCAGACCGCGCGTACCGCTGCCAACAACCGGCTTATCATGGCCCGGCTCGATTGGCGGACGGCCATGGCGCGATTCGAGCGTGCCGTGGGCCGATCTTTGACTCAACGGACCGAGCCGCTCGCGCGGGAAGAAAGCGACTGACCTTGAAGAAGAACCGAAGACGAATCCTGATGATTGCGGTGGTGCCGGCTGTGCTGGCCGGCGCGGCAGCCGCTTGGTATGGCCTCTTGAATCAGGCTGCCCCCTCGTCACGGCAGGGCCCGGGGAAGAAGGCAAGACCCCTGGCGGTGGAGGTCCAGCCGGTACGGAAGGGCGAGATTGTCCAGCGGCTGGAGTTGAGCGGTGAAGTGGTCGCGACCAAATCGGTCGTGATCGCCGCAACCAAAGAAGGCCCCATCGGCTATTGCCCCTGGCGGGAAGGTGACACAGTCGCGGCGGGCGAAAGACTCATCGAAATCGACCGCGAGGTGCATCGCGCGGAGGTGCAGACCGCCGAGGCTAACCTGGCTTTCGCCCGTGCGAAGCTGGCCGACCTGAAGGCCGGCGCCAGGCCAGAGGAGGTCCAGAAAGCCGAAGCCAATGTACAGCGTTGGCAGGCGACGCTGACCGAGGCCCAACGCAGTTACGAGCGTCAGACACAGCTGATCGCCGAGGACTTCACCTCACAGCAAAGCGTCGATCAGGCTCGCGCGCGGATGGAGGTGGCCGAAGCCGAACTCGCCGCCGCTCGCGAGACGCTGCCCATGCTCAAGGCCGGGCCGACCGAAACCGAGACTGCCGTCCAGACGGCGGCAGTCGAAGAAGCGGCCGCGCGGCTGGCCCTGGCCAGGGCTCAACTGGCTGAGTGCATCATCACCGCCCCGTTCGACGGGGTGATCACCGGGGTGCATGTCCGTCCCGGTGACCTGGCTACGCCGCGCAGTCCCTTGTTGGAGATGTATGCCCCGGATTCCTTGGTCATCCGCTTCGCCGTGCCGGAGGCCCAAGCTACCGCAGTACGCTCCGGGCTTCGGCTACATGCCACGCTCGATGCTCTAATGGGCGAGACGTTTACCGCTGAAGTAACGCGCCTTTATCCCCAGTTGGACGAGGCGATGAGAACGCGAACGGTCGAGGCGACGGTGATCGAAACGGCCGACTTGGTACCCCACATGTTCGTCCGAATGAACCTTGAACTCCAGCGAGCGGACGACGCGGTGCTTCTGCCCTCAGACGCGGTCCTGACCTCGCCCTCGGGCAGTCACTATGTGTTCGTCGTCGAGCAGGGCAAGGTTAAGCGCCGCTACGTCGAAATCGGGCTGGAGCAGGAGGCGACTGTTCAGGCGACAAGCGGAGTCACGCCCGGCGAGCGCGTCGTCGTGGCCGGACAAGAGGCGCTGCGTGACGATCAGCCCGTTCGAGTGTCTGGAGAATCTCCATCAGGCGGCGCCTCTCCAACAGCTAAGCAGCCAACTTCAGCCGGATCCCGTACGGGGAAAGGGGCCGGCGGATGAAAGTTACCGAGTACGCCGTCAAGCGCCGCCTAGCGACGGGGGCCATTGCCTTGGCTGCGGTGGTGCTGGGCATGTACGGCCTGTGGCAGCTTCCCGTTGATTACCTGCCTGAAGTGACCTACCCCCTGGTCAAGGTACATATCCGTTGGCCAGGCGCGACGCCGGAGGAGATCGATAAGGACATTGCCGATCCCGTTGAACGCATCATGGCTACGGTCGATTATCTGGATGATCTGGAATCGACCTGCCGCGAGGGGATCTACTCGCTGGATGTCAACTTCGAATATGGCGCGGATGTGGATGTGGCGTTCCAGGATGTGCTCGCTGCCCTGACCCGCGCCGAACAGGATCTGCCCGACGACATCGATCCGCCGTTTGTGTTCAAAGCCGACCCGTCCCAACTTCCGGTCATGCAGTTAACGATCCGCTCGGAGCGCTGGGGACTGGTGAAGCTACGCGAATGGACCGACAACTGGTTGCAGGACCGCATCCTGGCGGTGCGGGGCGTGGCCGGTACGGAAATCGTCGGCGGACTAGAGAGAGAGATCCGCATCCTGCTCGACCCACTGGTGATGGAGAAACACAGGATCCCGCTGCAGACCGTCATGCGGCGGCTGGCAGAAGAAAACGTCGAGCAGACCGGCGGCCGCGTGACAGTCGGCCGACGGGAGATCATCGCACGGACGATGGGGGAGTTCGACGATCTGGAGCAGATTCGTTCGGTCGTCATCGCCCATCGCGGCGAGCAGAAACTCTACCTGCGGGACATCGCGGAGGTAGTCGATTCGCATGAGGACGTGCGGGTCATCACGCGCTTCAACGGCTATCCGTGCGTGAAGCTCTCAGTCTTGAAAGAAGCAGAGGCGAATACTGTCGATGTCGCCCAAGCGGTCCAGCGCCAGCTAGACGTGCTTGGTCCCGTCCTGCCGGAAGGGCTGGAACTGGGATTCGTGGAAAACCAGGCTCACTACGTGGCTGGAGCGCTGGCAGGCGTGCGCGACGCTGCCGTGGGAGCTATGGTCCTTCTGGTCATCGTGGTTTACCTGTTCCTCGGCAGCTTCCGCCAGGTGCTGGTAATGGTTGTCGCGCTCCCGCTCACACTGATCGTTAACTTCGGCCTGATGAAGATTGCTGGGTTCTCGCTCAATATCTTCTCGCTCGGTGGCTTGGTCGTTGCCATAGGTGTGGTGCTGGATAACTCCATTGTCGTGATCGAGAACGTCAGCCGGCTACGACATGAGCAGCCCAAGGGAGCGTTGGAACGGCAGACCATCGTTGGCACGGTCGAGGTCGGTCCCGCCATCGTCGCCGCCACGGTCTCATTCCTGGCCCTGTTCCTACCGTTCCTGCTCGTGCCCGGTATGGTCAGCCTGCTGTTCCGCGAACTGATCCTGGTTATCGCCGGCATCGTGATTGTCAGTTTGTTTGTGGCGGTCGCGATGACGCCAATGCTGACCACGCTTTTTTTGCGGGGGACCCGGCAGCGGCGAGAGGCTACGCGTTTTGAGCGATTCTTTGCGCGGGCGACCAACGGATACGGCTGGATCCTCGAATCCGCCCTGGACAGGAAGTGGGCCGTAACGTCGGCGTTTGTCGCTGTGTTGGGTCTGGCCTTGTTGCTCGTCGGCCGGGTGGGCGGCGAGTTTCTGCCTCCGGTGGATGACGGGCGCATCATGGTCAAGGTACGGATGCCCACCGGGGCCTCCGTCCACGAAACGGACCGGATCCTGCGGCAGATTGAACGACGCATCGCCGACGACCCGCTGATCGAGAGTACGTTCACCCTGGCCGGCGGACAGGTGCGCGGACTCTACACCTACGAAATCGCCAACGAAGGGCAGATCGACATTCAACTCGTTCCCAAGGCGAACCGGGACATCAGCACCACCGAGTACGTCGCGCGGCTTCAGCCGACCGTCGCCAAGGTGCCCGCGCCCGGGGGGAGAATCATGGCCCGTCAGATGCCCATCAAGGGCATACATGGACTCAGGGCAGCCGACGTGATTGTCGAAGTCCGGGGCCAGGATATGGACATGCTCTCCGAGCTGGCCCGGCAGACCGCAGAGAAGATGGAGGGTCTCAGGCATTTCCGCAACGTGCTCGTGTCAATGGACATCACCAAGCCCGAGTATCAGGTGCGGGTGGATCGGGCCAAGGCCGCGGAACTGGACGTCTCTGTCGCAGACATCTCCGGCACGCTGCGCTCGCTGATCACCGGTGCGGTGGTCAGCCGCTACCGCGAGGCCGGCGAGTACTACGACATGCGGGTGCTGATCCTCGAAAGCCGCCTCACTTCACGCCGGGACGTTGAGAATCTCGTCGTCTCCGGCACCGGCGGTGATGCCATTCGCGTACGCGACGTGGCTGCTGTTTACACGGCAGTCGGCCCGGTGGAAATCGTTCGCGAGAATCAGGTCAAGCAAGTGACGATCGAGGCCAATACCGCCGACGTCGACCTTGCGGCCGCCATGGCGAGCCTGAGACCGGCGCTGAACCAGCTCGACCGACCAGCGGGGTACGAATTCGAGTTCGGCGGGCAGGCGGAGCTGATGGCCGACATGCGTCAGGTGGTCGTCGCAGTTGTGGCCTTTGCGGTGTTCTTCTCGTTCATTGTCCTGACGGTGCAGTTTAACAGCACCAAGCTCCCGGCGCTAATTCTGGGCAGCGCCCCGTTCTGTCTGACCGGCCTCGTATTCGGCCTCTACTTGTCCGGACTGGCCTTTGGCGCGACCGTGCTCATCGGCATCCTGGTGGTCATCGCCCTGAATGTCAACGACGGCGTGCTGCTAATGACCTTTGCCGAGGAGTTGCACCAGCGACAAGACTTGCCGGCTCGCGAAGCCGCGCTCCAGGCCGCGAAGATCCGCCTGCGTCCCCGGTTGATGACCACGATCACCACCATGATCGGCTTCACGCCCCTGGCTTTCAACTTCGGTGAAGGCGCGGACATGCTGCAACCGATGGCGCTTGGAGCGATCGGCGGCTTGGCCACCGAGGCCGTAGTTGCCCTGTTCTTCATGCCTTGTCTGTATGCCTCGTTCACGCGTAATTCGAGGCCAAACCACTTCGACGGTTGCGACGTGGACCCAATTGATGCGTTGAAAAACTGAATTCTGTGTGAGCGAAGCGCAATATGAAACACTTTGCGATACTCGGTACCGTGTGCGTAGTCATCACCGCCGCGATGGCGCTCTTCATCAAGTATCATCCATTCCAGGAAGAAGAGAGCGTCGCAGTTCGCGACGAGATGTCTCTACGACACATCGCGGAGAGGAACAACGTGCCCATTGATGCGATGATACCACTTCTCCCGCCGGAGTATGGAACCGATGCTGTAACAACGCTGTTGGGTCTCCATCAACCCGTCGAGGTTCTAGGACTCGAAAAGGCTGCCATCATCAAGGCAGTTCGAACGGCCCAAGCAGATGGCTTTCCGGTTAAAGATGTTGCACGGTATATCTTGTGGTCGCTCTGGCTGACGGGGGCCGGGCTCCTGCTCTTGCGCGCCAGGCGCCTGCGGAGAACACGGACGCTCTGGCTGCTAGCCACGCTCACCGTCTTTGGGCTTCTGCTTGGTGCCGCGCCCAATCCAATGGAAGCCGTCGTTAAACTTCATAAGCTGGTCCAGGCAATCCCCGGAAATCCTGTGGTCTTCGTGGTCGTGAATCTGCTGATCTTTACGCTCCTTTCGGTGATCGGGGCCAAGATGCTATGTAGTTGGGGATGCCAATTGGGTGCCCTACAGGAAGCGCTCTATCGAATCCCATGGCTCCACACTCTGAAACGAAAACTGAAGCTGCCCTTTGCCGCCAGCATCTCCGTACGCGTCACGGTTTATGGGATCTTCTTTGTGCTCTTCTTTGAACTCTTGGATATCAACCAAGGCGGGCCGGGTTCGATCCTCTATCACCATTTCAACATGTTCAAGATCTACGAGTTCTACGACCTGGCGCTCTTCACGCTGTTACTGCTTCCCTTCATGCTGATTGCCAGTATCGTGATGTTCCGGCCATTCTGCCAGCTGATCTGCCCGTTCGGTCTCTACTCCTGGCTGTTGGAGAATGTCGCCTTGTACCGAGTGCGCAAGGTCAGCAAGGAACGCTGCGACGGATGTCAGCAGTGCGAGGAAGCATGCCCCACCGACGCGATGAAAGCGATGAACAGTAGAGCGAGGAAGTATTTCTTGCCGGACTGTTGGTCCTGTGGTGCATGCATCGCCATTTGCCCAAACAACGTACTTAAGTTCGCGTCGAGCCGAGAGAGCTTGCAGCGAAGTCCGCAGGGGGCAGTGGCGATCCGTCGCGAATCGCTGCAGCAGACGCCTGGCTTGGCTTCCGCGTCTTCGGTTTGCGAGGAGGATGAACGGCAAAATGTCGGGCAGACCGCAGGATGTGCCGTACCCGACTAACCCGCACCCCGCCCGCCCGATACAACGCAGTCCCGCCCGACATGATACCGGTACCGGCGTCAGAGTCACGCCAGCGTCAGCAAGTGCCGTCTGGATGAGGTTGGAAAGAGCGCAGAGCAGGCCAACCGTCGACGTGAGTAACCCAGCCGGTTTCATGCCCCGGAGCTTGCGACGGTACGGACGGGCGAGCCAACACCAGCCGGGACATGCCTGGGACCGCCTCGACCCAGGATGTCCAGCCGAGAGAGCTGGCATTCCTGGGTACGCCGCGTCGTGGCCCAGTCGGGGCTGTCACCGGGCAGGTGAAAACCGCCGGGGCCGACTTGGCGAGCCACCGGAACGGTATCCAGCTGCATACGCTGGACTTCGAAAGGGCAAAATGCCTAAATGCCTGCCCCATCAGTATATAAGTCGTTATCAGCACAGGAGTTAGAATCGCCCCGCTCCGGATTCCCAAACTGGGAGTCGTTCCGGATGCGTAGCCCTCCTGCATCCGCCGATCGCCGGAATCGGCTCTGGACAACCACGGTCCCGCAGCGCATAATCCTTCAAAATATTTGAAGGTTTGCGCATGCCCTACCGAAGCACAAAATCCGCTCGGCGAGAGCTATCGGACCTCGCCCAAACGCAAGGCGGCTACTTCACGTCCAAGCAGGCCGCGGGGGCGGGGTATGCCCAGCCCCACCTGGACTACCACCTGAAGGCCGGCAACTTCGAGCGGGTGGAGCGGGGGCTCTACCGGGTGACCACGCTTCCGCTCTCCGAGCACGACGACCTGATCCGTCTCAGCCTCTGGAGCCGGGGGCGGGATGATCAGCCGCAGGCCGTGGTCTCACATGAGACGGCTCTCGCGGTTCACGGTCTCGGGGAGCTACTGCCCAAGCGCACGCACGTCACCGTGCCGCGGTCCTTTCGCAAGAAGCCGCCGGCGGGATGCGTGCTTCACAAGGGCGACGTCGCACCGGACGAAGTCGAACAGCGCGAGGGATTCCGCGTGACCACGCCGCTGCGAACACTGATTGACGTAGCCGGCACCGAACGCGTCACGCAGGCCCAGTTCAACCAGATCGTTCTGCAAGCGCTGAATGAAGGCCTTGTTCGCCAGGCAAGACTCGAAGAAGCCGTACGCCGGCAGCCGCCCGACTCACGCCTCGCACGCGCGCTTGCCGCAGTCGGATGATTGACATGGCCCGATCGTTCTCCAGTCCGGCCGCTTTTCGTCAAGCGCTCGAACGGCGTTTGAAGACCACGGCCGAGGAGCGGAACGTCCCGCTGAACACCTTGCGCCTGAAGTTCGTCATCGAGCGATTGCTGGCACGTCTGTTTGCCCGGCCGAATCCGCCTTGGCTGCTGAAAGGCGGGTACGCGATGGAGCTGCGGTACCGCCCGCACGCGAGAACGACGAAGGACATTGACCTCAGCGTCGGCGCCGACGAGCAGGACGTAGATCTGAAGGTCCGACTCGACCGAATCCGCGACGAGTTGCAGGTCGCCGCCGATGTTGATCTCGGCGATTACCTTACTTTCCGCATCGCCACGCCGCGAACGGAATTGCTCGGCGCCCCACAGGGTGGAGCGAGGTTCCCCGTCGAAGCATTGATGGCCGGCCGAGTCTTCGGAGGCTTTCACATCGACGTCGGCATCGGCGACGCGCTCCACGGTGAGCCAGAGCGCCTGCACGGCGAAGACCTGCTGGCCTTTGCCGGCATCGCGCCGGCACAGGCACTCGCGATTCCCAAGGCTCAACAATTCGCCGAGAAGATCCACGCCTACACATACCCATGGACGGGCAGGCGGAACACCCGCACAAGAGACCTCGTTGACCTCCTGCTCCTGCTGGAACGCCAGCCCCCGGACTCCGACGACATCCGTGCCTCAATCGCCGTAACCTTCACGACGCGAGGCACGCATCCCGTGCCCGAGACCCTCCAGGAGCCCCCAGCAGGCTGGGCGACCGAGTTCGCCGAGATGGCCACTCAGGTGCAGCTTGAAACGAACGACTTGAACGAAGCGTTCCAGCGGCTGAGTGCATCGTGGAACGCGCACCGTTTCGCGGGGGCAGGATGATCCCCGATAAGTGCCGGCGGGGGACCGATTGCCGATTCATGTCAGGAGCAGCCTTCAGATTCCCGCATTGGCCCCGAGCGGTTTTTTCGATGGAACTGAGCGTCGAGGCACCCGCTCGCGCCGAGAAGCGCCGTGCGGGCCGGCGGTGCGGCGTGTTCATCGCATCGTGCCGATCCGTTTCAGGGATCGACGATGCACTCACGCACCGGGCGGGCGGCTCCGGGACTGTGCCCATGCGTCCGGCGAGTGACCGCACAAGGCGTCGAACTTCGGGCGGAATCGTGGAAACCGCACTTGATCGCTCGGGATCTCGCCCCGGGGTCGTGATTCGGCACTCGCCTTCGCCGCGGCTTGCCTCCAAACACGAGAGTTCGTCGAGAGCGTGCAGATTGCGACGGGCGGTGTCCTCGGCCGTGAGGGTGAGCCGGTCCCAGTGATGACCACGTGTCAGGTAGACGAACAGGCCGCACGGATTCACCGCCCCGGCCGCAAGCGCGTACGCGGCTGCAGCATGGAACTCCAGCCGCTCGCACACGCTTGCCCCCACCCAGCCCGCTGCGACCGCCTGCCGGAGTAGTGCGTCCGTCCGGCGCGGCTCACGTAGGTCGCGGATCTCGATGCGACGCAGGAACGGCTCCTCGCTGGGTCTATCTGGCGACTGACCGTTTGGGCCACAGCGGCCAGGTTCTTGGTTTTCAGACTCCGGTAGGAGTTCTCGTTTTGAGACTACCGGTGGCGATCCGGTGTCGATTCGGGTTCGGACGCGTGGCGATTCGGTGCCCGCCGCCAAGTCCTCGGAAAGCGCAACGGCCGCCCCGGAGCCCCAGGAGAGGTCAATCGCTGCACGCCCGCCGTGCGTTCGCACGTGCCAATGGTCTGCGGGCAGAGGACGGAGCCATCCCATGGCCGCCAGCTCGACCCGTGCCCGCTTGACGTTTCGTGGGTGGACCCCGAAGACGCCGGCGACGAACGAGGATGAGCAGGAGCCCTCGGCGCTCACGCCTTCCCGCTGGTGAAAGAGGCACCGGATTGCATAGCCGAGCATGGTCGCGGCACGAACAGCCGGACAGCCGCCGGCGATATACCTGAGCACGGAGCGGGGGATCGGCACGGATCTGCCTCGCACCCGTTTCCTGGTGTCGATTCGGCCGAACATCGTCCAAAGACCCGAGAGATCGTCTAGCGGCATCCGGTCCGGATTGCTGTCAAACACTACGCCAGAGTCGGAGATGGTAACCAGGCCGGCGCGTTCGAGACGCCGCAGCGAGGCAACAACGTGCCGGCCACCGGCACCGCCCACCAGAGCGTGCACCTCGGCCGCTAGCTGTTCGCGGCCGTAGCGGAACTGTCGAGCGGGGCGATTCCTACACCTTCGCTTGCGGTTCTCGACAGCTCTTCGTTCGTCGACCTCGTGCAGGGCCATGTAGACTCGGAAGTCGCGGTATGTTCGCAGCAGGCCCGAGTGGTAAGCCCACCAGGCCATGCAGATTTGCAGGTTGCCCACCATCCGATAGCCGCCTTTCAGCTTTGCGGCCGATGTGCGTCCGTTGCTTGTTGCAGGCTGTACCATGGAAGTCCTCCTCGCAAACGTTGGGCGGTGGACCAAGGCCGCTCAGATACAACGAGGAGAACACTCAAGATTCGACGTGAACGATTCGCGTCTGCGATGTGATTATCTCTTTGCCTGTCAGCACGAACGTGCTATGGTGTCAGGTAGCGAATCCGACATCCCACAGCTGGGTGCCAACCTATCGACACGCGAAGCGGCGACTGAACACAGGTCGCCTACCCGCGTGGTTGCTTCGTCCTACTGCACTGTATCCTCCGTTATGTCCACGACTCTCGCCCCCCTGCAGGAGGGCGTGTCGTCTGGTCCTCCAGCCAGTCTATCCCAAGACAAGAATACGGCATTCACGCGAAAGCGCAAGAGGTTTCTTGCGAGGAAGCGGCACGGCGCACAGGCAGGGCATTGCCTGTGCACCGTGCCGCCTGCGAATGCCCTCGCTCAACGTCGAGGAGGCCTCAGACTCAGGAGCATTACCGGCAGGGGTGGGCGGCCACCGGCCGCGGGCCCGCCGGAGGTCGTGCTCTGCCTAAGCCCGTTCGTCTCGGCTCCCAAGGGCCTTACGGCCTGCCAGGGGCGAGGAGCCGAGGACGACGGGCTTTATACGGCAGATCACAGGCCGGCGGGCTGTTTCACTTCGTGAATAGTGGCCGGCGAAGACGTGGAGCCGGCCGGCAGCGAGGCTCTGCCTGCTTGCCTGTCACTGTGAGCGAAGAACCCGCCGACAATCTGGAATCGGCTCGGCCCACCCGAAGGTATTCCCGACTGGATTTCGCAGCCAACCGCCACAACCCACAGGCTCGCTCTCCCCTCCTCCCAACTCAGCCGCTCGCCTTCGCCCCTTTGTCGACAGCGGAACCGCCGTCCTACCCCGCCACCCGCGATAAGAATCCTGCCAGACTGCTTTCCGCCACCACCGCCAGTTGCCTGTAGTCGCCAACACATGGACATGGACTCACCGTCCTTCTCAAGGTAGCGCCTACAGGCAACCCCGCCCCGCAGTCTGTCATGATTCTTTCGCTTGGCACCCCACCACCCCGACGACGAACCCGCTGACGTTTCTTTTGAAAAGCTGTCCTTCGTTCACGAATGAATTCGTAAACGAACGAAGAACAGCTTTTCAATGTGGGGGACCCACGTTGAAGCTGAGAGCCAAACACCCTGGGCGAAGCAAAATCGGCCGGGGCCAACTCAAAAGGGAGGGAGACAAGATGACATCGAGCCTGATTCACGTACTGCAACACATGCCGCGACTCTGCGCACAGACAAGCGACGTCGAACACATTGCACGCGTGCGGTTCTTCGCGGGAAGTCCAGTCCACTCCGAATGGTATGGGGTGGAGTTCGACGGAGTGGACACGCTGTGGGGCTTGATTGATTGCGCCGGTAGCCCGCCGATTCACTTCGGAAACTTCCGCTTCCTTGATTCAGAACAACACGACCGCTGTGACGACGCCAAGGTGGGCGTCGTCGAGTTCTACCCCCACGAGGTGCACGTGGTTCAGTGGGACGACTCTTTCGAGCCCACTCCGATGAGTCGCCTCTATGGCGGAATTCGGTATTCGCGCCGGAACGAAGCCAAGAGACGTGGCATTGGTCGTTGGCTGCTTCGATTTGGAGGGCGAGGAAGGTGAAGCCGAGACGAAGCGGACTGAAAACGCCTGACGCGCCAAACACGACCGGCGGACAAGCACCCGCCCGGTCGTTCGTGATGAGAAACTCGCCGACAGGAGCACCTGCCGGCCTTTACCAATGGAGGGAGTATGGACCTTGTTTGCATCAGATGCGGTGAGCCTTGGGACATGGACTACGTGCGACACGAAGAACCGGAAGCGTTCAAGCGGCGTGGCGGGCGAATCGACCACTGTCCGTGTTGTCCGGAGGAGAAGCCGAAACACTCGGCCAAAGAGCAGGAGAGACTCGACGCGATTGCGGCGCTCGCCGACCTGCTCGGCGATGACATCGACGGGCTGGCAGGCACGCTCGACGACTTTGGTTTGCTGTAAATCGAAACCGGCCGGCGAGAGCACTCGCCGGCCTCAATCATGGGGGAAACAGACAATGAAACACAGATTCAATCCGGGACGGACACTCATCACGCCGGCAGCGGTGAAGGCGCTCACGCCGACGGACGTGGCCGCGGCGATGCTTCGCCACCTCGCTGGCGATTGGGGCGACGTGTGCGAAGAAGACCGGCACGAGAATGACTTCTCACTGGAGAAGGGCTTTCGCCTTCTGTCGGTCTATCACGGCGTTTACGGCACCAAGTTCTGGATTATCACCGAGGCTGACCGGTCCGTGACGACCGTGCTGCTGCCGGAGGATTACTAAGCGAACAAACCCGCCCGGCGGTTTGTCGCCGGGCTTCAGCACAAGGAGGGTAGACCATGATGCACAAGAGAAGACGTTGGACAATTACGAAGGCCAAGACGCCGGAACAGCTCGCGCGTGACCTCACGGAGCAAACGTGGACGCTCTGCACGGGATTCGAGCTTGAGGGCTACTTGTTCCTAAACGATTCGATTTCGGAGGACGGTGCGCAGGAATACGCCATTGTCCTGCGGCTGCCCGACGAGACCTATGTCCAAGTCGAATCGATCACGTTTGGTTGGTGTTCGTTCGAAAAGGGCCTGGCCAACGTGAAGTACGTTATCGCCGGCGCAGCGGACCGGAGCGAGTTCCGGCACGCCGTGGCCCCATGGCTGGACACGCCGGAGGTGCACGGCCGATGCCCGCTGTGCGCTTAGGAATGGCCGCATGACAACAACGCCCGTTGGAGAACCAACGGGCCACCCAGAGGAGGAAGAAGGTATGACACTGACAAACGTAAACACGCTCGCGGGGTGCTTTCGTGAGTTGAGCGAGGGCGAAGCGGTTCCGATTCCCGAAGGCGAAACGTGGCGAGACATGTTCGACCGCATCGATGCTGAAGGGCAAATCGCGGAAGTCGACGAGGAGACCTACTGGTATTTCCTGGAGGTGCTCCCACCGAGATACATGGACGAGAGTTTCTTCTGCTTCGCCGAGGGGATGGAGCCGTTCCGGCTTTTTTGGCAACGAGGGTGCCGCTACTACGTGCGGCGACTCAACTGGAAGCAGACCCATAAGCTGTGTGACCTCGCCGGCATCAGGCGAGATTACTACTTCTACTGACAGGCTAGCGCGCCCGGCCTGCAGGGTCGGGCCTCATCGAGGGGAAGACGATGACCACCACAAAACAAAAAGACGCAACTACCACGCTCAGCGACCGAGCGGCGAAGATGACCTCGGTCGTGTCCTATCCGAAACGATGCTCGCTGTGGGGCAGGGCCAATTACCGCGGGAACTGTGACGGCCGGCTGTTCCTGGGCTTGCTGCTCCGATACAAGCCCAAACGGGTGGCCGACCCAATGATGGGCTCGGGCACGACACGCGATGTCGTCGCTTGGCTGAATCACACGGAGGGCACGGACATCGAATACTGGGGAGGCGACCTGAAGACAGGCTTCAACCTGCATGGCCAGGACCTGCCGGGCGAATTCGATTTCGTTTGGCTGCATCCGCCGTATTGGAACATTATCCGCTACAGCAACGACCCGCGGGACCTGAGCACCTGCGACGAATACAAGCACTTCATCGAGCGCCTCAGGCTGTGCTTGACGCGATGCTACCGAGCCCTCGCTCCGGGCGGCCGGCTGGCCGTCCTGGTCGGCGACGTGCGCCGGAAAGGAGCATACACGCCCATCGTCCGGGACCTGTTGAACATGGAAGGCGAACTTGGCCGGCTGCGGTCGGTCATCATCAAGCTGCAGCACAACTGCCAATCCGACCGGACTGCCTACGCCGCGATGGAGGACGTGCCCATCCAGCACGAATACTGTGTCGTTTTCAGGAAGCCACAGTAGCCGGAGCATGCCGGCCATGCCGCGGGCCCGGCCACCGTCCGGCAGCCACCCGCGGTCACGTTCCCTCGCGGTGGCCGTCACGGGTCCGCAAAACCGCCCACGCGGGTGAACACGTCCCCGATTGAGCTCGGAGCCTGCTTCACATCCCCGCAAACGGCCCGCCGGCCTATCGAGTCGCAAGCATCCCCAATCTGTTCGGGCGAACTTCGCCGACCTTTCGAGGACACGCCGGGCCCTCCACCGGACGCGTGCGAAAGCCTCCTTCTATTGCGGTCGAGCTGTTTGTGACACGCGACACGATTCGATCGGCCGTTAGAACCGGCCCATCTGACGAGGCATCCAACCAGCCGCATTGGCCAACCGCTGCTTCGATGCCGTCTTGATAGATAACTGATTTATTCACAGCTATTTACGCACGAACCACGTTGCCGTTTGCCCACCAGCCCAAGACTGGCGCAGGGGTGACGAAAGCGCCAACTTCTGCTATATTGATTCGCATGCCTTCCACAGCCCCGCCAACTCCGTACCCCGCTGACCCGAAGTCGGCCGTTGCTGACGTGCTCACTCGCCGCGTCCGCGTGCTCAGCCTTGCTCAGGTGGCTCGGACCTGGTTCGCCGATGCCGCTGACCCGCGAGGGGGAGCACAACGGCTGATGCAGGCGCTCCATCGCCGCGGCCTAGTCGAGTCAGTGAGACTGATGGCCCGCCCGGAGATCATCCCCGTCAAGCCGCTGGTGACCTGGCAGCCGGGACTCCCGCGCC
The DNA here is from genome assembly GCA_016935885.1 of Phycisphaerae bacterium. Next base: position 42,724 of record JAFGQA010000329.1, on the reverse strand, counting down.
CGGACTTCGCGCCGGTTGCATGGACGTTGAAGAACCGGCGGCGCGATCAGGCGCCGGTTGCCACCCCTTGCGTAGTCGCTGCCGCGGGTCGCCATCCGCGCCCCACGGACACGACACATGATCTGCACCTCGCCGCGGTGTTCCTCCTGATGTGTAAGGAGCTGCCGACCCGAGCCTGCTCCTGGGTGTTCGAGGACGATCTCGTCCGACCAGGCCACAAGCTCCCCGATGCGTTGGTGACCGACGGGCGAGCCAAGACCGCGATCGAGTGTGGGGGGGAGTACGACCGCCAGCGCCTGGAAGAAGATCACGATTACTTCGCCCAGATGGAATACGGCTACGAGATCTGGTGATGTCTTCCCGCGATGACGACATTCTGGACCACATCGGTCTCTACCGAATCAGCTTCAGGTTCATTATCGAGCGGCTTTTCTTCCAGGGCGGAAACTGCGGCAACGTCGTCCAGCGGCTGATGAAGCAGAAACGCATCCAATCCGTGGACGGCCTTCCTGGTTCTCTCGCCTACTACCAGTTGACACTCGGCGAGGCTCGCCGCCGCAGCCTCCCGCAAGACCGCGGGCGTGCCCTTGGGCCGCGAGCGCTCGCGACGCACCTGGCCATTCTCTGGTTCTGCTCCCTCGCGCCGGTCCCTCGCCGCAGATTGGGGGAGAATGAACTCAGCCAGCTATTCGGCGAAAAGCCGTCCGGCTGCCCGCATGTAGCCCAAGCGGGGGCAAAGCCGCGTGTCTATCGTATTCACGTTGTTAGCTCGCGGACACGGGCCGCTGACGTCATCAAGCGGCTTCGCGCCGAGATCGACGCTGCGATCCAAAGCCGGCAGCTCAATTCGTGGGCCGGCAGTGGTCGCTACGCATTTGCCTTGCTCACGGATACAGCGTCGCGTGCGCAGGCATTCACTCGCGCGGTCCAGCGGGCCAAACTTGACCAAAGGGTCCGAATCGTATGCGAGGGCGTCCCCAGTCCCTTGACGATTCAAGACGCGATCCATGACACGCGAGAACGAAGCCGTGGCCAAGCGAGCGAGTGAGCTTCGGCGGAGCCTGCATCGATCCAATCTGGCGTCACGCGACCCAAGACCACAAACCGGCGCGCCTGGGGTCCGCTTTGCCCTGCACAACCATCAGCCTGAGCGGCGCGTCCTACCTCCGACCGAACGCGCGGGCATCGTTCCTTGCTCCTGAGGGACTATCTGATTCTGGCGTGAGGGGATCGGTGGCTTTCTTACGCTCTTTGATGTTGGGAACCGTGCGGGCGTCGTGCCGGTGCCCTGCCGACCGATGATCCGCGACGCGAAGAGTTCGCGCTGAGGCTCCCGGCCGGCGCTCCTCGCCACCGGATCTGTGGCCTTGGCAGGAGCATGTGTGGTCGGGTGACTGCTGACGAGGTGATCCATGAATTCCGATAGTCAACGTCAACTGGGAGACGCCAGCGAGGCGGTCAAGGACGTCCTTTGGCTCGATATGAACCGTTATCCGCTGGTGTACTTGCCGCGGTCCACTACGCAAGTCAACCGTGAACGCCTGCCGTCGCAGGAGGAAATGGTCGACATGGAGCTCGCCGCTCGCGAGCAGGCTTGCGACGATGAGATGCTTCACGGCGCCTTTAGTCACACGATGGCGGTAGCGATTGTCGCGGCTCTCGTCCTGCTTATCGTGGGGATGTTTGTTTCGGTATTCGTGCCCCCCGTCACTGCCGCTAGCTTGTCCGGCCTCATCGCATTCGCTTACCTGGTGCTTAGACTAATCTGTGATCGCACCCTGTCACTGCGAACGCTGCTTACCTGCGTACTCGTCCCGATCGCCGTGCTTATGGTCATAGCACTCACTCATCATCTACTCCGATACCGCATTCTGGGGGCGGGGATCCTCATGGTCGCAGGCGCGTTTTCCCTGTACTTCTGTGGCTCGTGGCCCTTCCGGTTCTACCACGAGTGGCTCCATACTCATCCTCAAGTCACGCCCGAAATGCGCCGGAAGGCAGGAGAAGCCAAGGCTAAGATCGATTTCCGGTTGCTACTGTTCATTATTCCAGCAGTGCTCTTGCTTCCAATGGTGTCTCCCATGTTGACGGTTGTTGTGGTCTGTGCGGTTTGCGGTTTCGCCTGCCGCCATGAGCGTTGTGGGCTCGACCTCCTGCCCATTGCACAGGACGTCGCGGCGCGCTTCGCAACGTACGCGTGGAGTGCGAGCGGAGCGCCAGGCATGTGGCACCCTCAACACTCGGTAAAAGAACGCCTCTACGCCACGATTGCGATCACGCTTGCCGCCGCCGCGCCGCTTTCCGTTGGCTTATGCTACTACTTCCCGTGTCGCCCATTGGCCTACCCTTTTTGGAGCGCCCTTGAAGATGATTATCGGCAAGCACGGGGTGCGCCTCACTACGTCCACCCTGACATGTGCCTTGAAGATGCCCCCAAGAAATCGGAGGACGGGCCGAGCTTTCTTGCCGGTGTGATGATCAACAGGCCTCACGTGTGGCCCCTCTTCATCTACCGGCAGATCATCCACAGCAACTTCGGCTATTGCTGGTTGGTACTGCTCGTGTTGTTCCTGGCGATTACCGTTCCGCCCTGGGTGTTGCTGGCACTCTATCGCCCCTGCTTGCTTGAGGCGATGCAAACCGCGGATGAGATAGACGAGAAGCTCAAGGGGGACGAGCGTCCCGAGTGGCAATGGTATGTCGACAGACTTCGCATGTCTAACCATACCGCTACTGATCCCCTAAGCAGGCGCGAAGTGAAGGAAGCCGAACACATGTTTCTGGGTGTGGAGTCTGTGCTGAAGTTCCCGGCACTCCTCGACAAGCGGATTCTGAATGAGCACGCATACATCGTTGGCGAGACTGGCAGCGGCAAGACCTCTCTTGGCATCATGCCCCTTCTCATCCAGCTTATTCGGGGGCATGCGCAGCCTGGGCCAAAATCCGATCGTCCGGGGAATGCAGCCATCACTCCACCGCCGCCGATGGTGATTATCGACCTGAAGGGTGATCCGGCTCTGTTCCACACGGTCAAAAAGGAAGCTGCCGACCGCCGGCAACAGCTTGGCATCACCGAAGCGGAAGATCCCCACTGCGCCTTTCGGTTCTTCACCTCCGAAAAGGGGAAGGATACCCATCACTTCAATCCGTTCAAGAGTCTTGAGTCCACGTCACGGTCGTTGATCCAGCTCTGCCACTTGTTTCTGGACTCCCTCGGCCTTTCGCACGGCGAGGGCTACGGCCGTTCCTATTACTCTCGCAAGAATCGCCACCTGCTCTACGAAGCCCTCAAAGCCGATCCCCAGCCACGCTCGTTCGAGGAGCTGTTCGAACGGATCATGACGCGGGCGGAACGGCAGCCGCAGGTATACCGAGACTGCTTCGAGTTGGTGTCGACGATTCACGCGCTCTCCAAGTACCCCCAAATCGCCGCATTCGAGCCTCTGAAGCGGCCACAAGACGCCATCCACATGCCGTCAGTCATTGAGTACGGTCAGATCGTCTACTTCTGGCTGCCAGGCTTGCTCGAAAGCATCAGCGTGCGCGAGATCGCCAAGTTGGCGCTCTACAGCTTGCTGACAGCTGCAATCGATCGTCAGCGTCAAGGGCTCGAAGCAAAGCAAGTGTATCTGGTCATCGACGAGTTTCAGCGGATCGCCGGCGAGAACTTCCGCGTCATCCTGGAGCAGGCCCGGAGCTTCAAGGTCTCGGCCATACTCGCGAACCAATCACAGGGCGATTTGAAGACGCCGGATGTCGACCTCCGGCCTACGATCCGGTCCAACACGCGATTTAAGCAGTACTTCGGGCTGAGTGACCCGCGCGAGATCGCCGATCTCTGCGACGTCTCTGGCCAGGAGGTCGCAGCGCTCCACTCGTGGGAAATGGAAGCGAGGGACGTGCAGTACGTGCCCCAAGGCCGTTGGGAGCCGCGGCGATGGTTCTCCAAGAAGGGTGAGCACGAGTTCATCAAGACACGCATCACAGTCAACGACATCATCAGCGCCACGGATCATCCTCTTGACTCGATAGTCCAGGTTTCGCGCGGCGAAGGCTACACCCAGTTTGGCGGATTCCCCTTCCCCATGCGATCTGTCTGGCCAATGCACTACGAGGACTACGGTGACCGGCAGAAAGAGCCATGGCCGACGCGTGAAGATTACGAGCTTGAGACGGTCGTTGCCGAGCGAGGGCCGTCTGAGATCGACCAGGATGCCCAGCGCGAAGCAGAACGCCTCCAGGCTCAGATGGACGAGGCGATACAAGGCCTCTTCGCAAGGTGTCAGGCTGAGCAGGACGCCGAGGCCGAGGACTGACCGTGAATTCCGAGACAGTCCTACATCTTGTACAGACCTACCGCATGATCACCCCCTCCGTCCTGGGGCACGTGCTCTATCGGCGCAACACCGCCAAGGCCTGCCGCGTCCTCGCAGAACTTGCAGCCGCCGGCAGACTGCACTGCCACGAATTCCGAACGAGGGACGCCAAGGCGCCCGTTGTCTACTATACGGTGACGCTGCGCCCGCTCAGGCCCGATGTCCTTCATGGCGCGTTCGCGGTGCTGTGGTTCTGCTGCATGACCAAGCCTCGCAAGCCTCTACTGACACCGCACAAGGTTCGCAAGCTCACCGCTGACATCCAGCGTAATTTCGAGCTCCGCCTCGTAGGATCACCGCGTTGCTACATCACGCCGACGAGCGAGGGCGATCCCCGCAAGGTATCCTTGGTGCGGGTGAATCGTCCTCCCCGAACTCCGCGTGTCCACTTGAACGATGTTATCGCGGACCTGGATGCCTTCGTCTGTCGGCCGGTTTTCGAGTTGTGGCGGCATTTTACCTTGGCAGATCGCTTCCTCCTAACGTACCTTGTGCAGGGCACCGAGAACGTAGCCGAATTGAGCACGTGGCTTCAGCGCCGTCCGCCTGTTTCGCGAGCGGGCGACCGAGGTATCCCTATCCCCGTGCACGTGAGTGAGGCGAGGCCGATCATCCCCCCTTAGAAAAGACAAAAGACCCCGCAGGGTCTTCTGCCTCAACGCCTATACAATACCGGAGTTGTTCTCATGTCCCGGCGGCGCCAAAGAGCATGATCAGTCACATGTCAGGTCGATCGAGTGTCGCGATACCGGAGTTTGTCTGCTGTCCCGGCATCTGTTTCGGTCAACCTCATTGGTGACCTGTCGATGCTCAGTGCACTCACCGCACAGGCGTCTTATGCCCGCCAGTTTTCCAGGTGTCGGCGGGACCAAACAAGAAATATCCTGTTCACGCGCAGGCACATTGTACGGCTGAGTCCGCGGTATTGCACGCCGCAATCGGCTTGCGCTTTGTGTCCTCCCTATGGCATCCTCCAAGCATGGAACAAAGTGAGGGAACCTGCTGCGACGTACAGGGACGCTGCCCCGACGTCCATGTTTGGGCCAGTATCACCGAAGGCGAAGGCCCCTTCGCGTCTGGAGCGACCTGTACGGTCGAGCAGGCCACCCGGCTGTTCGCGCAATTCGCGGAGCATGACGATTCCGTTATTTTCATGCCGGCTGACGAGTTCCCAACCGAGTCGACCGTGGCGGACTTCGCCGTGTTGTTGTACCTGTTCGCCGTGACCGTTCTCCTCACAATCGGCGTTGCACGAGGCTGCGCCCATCCGCCTGACCACCGGCCGGTCTGCAGCGACCAGTTCGCCGGCAACCGCATTCCCAAGTGCGCCTAGCCGGCCTCATCACAATCGTGACGGCCGTTAGGAGAAGATGATGGTCGCGGCGGTGGTGCCCGCCGCGATCATCAATGGTGCCTCAATGGGCGAAACCTGCGACCAGCAAACCGAAGAAGAGGCCAACCGCTCCTACGGCCGCCCCCTGGCAGAAGGTCCCAACGCGGTCGGCCACGCTCAACGGTGCGCGATGCGTCCCGCGTTGGGGCGCCCTCGGGTAGATCCATTCGCATCGCCGTTTCTGCACCGCTCCCGATGTCAGGGAGATCCAGACATCCGGGAGCTTGACGATTTCGACCCGCCCATCTGGGTGCTGCACCACAACTTCTTCCAGGGTCCGATGCACCAACCTGCCGTCCTCAACGAATACCAAGTGTGCCATACTGTGCCTGCCTGCCCTCGCGGGCTGGCAGCCCCTAAATGCCGGGGTGGTTCATTCCGTCCCCGGGGGCAGAGACGATCGCGGCTCCCTAGCCGTCAACACGTCTCTGGTTCAAAGCCCGCTGGCGACCCGACGGCCGTCAGCGCGCCCCCACACAAGGCCTCCTTGAGAACGCGGCTCGATTCTTGCCCACCTGTCTGTCGCGTTACGGCGGGACCAAATACAAAAACTCCTCGAATAGCCGGAGGACCCCGGACTCGAAGTCCGGGGCCTCCAAAACCTACATGAGGCGTGACAGCCCACACATCACCTCCAAACAGGCGAGCGCGTAGACCAGGCGCCTCAAAAGCCGTTTGCCGCCGGAGCGGCCACGCTTGTCTTTACCATTCCGGTTCTTCATCGTGCACGTGCCTCCATGGTTAGTTGGTTGACTCGCGACCCATGCGGATCGCCAGCCTACCCAACCCGAAGGCACCGACGATTTACGGAATTGGCATGATGCTCGTCCTCAATTCGACGAGACCAAAGAAAGTAATCTGTCCACGGGCCTTTCGGCCGCACGCTTGATTATACCCGCGTGGCGGACGGTTTTGTACACCCATCAGCCTCGCCCGGCAGTTTTTTCTGGTCGCCACCAGGTCGACGATCCGGCAGCGGCCCCGCCGGGTGGCCAGCGCGTACGCCGCTCCGGCCGACATCACGTCCGAACGCGTGCTCGGGCCGGTGCGCCGGCTTCAGGGGCTGGCGGACCTACGTGGCAACTCGTCCGGTTGCCCCGCCGCCCGAGTTTCAACCGAGTGCAACGGTTGTTCTGCCCGTCGCAGCTTCTTTTCCAGCCCCACTTTTGGGTATGATGGCAGGATGGGCCCACTCCACTGTGGTCGGGCCGAACGTCAGTTTTTGGGCGTTTTCTCAGCGACGGTGAGGGGAACGGCATCTCCGTTACGCGGAACAGGCTAGTGGACGACGTACTCCTGTGGCCCGGTAGTCCCGGGGCCCGGAAGCGACTTCCTCGCTGGCTTGCCTGAGCATGAGACAGAAGCACCAAACAACACAGATGCGTTTCAGGAGGACTGTCATGAAGACCAACCACCGCTCACTCGTGGCGTATCGTGTCGTCGTCGCGGCCGCTCTGATCTGCCTAGGTGCAGGATCGGCGGACGCCGACATTATCTTCGAGAGGGTGGCTGACACCGACACACTTGTCCCGGGCGGGTCGGGGACGTTCAGCGACTTTGGCCACCACCCCGCAATCTGCAACGGACGTGTTGTGTTCAGCCATAACCGCCCTGTCTACGGTGGCATCTACGCGTATGATGGAGGTCAACTGAGCGTGGTCGCTGACACCAACACTCCGGTTCCTGGTGGCACGGGCTCGTTCTCATCGTTCAGTCACGTGCCTTCGATTGACGCGAGTGGCAACGTCGCGTTCCGAGCGGGAGCCTCTGGAGGGATGAGTGGAGTTTATGCACAACTGGGCGGCACGCTCGGCGTTGTCGCAGACACAAGCACACTCATCCCGGGCGGAACCGGGGCATTCACGGGTTTCGGCGATCAATCGATGGACAACGGGCAGTTGGCCTTCAGCGGAACCGGCGCCGGGCACGGAGGAATCTACACGGCCGCGGGTGGCATCACGGTTGTCGCAGACACCAACACGCCGATACCCGGCGGCAGCGGCAACTTCACGAGCCTCACGGCGCCGTCGTTCGACGGCGGTCAGGTGGCCTTCCATGGCACAGGGACTGATGGCCAACAAGGCATCTTCACCGATATTGGGGGGTTGAACGTTGTGGCGGACACGACGACGCCCATTCCGAGCGGCCCGGGAACATTCCAGTGGCTATCCGACCCGTCAATCAACGAAGGCAGTGTCGCATTCGTGGGTGGCGAGCTGTGGGACTCGCCCCCTCCATTGCCGCATCAAGGCGTGTTCACCGAGATCGGCGGGGAGTTGTCTGTTGTCGCCGACACGAGCATGCCGGTACCCGGTACCGGCAACCCTTTCCTCCTGTTCATGGACGCTTCGCTTGACGACGGCAAGCTAGCGTTTCTCGGAGGGGAGCTTACCCAAGTAGAACCGCCGTACTACTTCGGACGTCAGGGCATCTACTTTCAGGATGGCCAATCGCTCATCGAGATCATCAGCGGTGGTGACTCCCTGGACGGCAAGACCGTACAGCATCTATTCGCGGGAACAGAGAGCCTGAGCGGAGATCAGGTTGCCTTCTATGCGAGTTTTCAGGAAGGGGGCGCCGGCATCTACGTCGCAACCGTGCCGGAACCGACCACGGCGTTGCTGCTGTTGCTGACAGCACCCGCGGTGCTCCGGCGCAGGCGATAGCCCTTCGAGACGCCGCCGGTCTCCACGGCAACTTGACTCCGATGTGCTACCGGAAAGGAGCGATACGACGATGACAGGCAGCCACCTACCTACTTCGATCAGGAACAGTCTCGCGACACTGGGCGGCGTCCTCTGGGCGGCGACGCTGGCGTCCGTCTGCCAGGCGGGGACAATCTACGTTGATGACGACGCCTCGCTCGGCGGTGATGGTGCCACATGGGCGACGGCGTATAAGTACCTCCAGGACGCCCTGAACGTGGCCACCAGCGGCGACGAAATCCACGTTGCCGGCGGGACCCACAAACCCGATCTGGACGAGGCCGGCTTGGTCACGCCCGCCGATCGGGAAGCCACGTTCCAACTCCTCAGCGGCGTTGGCGTCTATGGCGGTTACCGCGGCTGCCCAGGTGGTGACTGCGGCGGCGGCGATCCCAACGAGCGTGATATCGGACTGTATGAGACTGTGCTATCCGGTGACATCGGCACAGGGGGAGTTGCCTCCGACAACAGCTACCACGTCGTCACCGGAAACGGTGTCGACTCAACGGCTATCCTCGACGGTTTCACCGTCACTGCAGGCAACGCAGACGGTGCCGAATTGCCATCGGGCTATAACCGCGGGGGTGGAATGTACTCCGTGGCTGGTAGCCAAGTAGTCAACGACTGCACCTTTCGCGAGAATTCCGCGTCGGCACTGGGGGGCGGGGTCTATAACGGCTACGGTAATCCCACACTCACGGCGTGCACCTTCAGCGGAAACACGGCTACCGCAACGGGTGGAGGGGGGATGTGCAGTTGGGGCGGGAGTTGCACAATGTCCCACTGCGTGTTCCTGGATAACCACACGAGCCATACCCAAGGAGCCGGAGGAGGATTGGCTCACTCGCAAGGTTCCAGCCTCTCGCTGCTCAACTGTCTGTTCGCCGGAAACTCCGCCAACAGCGGTGGCGCGCTCCTGCACACAGCGGGAGGCGATACGACGTTGGGCAACTGCACGTTCTGCAACAACACAGCCACGCTGGTTGGTGGCGGGCTTATGTTCGACTCTAACACGCAGTCACTAACCAACTGCATCTTGTGGGGCAATACGGCCTCATTCGGTGGAGACCAGATCTGGGGCGGTTTGCCTACGATCACTTACAGCGACGTTGAAGGTGGCTGGACAGGCGCGGGCCACGACAACATCGACGCCGACCCGCTGTACGTGACCGGGCCTGCCGGTTGCTACTATCTTAGCCGGCCCACATACTTCTCCTACGAGTTCGGGACAAGCCCATGTGCAGACACGGGCACCAGCGGCGTCTTCGACCCCACTGGGTACACCACGCGATCAGACCAGTTCGAGGACAGTGACCCTGTCGACATGGGGTACCACTATCCAGTCACGGACCCGGCGTTGCTCCGCGGCGATTTCGACCGCGACGGAGACATGGACCTCGATGACTTCGAGAACTTCAGCTCCTGCTTGACGGGCCCGTGCGTTGACTCATCGTGTCGTCCCACTCTATACGAGGATGTGTGCTGCAACGCGGGCGACTTTGACTACGATGGGGATGTCGACGTGCTGGACTTCTCCCAGTTCCAGCAGGAGTTCGGGTCTACCACGGAGTGTAGCGCGGAAGGTTGCATAGCGTGTGAGCCCGGGGGAACGTATTTCAATTGCGGCCTATGCGACGACAACCAGGCCTATGACTGCGCCATCGAGGTCATGGGCACGTACCCATGGTGCTGGTGTGAATGTCCCGGCTGTGAGACGCCCGGCGCGTGTGAGTCGTGCCCTTGATCCGTGCTCCAGCATCAACGGCTCCGGCAACCACGATTCTGCCCGCGTTTCGCGCCCGCACACCGGTATACACCACAGATAAAGCGGTGGCCGCGCTCGAACACGCATCGCTGACGGGACCTGTTCAAGCTGCCGATGCCGAAGCCTGCGAACCGAGCTTGCGCTACCTTCCGATCTGCGCTAAGATGGCTCGGCGGGAACGCAGAGTGCCGTCGACCAGTCAGCATCAGGAGGGAATTGTGAACCGGATCATCCAGCAACTCGCATCGGGCGTTATCGCCGTTGATATCGTCGAGACCGTCTCGCACCGCGGCGTCTGCTACTCGCTCGCCGTGCATCGCCTGGAAGACGAAACTGCCCGCCTCGTGCCGCTGTTTACTTGCTCAAGTGCGGATCTCCGTGACCTCATCACCGTGCTGGACGCTGCCAACGCCATCACCGAATGCCTCCTGGATGGTGGCGACCCCGCAGAAGCACGGGCTACTTGGTTCAGCGCGACGCGGTTGCGCGCAGCCTGAACACAACTGGAGCCCACGGCCCGCCTGCGCCCCGGTCCGTTGACCACCCGCAACGCCTCGACCTCCACGTCACACCTCGGCCGGCAGCCGGCATAACACGATCACCAGGTAGGAGACATTGACCTTCAGATTGAAGGTTCCAAAGGAGGTGCATTATGGCACAGACAACCAACAAACCCGTTCACGAGATTCGCTTTGGATACGTCAAGGTGTTGGTCTGGGAGAACGAGACGGCCAACGGCACGCGCCACAACGTGACCGTCAGCCGACTCTACAAGGCCGACGACGAGTGGAAGGAAACGTCCAGCTTCGGCCGCGACGACCTGCTGCTCCTCGCCAAGGCCGTCGACCAGGCCCACACGTGGATTTACGAGCAGAAGGAAGCGTGATGGGAGTGTTTCGTTTCAGGTTCTCGCAGGACCGCACCAGCGGTCCGGCACAGTAGGTTTTGTTTCGGGGTCAAGTCTCCACCTGGCCCACCGATGCAACACATCCAGCCCATCCCTGCATAACCACTACTGGGAAGAAGGACAAACGACGCGGCCCGGCCGGCATGGCGCTTTCGACCCATGAGAGCCCGGTGGTGCAAAGTGGCCGTGTTTCGAGGTTTGTCCAAACCCCATTAACGAAAGGAAGACGTCATGCAGAATCTTACGCGTGCAAGCAACGAGTTGTTTCGACGAACGCAGGATGAGCGATTCGGTTCGCTCGTCGAACTCTGGCAGCATTGTCAGAACGAGAAGGAACAGTCGATCGAGCGATGGCATCCGCCACAAGTCCTGGTCAGCCAACCGGCCGATAGTCGGCTTACGCTGGCCATGGGCGAAGACGGATCCTTCGGGATGACCGATTGGAGTTTTTCGCAGTTGTGCAAGCTGGCCGACGTGAGCAAGGACACGCTCAACAAGCTGACGCCGGACACGGCAAGCCGTGTGCTCGGCGAGACGCTGCCCAGTGGAACGAAGCCGTTACAGGCCCTCACTACGGGGCAGACGGTGCGGGCGATCCACCAAGCGAGTTACACTCGGCTCTACAACGCCGACCTGCTCACGATGGTCCGCGAGTTCGCGACGGACTTCGTGCCGCCGCAACCGGCCGGCATCGACGTTGCCCGGCAGTCGGTCGCCGAGGACGACATCCCGTTCGACCCAGATCCCGAGCCCACGCCGGCGTCGGGTCTGTATTGCGGCGAGCAGGACATGTTCTGCTTCCTGATCGACCCGACCGGCTGGACTGAGATCGAAGGCGAGGCCTTCGCTCCGGGGTTCTTCCTGTGGAACTCCGAGGTCGGCAAGCGGTCGGTCGGCGTGCAGACGTTCTGGTTCCAGGCGGTTTGCCAGAACCACATCGTCTGGGACGCCGTCGAGGTCGTGGAGTTCAGCCGGAAGCATACGGCCAACGTCCACGATTCGCTGCGCGAGATCCGCCGACTCGTCGAGGGCCTGGTCGAGAAACGCGACCAACGCCGCGACGGGTTCGTGCGGGTCATCCGTAAGGCCATGGAGACGAAGCTCGGTGATGACGCCGACGAGGTGATGGACGTGCTCAACAAGCGCGGCATCACCCGTAAGCTGGCCAAGGAGGCCATCGAGGTTGCCCGACAGCAAGGCGGGCTGACCATCTTCGCCGTGGTCGACGCCCTCACCCGCATCGCGGGCAATCTGAAGAACGGCGGCGATCGAACGGAGGCCGACGCCCGGGCGTCCGCACTCCTCACCCTCGCCGCCGTGGCATGATCCACAAGGTTGACGAGGCCACGCACCACCGGGCCTCTCTCCCATGTCCAGAAGCGTCAGCGAGGCGTGTCAGTTGTCGTCCGGCGTGGATTCGGGTTCCTCCAGGTCGGTGGGCTGACTCGTCGGCAGCTTGCTGCGCCACTCGGTGGCCCGCTCGGTTTTTCCCCACACTTCGTACAGTTCGATGATGCGCTGTAACGCCTCGGTAGTTCTTTGTGGAGGCCCTTCGGAGCTCATGGATAGCCCGGCGTAGCCGTTCAGGATCAGGGGCTCGGCTTCGGCGAAACGCGACTGCCCGAGCATGGCTCCTCCCAGCAGACTCATCGCGTTGTATCGAAGCCAAGAATCGTCCGGCAGTTCTGTTTGTCTGATTGCCAGGCACTCCTGGAGCAACGGTTCGGCCTCCGCGGACTGCCCTTGTTCAAGCAGGCACTGGCCAAGGACCGCCAGAGCGCCCGCGATCCCAATCCGGTCGGCGGGCTGTTGCTTGCGTCGGATCGTCAACAGCTCTCGGTAGTACGGCTCAGCTTCTTGAAAACGCCCCAATGTGACGAGGGTCCAGCCCATCTGTTCGATTGACCTTACCGTGTCCACGTGGTCGGGGCCGAGCACGCGGCGGCGACCCTCCAAAGCCTCGCGACAGTACCGCTCCGCCTCTTCGTTTCGGTTCATCAAGCTAAGCAGGACAGTGATGTTGTCGAGCGTCCACAGTGTGTTCGGGTGGTCGTTGCCCAGCACGCGACGACGGCCCTCAAGTGCTTCATAGTGAAACGGCTCGGCCTCATGGTACCGGCCCATCGATCTGAGTAGGCGCCCCAGGGCATTGACTGATCGCAGCGTATCCGCGTGGTCATTGCCCAGCACGCGCCGGCGGATCTCGAGTGCCTCGCGATAGTAGGGCTCAGCCTCGTCGAGCTTGCCCATCGTCTGGAGGAGTCTGCTCAAGTCGTCAATCGAGGTCAGCGTATCCGGGTGGTCGTTGCCGAGCGTGCGGCGCCGACCCTCAACCGCCTCACGACAGTAGGGTAAGGCCTCCTCGCGTTTGTCCGTCTTCATGAGCAACGAGCACATGCTGACGAGCGATTTCAGCGTGTCTTCGTGTTCGCCGCCCAGAGCGCGGCGGCGACCTTCCAGCGCTTCGCGATAGTATTGCTCGGCATCCTCAAGCCGGCCCATGCGGACAAGCGTGTGGCCCATCTGGTCGAGCGACCTCAGCGTGTCTTTGTGGTCCGCGCCCAGTGCACGGCGACGACCCTCCAGCGCCTCGCGGCACAACCGCTCAGCCTCTTCGTTCCGGTTCATCAAGCGAAGGAGAAGGCTGGTGTTGTCGAGCGTCCACAGTGTCTGCGGGTGGTCGGGACCCAGAACGCGGCGTCGGCCCTCCATCGCTTCATAGTGAAACGGCTCGGCCTCGTGGTACCGCCCCATCGACCTGAGCAAGCGCCCCATGGCGATGACGGACGAGAGTGTGTCCGGGTGGTCATCACCGAGAATCCGTCGCTGGCCCGCGAGCGCCTCGCGATGAAGAGGCTCGGCCTCGCGATATCGCCCCATCGACCTTAGAAGGCGGCCCAGGGCGCCAGCCGTGTACAGGGTGTCGGGATGCTCCGCACCCAACAGGCGACGCTGGCACGTGAGCGCCTCACGCAAGCAGGACTCCGCTTCCTCGTATCGTCCCGTTTTGTCCAGTACGCGCCCCAAGTTGCTCATCGACGTGAGCGTATCCGGGTGTTCGTCGCCCAATACGCGGCGACGACCCTCCAGCGCCTCGCGGAAATGCCCTTGAGCCTCTTCGAGCTTGCCCATCGACTCTAGCAGGATGCCCATGGCGTTGATTGACGTTAACGTGTCCGGATGGTCGCTCCCATGCACGCGACGGAGTCCTTCAAATGCCTCGCGGTAGTGAGGCTCGGCTTCCTCGAAACGGCCCATTCTCCTAAGCAGCTCCCCCACATTGCCCTCAGACACGAGCGTATACGGATGGTCGTTCCCCAAGACACGTCGACAACCCTCCACAGCCTCGCGTGCGTAAGGCAACGCCTCGGCTGCCTTGCCCATCGAATCGAGAACGCCCCCCAGATTGTTGATCGACCGCAGTGTGTTCGGGTGGTCCTCCCCCAGCACACGGCGACAGCCTTCTAGCGCCTCGCGGAAGTACGGTTGAGCCTCTTCGAGTCTGCCCAACGACTGGAGCAAGCTACCCATGTTGCCGAGCGACGTCAGCGTGTCTGGGTGGTCGTCGCCCAGCACGCGGCGCTGACCCTCCAGCGCCTTGCGGTAGTAAGGCTCAGCCTCTTCAAGTTTCCCCATCGACTGGAGCAAGCTACCCATGTTGTTGAGCGACCCCAGCGTGTCTGGGTGGTCGTCGCCCAACACGCGGCGTTGGCCCTCCAGCGCCTCGCGACAGTAGGGCTCGGCGTCGACCAGCCTGCCCATCCACTGGAGCAAGTAGCCCATACTGCCGATCGAGGTCAGCACAGCCGGATGGTCGCTCCCCAGTTCCTGGCGCCGCGTGCGGAGTGCCGATTCCTGCAAGGGCATCGCGAGTTCAAACAGCCCGATGTTCCCGTATGTTGCCGCGATCGTTTGCTGTAAGGCGGCGCGGAGCAACGGCTGACCAGCGAACTCCCGCTCAATCGCCTCCACCGCTCGACTGAGCACGTGCTTGTCGACCACGTTCAGCGCAACGTCGGTGATGTTGACGCCCATCAGTGAAGCATCGAAAGATGCCAAAGCTGCTTCAATTGAATCCGGCGTAACCCCCTTGGTTTCGAGCGCATGCCGGATCCTCTTCCGCACGTCGGCGAGGATGCTTCGGCCCATCTGCTCCACGTCGATGTCACTGAGCATGGAGGCCTGGAACTTCGTGACAATCTCCAGCTCATCCGCACGCGCCTGGGCCTCCGTTCGCGCGTCGATGGCTTCCTGTTCACGTCGTTCGGCCAGTTGACGTTGCTCGGCTTCCGCCGCACGGGCCTGGTCGGCTCGGTCTCGTTCCCGAGTGGCTACGACCGCCTGCCACGTGGTGCCCGCGATACCGGCGATGAGTGCCCCGCTCACCAGGGCCGCTGCGATAACTGAGCCTCGGTTTCTGCGGACGAACTTAGCCACGCGATACCCCGCACTTGGCGGGCTGGCCAGGACGGGTTCGCTGGTCAGGTGCCGCTGCAGATCGAGTGCCAGAGCGTGCGGCGTCTCGTAGCGGCGAGCGCGGTCCTTCTCCAGGCACTTCATCACGATCCAGTCGAGATCGCCGCGCAGACGACGGGTCAGTGCACGCAGGTCGGTTCTGCGACTGGCAGCCAGGCAGGTTCCCACGTCGGCATCACTGGTCGACAAGCTGGACAGTCTCGTGCTCGGCTTCGGCGGGTCCATCTCCCTGATGATCCGCTGCATCTCTGCCTGGGCAGCGCCACGCAGCGACTCGGGATCGAACGGGAGCGCGCCGGTCAGAAGTTCGTAGAGCAGGACGCCAAGGGAGTAGATGTCGCTCCGAGTGTCGATATCCTGGCCAGATGTCTCCGCCTGCTCTGGGCTCATGTACTCCGGCGTGCCAATCATGTGCCCGCGCTCAGTGAAGAGCGTTCTTTCCGTCAACTCCCGATTGGTGGCTTTAGCGATACCGAAGTCGATTACCTTTGGCGTCGCCTGGCCATCCTCGTACTCGACCAAAACGTTGCCTGGCTTGATATCGCGGTGAATGATCCCCTTCTGGTGGGCATGTTGTACGGCGTTGCATACCCGCATGAACAAGTCGAGACGTTCCTCGATGTCGAGCTTGTGGTCGTCGCAGTGCTTGGTGAGCGGCACACCGCTGACGAACTCCATCACGAAGTACGGTCGGCCTTGTTCAGTGGCACCTGCATCGATAACTCGCGCTACGTTCGGATGGCTCATCAGGGCCAGCGCTTGCCGTTCGGACTCGAAGCGGGCAATCACCTCGTTCGTGTCCATGCCGATCTTGATCAGCTTGAGCGCGACGCGTCTCTCCACGGGCCGCTTCTGCTGTGCCTCGTAGACGATACCCATCCCACCCTCGCCAACCTTGCGGACGATCCTGTAGTGGCTGATCTGTTGCCCGATGAGAGGGTCCTTGCGACCTGCAACGCTCGGAGCTGCGGTTTGCGTCACTCCACCCTGCATGCGGCTAAGGTCGGCCGTTTCCCCCGCGTGCCCGAGCATCTTGGTAACTTCGTCGCGCACCTCGGCATCGTCTGCACAGGATGATTGCAGGAAGCCCTCCCGCTCTGCCAGCGGCAGGTCCAAGGCCTTGAAGTACAGCTCCTCGACGCGCTGGAATTGCCCCGGTGTCACGACTGTTCCTCCGCAAGCTCCTCTGTCAGCCCGGCCTTCGCGACCTTCCAATTGCGTTTGACCGCTGCGCGGCCGACACGCGACGCCACGCAGACCTCCGGGATGGTTGATTGCAGCACCACGCGCCGCTGAGCCATCGCCCGCAAGACGGCGCGAACCGTACTCGCCTGACCGTCGCAAACCCCGTTCCGGCCAGCACTTACGCCGGAAAGCAGCTCTGTAAGCGTGTGCGTGCTCTGCTCGTCCATCCGCCAACTCCCGGGACAGCCTGAGGGGACCAGCCGCGATTCTACGCGATTGGTGATGGAGAGGCCAAGCGACGTGCGGGACGACGCTAATCGGCCTAACGCGGCGGACTGCAATATCAAGCAAAGGAGCGAGCCATGAGCGTCAACAACACGAGACAGGCAGAAATCACCGGGCGGGCGATGATCGCGACAGCGGCGTTGGCCATCGTGATGGTGGCCGCGACTGGGGCGCTGGCCCAGCCATCGCGCCACAGGCTGGACCTCATGCCTCAGGAGGAGGTCCTACGGGTCATCGACACGATTCGTGGTGGCACGATCATCGTCGACTGGCACGGCACGTGGGATTACGAGACGATCGAAGAGGCCTTGGACGCCGCCGAGGACGGTGACACCATTATCGTACTGCCGTCCACCGGGTCGCCGGATGGCGCCTACGTCGGGAACCTCTACTTCCCAGCCAAGGCCGTTACGCTGCGCAGCCTCAATCCTGAGGACCCAGAGATCGTCGCAGCGACGGTCATCGATGGGAATGCGTCCGGCACCGTTGTCTTGTTCGGCTACGGCTACGTGGCGGAACGAGATCAGCTACTCGACGGCTTCACCATAACGAACGGGGTGGGGCTCCATTACGGCTGGGCCGGCGGGGTGCACTGCACCGGTTCTCCGACCGTCGCTAGATGCGTAATTGAGGGGAACACGGCCGAGGACGGCGGCGGCGCTGGCGGATTCGGTTGTGACTGGGGCTCACCGCTGGTGCGCCAATGCACGATCCGCAACAACACGTCTCCGAACTCTGCCGGCGGAGCAGCATGCTATGACAGCTCACCAGAGTTCATCGACTGTACGTTCAACCAGAATACGTGCGAGTCCAGCTACTATCACAGTGGCGGCGGTGCCTACTGCAGCCGCAGCAACGCGGTCTTTCGCGGTTGTCGCTTTGTTGGCAACCAATCCCGCTGGTATGGTGCGGGCGTCAAGCTGTCGCACAGCGCTGGTGGAGACCCGACATCGGCCACGCTCGTGAACTGCTCGTTCATCGGCAACCAGCCCGGTGGATTGGAGAACGATGGGGGAGCGCTGCTTGCGGCCAACTGCATCTTCAGGGGTAACATGCACCCACAAGCAGGCTCAGGCGTCGGCATTACCACGCGGAACACGCCAGATTCGGATGTACTGCTTGTCAACTGTTCTATCACGGATAACGGAGATCCCGGTTGGGGGTTGATAGCCGATTCGAGTGTGCCCCATCTGGTCAATTGCCTCTTCTGGGGCAACTCAGGCGATGGTGCGGGAGCGGAGATACACTACTCGGGTGACGCACCGGTGGTTTCACATAGCTGCATCGAGGGCGGCTGGCCCGGTGAAGGCAACACGGACCTGGAACCTCTGTTTGTAGATCGCGATGGAGCCGACGGCATTCAGGGTACGGAAGATGACGACCTGCGGCCGCGGGCACCTTCTCCCTGTTTGGACGCGGGCCTGAATGGTGCCCTGCCCGCCGACATCGCCGACATCGACGGAGATGGTGATACCGATGAACCGCTTCCCTGGGATCTGGACGGTCAACCGCGGGTGCACGACGACATCGTCGACATGGGGGCCTACGAAGGCGCCAAGCTCACGTTCGAGATCGTCGGCGACCCCGTCGCGGTGGGCGAGGGCTTGATACCCGGCCGCGACGCCGGTGAGCGTGGAGTCGGCGCGTTCCTGGTCAGAATGTCAGAAGACCCCATGGGACCTGTGGAGGCTACTGTATCCCACATTGGCGGCGACGGCGACCTCGCAGTGTACATGGGAGAGGCGCTGTACTTCGATTCGACCAACTATGGCATCTTTCAGCCCGTGATCCTGAATGCTTCGGAGGATGCAGACTGGATCGATGGTTGGGCAACGTTCGCTGTCAGCGCGCCGGGCGCCTACCCGACAACCGTAGCGGCCTTCGAAGAGGACGACGAACCAGTGCCCGATGTCGTTTTCGTGGACATGCTGGCGGACGGCCACAACAGTGGCACGAGTTGGGGCGACGCATTCACGGAGCTGCGCGACGCACTTCGCGCCATCCACGCCCGTCCCGGCACCTCGCAGATTCTGGTGGCGACGGGCATCTATGCCCCGGCGCCCGCAGCCGGCGATCGCCACGCGACCTTCGAGCTTGCCAGTGGGGTCGGCATGTATGGCGGTTTTCCTTCGGGCGGTTCGGAATGGGAGCACCGCAATCCCGAACTTTATCAAGCCATCCTCACCGGTGATCTTAACCAGGATGACGACACTCTGGGTACTGACGAGAACAGCTTCAACGTTGTAACGTGCAGTGTCTGCGACGATATGACTGTGCTCGATGGATTCGTCATTGAAGGAGGGAATGCAGACGGACTGTTCTCCCTATCAGGTGCTGGCATGCGCGTCCACGACAGCAACCCCGCCATCGTTGACTGCAAGTTCCAGGGCAATCGTGTTTCCAACGGTGCGTCGTTTGACCGTGGGCTCGGAGGCGCACTGTACAGCGGCGACAGCAGCCCCCTGCTCGTCGGTTGTGATTTCGCTGGAAACACGCTGGAAATCGGCAAGGGTGGTATTGCCGCAGCTTTCGTAGGCACAGGTGACCCGGTTCTTGTCGATTGCACGTTCACTGAGAATAACGGTAGCGCGTACGAAGGTGGCACCGCCTACGTGAATGTCAACGGGACGGCAGCATTCGCCCAGTGTCGTTTTGTCGACAACCAAGTCTGGGCGTCGGGCGGCGCGATTCTCACCAGCGCAGGCGTGCTGCGGGTGGCCAACTGCTTGCTGTCCAACAACTGGGCAGAGACCGCGAGCGCGATTGGCGCGTACGACGCTGGTGAAGTATATGTATCCGACTGCACGGTCGCCCGCAACGAGGACTTCTTCGGACAAGCCGCCCTGGAATTCTGGGGAGACGTCACAGCGCATGTCGCCAACAGTATTGTCTGGGCTAATGAGTCTGTGATTGGCGGTGGCGAGGGAATCGACGGCAACAATGTTGTCGTGGAGTACTCGAACGTGCAAAACGGTTGGACGGGGGAGGGAGCTGGCAACATCAGCGTGGATCCCCATTTCGTGAACCCCGACGAAGGCGACTATCGGCTTCTCGCAGATTCTCCGTGCATTGACGCCGCCAGCAACGACCTGGTGCCAGCCGACGAACTGGACCTCGATGAAGACGGCGATCGGGAGGAGCCGATTCCATTCGACTTGCGCGGAAACCCGCGCTTTGTCGATTGTCCGTGGATGCCCGACACTGGACAGGGTGCAGCGCCCATCGTTGACATGGGCGCATACGAGAAGCCTGCACGACGAGTGACCGGAGTGCTCGACGCGGTGAAACTGAGCGGCGCACCCATCGAGGTCGAACGGATCCACAAGTAGTCGTCCGCCAGTGATGAGCTTGAGCTGTTTACGAATACCAGAACTCTGGGCTGCTTCGACGTGTTCTGACCAGAGTGGCCTCTCCAAACGCCGCCGCGAGAAGAAGGCTCTCTCGCGGCGGCGGTGTTTCGTAGCCCTGATTGACCGCAGTAACCACTGGAGCAAGACGTCCATCGGCGTCTGTCAACCATCATCGGGATCCGATTCCTCAGGCTGTTCTTTGGGCGGTGGCAGCTTCGCCCGCCACTCGGCCGCCTGCTCAGGTTTGTCCCAGGCTTCGTACGCATCAATGATGCGGCGCAGGGCTTTCAGCGTGGATTGATGGCTCGGTCCGTACATAGTCTCCAACTTCGCATAACCGCCCAGCAATAGTGGCTCGGCCTCCTCGAATCGCTCAAGTGCCGCCAGGCAACCGCCAAGAACACTCTCCGTGATCGCCGCCCGGCTCTCCTCACCGGGTGCATTGCCGTAGATGTCCAGGCTCTCGATGAGCAGAGGCTCGGCCTCCGCTGGTTTGCCTTGGTTCGTGAGATTGTACCCCAACTCAAAGAGCGCCTTCCCAAGTCCTGGGTTCCCTTCAGGCTGTACCCTCCGCTCCAACTTTCCCAATTCGCGCAGCAGCGTTTCCGCCTCTTCCCACCTACCCAGCAGATTCAGGACAGCCGCGTAGTTCCCCAACTCGAATCGATAGTCTGTGCTCTCCTCGCCCTTGTTCTCTCGAACACGAGCAACGTACTTGGGGAAGTGCGAGGCACTCTCCTCAAGTCGGTCCAACTGGACCGAGACGTGCGACAGCCCATGCAATCCAACTTGGACAAAATCCATCCCATTGTCGAATTTGCGGCCGAATTCGACCAGCTTCTCGTAATAAGGGAGCGCTTCCTCGCGTCTGTTCAGATGGACGAGGGCGTATCCGAGGTTCATCGTCGTGATCAGGGTTAGATAGCCATCTTCACCGTAGTTCGCCTGGAGTTGTGGCAGGCTGTCGCGCAGCAGAGGAACGGCTTCGTCAAACTGTTGCAGACCCAGCAGGGCCTGCGCCAGGTTGCGCCCTGCCTCGATTGTCTCCGGATGCCGCTCGCCAAGTGCCTTCTTGCGTATTGTCCAGGCTTTTCGGAGCAGAGGCTCCCCCTGGGCAGGATCGCCGTGCTCCGCATAGTGCACGCCAAGATCGTTGTAGGCCAGCGCGGTCTGCAGATTCCATTCGCCATGAGCCTCAATCTGCAGTTCCAGGCTTCGCTTGCACAGAGCCTCGGCTTCGTCCAGCTTGTCGAGTCTGGCAAGAGCCAGTGCCAGATTCGTTCTGAGTTCCAGCGCTTCCGACGACGCCGGACCAAGCATGCGTTCGATTATCACAAGTGCCCGGCGAAATGCGGTGGCGGCATCTTCCGGCCGTTTAACGCTCAGGTACGTCAGGCCGAAGATCTTCCAGACTCTTGCCTCCACCTGCGGCGTCTCAGCAAACCTCGTCTCGATTTGCCCAACAGACAAACCCAACAGCTCGGGGAGGTCGATGTCCTCGGCAGCCGAGCCCGCAGGGCGCCGGTGCACAGCGCCTGAAAGCAGATCATCTTCAAGGAAGTCGATAACGCTTGTGGCGATGGCCGCCTGGCGTTCGGCTTTCACGAAACCTATGCTGATTCCCACGATCCCGGCGACGAGGGCGAGCGCAACTAGCCCGCCGGCGGTAACCGAGCCGCGGTTCCGCCGCACGAACTTGCTCAACTTGTACGAAGCACTTGGCGGACCAGCTGACACGGGCTCGTTGTTCACGTGGCGCTTCAGGTCGAGCGCCAGAGCGTGTGGCGTTTCGTAGCGGCGAGCGCGGTCTTTCTCCAGGCACCTCATCACGATCCAGTCGAGGTCACCACGGATTCGACGGGTCAATGCGCGCATGTCGGTTCGGCGACTGGCGGCCAGAGTGGTCCCGGTATCCACATCGGCCGCCGACAGACCGGATAGCCTCGTGCTCGGCTTCGGCGGGTCCACTTCTCTGATAATCCGCTGCATTTCGGCTTGGGCAGCGCTGCGTAGCGACTTGGGGTCGAACGGCAGCGCACCGGTCAGGAGTTCGTAGAGCAGGACGCCAAGGGAGTAGATGTCGCTCCGGGTGTCGATGTCCTGGCCGGACATCTCCGCCTGCTCTGGGCTCATGTACTCCGGCGTGCCGATTGGATGCCCCTTCTCGGTGAACAGCGTTCTCTCGGTCAGCTCGCGATTCGTGGCCTTGGCGATGCCGAAGTCGATCACCTTCGGCGTAGCTTGCCCATCCGCGTACTCGACAAGGATGTTGCCCGGTTTGATGTCCCGGTGAATGATTCCCTTTTGGTGGGCGTGCTGGACGGCATCGCAGACGTGCCCGAACAGGTCGAGCCGTTCTTCGATGTCGAGCTTGTGGTCGTCGCAGTGTTTGGTGATCGGCACACCGCCAACGAACTCCATCACAAAGTACGGGCGGCCTTGTTCGGTTGCACCAGCATCGAGGACTCGGGCAACATTCGGATGGCTCATCAGGGCGAGCGCTTGCCGTTCGGACTCGAACCGGGCAATCACCTCGTTCGTGTCCATGCCGACCTTGATCAGCTTGAGCGCGACGCGCCGCTGCACAGGCTGTCTCTGCTGGGCCTCGTAGACGATACCCATGCCGCCTTCGCCGACCTTGCGGATGATGTGATACTGACCGATCTGCCCGCCGACGAGCGGGTCCTCGCCGCCGCCCCGGTCACCGACTTCAGCGCCCGCGACATCCGCCTGCACGCGGCTCAACTCAGCCGTCTCCCCGGCGTGCGCGAGCATCTTCGTGACTTCGTCGCGTACCTCGGCATCGTCCGGGCAGGCTGACTGCAGGAAGCCCTCCCGCTCGGCCGCCGCCAGGTCCAAGGCTTTGAAGTACAACTCCTCAACCCGCTGGAATTGCTCGGGCGTCACGATTCCCCCTCCGCAAGCTCCTTTGTCAGCCAGGCCTTTGCGAACTTCCAGTCACGCTCGGCCGTCGCATGCCCGATACCCAGCGTCTCGCAGACCTCCGGGATGGTCAGCCCCCAGAACACGCGGTACTTCACCACGTCCGCCTTGCGGGCGTCCAGCGTGGCCAACCTCTCCATCGCCTCGTCGAGGGCCTCGAAATCGACATTGTTGCGGTCGTCCGCGGCATGCCGCTCGGGGTCGAGCGTGACGCAAACCGCACCACCCCCGCGTTTCTGCGCCTTGCGACGGCGGCAGTAGTCCAGCAGGACCCGGCGCATCTCCTGCGACGCGATGGCGAAGAAGTGGCCGGAGCTGTCGTATTCCTGCCGCTGCCGGATGAGCTTCATGAACGTGTCGCTGGCGAGGACCGTGGGCTGGATCGTCATGCCGGGCAGGTTGTGGCCAAACTCGCGTACGAGACGCCGCTCGGCCATGGCCCGAAGGTCGGCGTAGACCGCACTCGCCAGGTCGTCGCAAGCCCCGTTCCGGCCAGCATTTACGTCGGAAAGTAGCTCTGTCAGGTTTCGCCTGTCCCGCTGGTCCATCCGCCAACCCCGGGGACCCTGAGGGGTCTGGCGGCCATTCTACGCGACTTCTAGTGAAGCGGCCAAGAACGGTGCCGAGGACAGGCGCCCGAAGGAGCGTGAGGCCGCACCCAGCGTTCATGACGAAGGACTTGAGCCAATAGCGGCGGAAGCGTGTGCCCCGCCGCGGACATAAGGCACGAACACAGACGATTCGGAGGTGAAACGATGTTAACTACACGACGTAGCGAGACCGCGGACTACGCAGCCCGCCCCACATGTCCGGACGGCGGACAACCTGCTCACCCACGTGGGAATCTCCGCCCCAAGCGCCACTACTCAAGGCGCGCCATCACCGTGATGTTCGTGATGGCGGGTACGATGGTACTGATCGGCGGCACCTTCTGGGCCATCGGTGCTAATGAGTTGCGCGCGGCGAGGCGGCATGATGACCACGGCTCCAGGTCAGCCGGTGCGACAGCCCGGAGCGCCGCGCGCACCGGGCAGAACCCCAGCGACGCCCTGGCGCATAGCGTTTCCCTGCTGGACGCACAGGATCGGGCCGTCGACCGCATGTACTACGGACGAACGAAACGCCGCAACGGCATGCTTGCGACGTTGGCCGGCGCGGCGTCGGTTATCTGGTTGCTTGTCATCGTTCGTCGGCAGCGTTCTGCGGACTTGGCCCATTCCAACGCTTCGGGCCGAACGCCCGCTCCCGCGTAGGAAGCGTTCGCCGCCCCCGTGGCCCTCCGCGGGGGTGGTTGGATGTGCACGATACCGACTGGTCCCCACCCGCTCACATCCGAGGACGATTCGACGGGATATCGACGCCGAGGCTCGGCCCTCCCTGGCAACCAGCAAGACCAGTTTCGGGTTGCGCCGGATCCTCACTTCGTGGTAGATAAAGGAC
The DNA here is from genome assembly GCA_016935885.1 of Phycisphaerae bacterium. Next base: position 17,899 of record JAFGQA010000329.1, on the reverse strand, counting down.
GTTATCACCCACGAAACTGGCCGGCGGGGCGCCACAAGTGGCGGCTCTCGCCGGCCGTATTTCCCGGCAGTGGAAGCCGCCAGGATGGACAACGAAATCATCCAGATTAGCACGCGCGAGGTAGCCGCACCGGACCGAGGCGGTCGGCCGCCGGCGATCGTCGAGCGTGCCGGCAGGCCCGCCTTGTTCGCCTACGCGGAGTTCTTCGGCGCCCAGCTTGACAACGAAAACACGCACCGGGCCTATCGGCATGCCGTTGACCGCTTCCTGGTGTGGTGCGGTGACCGTGGCGTCGAACTCCACGAGATCAGCCCGCCGGTCGTCGGCGAATACGTCCGGGGGTTGCTAACGAAGACTGGGAAGCCGGCGTCCAGGCCGACCCGCAAGTTGCACTTGGCCGCCATCCGGCAGTTCTTCGATCGACTCGTCCTCCGCCACGCTGTCATCCTCAGCCCGGCGGCCTCGGTGAGAGGCCCAAAGCACCAAGTCACCGAGGGCAAGACACCTGCCATCGGCCCCGACCAGGCTCGGCGAGTCCTTCAGTCCGTCCGAACGGATACCGTCGTGGGTCTCCGAGACCGGGCCATTCTGGGGGTGCTCATCTACACGGCCGCGCGCGCCGGGGCCGTCGCGAGGCTCCGTCTCGGCGATTTCTATTCCGACGGCCGGCAGCGCTTCTTCCGCTTCGAGGAGAAGGGCGGGAAGGTTCGGCACATCCCGGCCCGCCACGACCTGGAGGGCTACGTGTTCGAGTACATCCGGGCCGCAGGCATCGAGGAGGCCCCCGGCGACGCCCCCCTCTTCCGCACCGCCCGTGGCAAGACCGGGCGCCTCACCACGACGCCGATGAGCGGCAAGGACATCCTCCGCCTGGTGAAGCGGTGCTTCAGGCGTGCCGGACTTCCGCCCAACCTGAGCTGTCACACGTTCCGGGCGACGACGATAACCGACCTGCTCGAACAGGGCGTCAACCCCGACGACGTCCAGCACCTCGCCGGCCACGCCGACCCCCGCACCACCCGCCTCTACGACCGCCGGCGGCGGCGGGTGACCCGAAACATTGTGGAGCGCATCTCAGTGTAGGGCCCCGCCCATCCAGCGCGACGTGCCAAGTACTCGCCGGAAGGTCGAAAACTACCGTGTGAAGCCCCTTACAGGCACGCGAGGCCTGTACGCAGCTCCGCGAACACGTATAATCGGGACTGTTTCGAAGACTTGCGACCCCGGTCTGCGGCCCTTGCTCGGGACGTGTTCATGGCAAATGAGGCGGACACATGCCGTCGTTTCGTTGTCCCCAAGCTCCAGGAGGCGGGGTGGGAGGATGAACCGCACCGCATCAATGAGCAGGTTACGTTCACGGACGGGCGGATCGTGGTCACCGGCCGACGCGGACGCCGGCGACCCGGCAAGCGCGCCGACTACGTTCTCCGATACCGCCCGGACATTCCGATCGCCGTCGTTGAGGCCAAGCCGACGTACGCGACGCCTGGGCAGGGCCTTCAGCAGGCGAAGGACTACGCCGAAGTCCTCGGCTTGAAGTTCGCCTACGCGACGAACGGCCACGGTATCATCGAGTTTGATTACACGACCGGCATCGAGCAGGAAATCGCGACATTTCCGCCACCAGACGAACTGTGGGCGCGCCTTTCCGGCGTTGAGCAGATCACCCGCGATGTGGCGGACAAGCTCTTCACGCCGTCGTTTGCGTTGACCGGGAAGTCTCTCCGCTACTACCAGGAGATCGCCGTCAACCGCGTCGTACAAGGCGCTCTTCAAGGCCGCAACCGGATGCTGCTCACGATGGCGACCGGCACGGGCAAGACTCTGGTGGCGTTTCAAATCTGCTGGCGGCTCTGGTCTGCTCGCTGGAATCGCGCGGGCGAGTACCGTCGCCCGCGTGTCCTTTACCTGGCGGACCGCACCATTCTGATCGATGATCCGAAAGACAAAACGTTCACGCCCTTCGGCGATGCCCGCTGGAAGATAGAGAACGGCGAGGCAATCAAGAGCCGCGAAATGTACTTCGCGATCTACCAAGCCATCGCCCGTGACGAGCGCCGCCCTGGCCTTTACCGCGAATACGCCCCCGACTTCTTTGATCTCGTCATTGTCGACGAGTGCCATCGGGGTAGCGCCAGCGACCAAAGCAATTGGCGCGAGATCCTGGAGTACTTTCGGCCCGCCTGCCAGGTCGGCATGACAGCCACGCCGCGGCGAGAAGACAATGCCGACACGTACAATTACTTCGGCGCGCCGCTCTACACGTACAGCCTCCGCCAAGGCATCGAGGACGGCTTCCTCGCGCCGTACCGCGTTCATCGCGTCATCACGACGTGGGACGCGGCCGGTTGGCGTCCGAGCCAGGGCGACCTGGACCGCTACGGCCGGGAGATCCCCGACGAAGAATACCACACCGGCGACTTTGAACGCCGCGTCGCGCTCCGCGCCCGCACAGAAGCGGTCGCCCGCCACCTCACTGAGTACATGCGCAAGACGGATCGCCTGGCGAAGACTATCGTATTCTGCGTGGACCAGGAGCACGCGGACGAGATGCGGCGCGCGCTGAACAACCTCAACACCGATCTTGTTCAGCAGCATCCGGATTTCGTGTGCCGGGTGACATCGGACGAAGCCGACATCGGCCGTGCCCATCTGAGCAACTTCCAGGACCTTGAGCGGACGACGCCGGTCGTGCTCACGACCTCACAGATGCTCACAACCGGTGTGGATGCGCCTACTGTCAAGAACGTCGCCCTCGTTCGCGTCATCAACTCGATGACCGAGTTCAAGCAGATCATAGGCCGCGGCACGCGTGTTCGCGACGATTACGGCAAGCTCTTCTTCAACATCCTCGACTACACAGGCTCGGCGACGCGCCTCTTCGCCGACCCCGATTTCGACGGCGACCCAATCGACGAGATCGAAGAGGATGTTGGCGAAGGCGAGCACCCCGATCCCCCGGTACCACCCGACCCCCCTGAATCTCCGGAGCCGCCGGACGGCCCTCCACCGGACCCGCCGCCTGACGAGCCGCGCCGGAAGTTCTACTTCGACGAGGGTCAAGTGGAGATAGCTGCCCATTTGGTCTACGAACTGGACCCAGATGGCAACCAGCTTCGCGTCGTGCAGTTTACAGACTACACGGCCGAGAAGGTCCGGACGCTGTACCGCTCCGCCACCGAACTTCGACAACAGTGGGCTGATCCACAGCATCGCGCCGAGATCATCGAGAGTTTGGCTGACCGCGGCATCGACTTCGACGAGCTCGCGTCCGCAGCCAACCAGCCGGATGCCGACCCATTTGATCTGCTGTGCCACCTCGCGTTCAACGCACCGCTTCGCACCCGACGCGAACGGGCGCAACGTCTGAAGACCGAGCGCAAGGACTTCTTAGAGCAGTTCGGCCCCGAGGCCACGCAGGTGCTCGAAGAACTGCTCGACAAGTACACGGAGCACGGCACCGCCCAGTTCGTGCTGCCTGACGTATTGGAACTGCCCCCGCTGAACCGGCATGGCAACATAATCCAGATTGCGAACTACTTCGGCGGTGAAGACAGACTCGTCGAGGCGGTTCACGAACTGCAAACGCTCTTGTACGCGGCATAGGTCCAGGGATTCATGGCAAAGAAGAAGATCACAAAGAAGGCTGCCCGCAAGCCGAAGAAGCTACCAACAACCGCGGAGCGGCTAGGCGCGGTCGTGAAGTCCTGCCGGAAGATCATGCGCAAGGACAAGGGGCTCAACGGCGACCTCGACCGCCTGCCCATGCTGACCTGGATCATGTTCTTGAAGTTCCTCGATGATATGGAACAGATCGAGGAATCGCGGTCCAAGATGCGCAAGGCGAAGTTCGAGCCCTCAATCAAACCGCCGTACCGCTGGCGTGACTGGGCGGCCCAGGAGAACGGAATCACCGGCCCCGAGCTTCTTTCTTTCGTGACCCAGGAAAAGACGATCCGCCCAGACGGCACCGAAGGTCTTGGACTGCTCAAGTACCTCGGCTCCCTTCGCAATGGCAAGGGCTCCCGCCGCCAGGTGATCGGCACCGTATTCGGCGGCGCCGACGGTTCCGGCGGCATCACCAGCCGCATGCAGTCCGGCTACCTGCTCCGCGACGTCATCAACCAAGTCAGTTCGATCAACTTCCTGGAGCAAGACGAGCTCTTCACGCTCGGTTTCCTCTATGAGTCGATGCTTCGCGAGATGCGCGACGCGGCCGGCGACTCGGGCGAGTTCTACACGCCGCGGCCTGTGGTGCGCTTCATGGTCGAAGCAATCAACCCGCAACTCGGTGAGACCGTATTGGATCCCGCGTGCGGCACCGGCGGTTTTCTTGTCGAAGCGTTCACGCACCTGTCAAAGCAAGCGAATACGGTCGCTCGGCGCAAGACCCTTCAAGAGGAGTCGATCTTCGGAACCGAGCCGAAATCGCTGCCGTATTTGCTGTGCCAGATGAACCTGCTGCTTCACGGCGTCGACGCGCCGCAGATCGTGCCCGACATCCCACCGGAGTGGCACAAGGCGTACGACGCAGGCGTGTTCGCAAAGCTATGGCAGGACGCGGCCACGGCCATCAACCACGCCCGCCACATGGTGCTGATCGGCTATTCACTTCCCCCGACGGACGTACACTCGACGGCGTTATTCCGCACGAGCATCAAGAAGGCTGGCTTGAAGGCGCTGGTCGTCGTAAATCCCGACCGCGAAGCCCGGCATCGTACGCGTTCTGTTTTGCAGCGTGGGTTAAACGAATCGACGAAGATCCTCTCGTTTGACTACCTGGAGCACTTCGTCGCAACCCACCGCAGTGTTTGGTCGGTCTAGGAGGCGACACATGGCGCGGAAGCGAGTGAAGGTTGGGCGGGATCACGTCCAGCGACTCATCGGCACTTCGCCGCAGAAGGCGATCGAAGAGTTGATCTGGAACGCGCTCGATGCGGGTGGCGATCGCGTCGAGGTCAAACTCCGGCTCAACAAGATGGGCGGCGTGGATTGCGTGCAGGTCATTGACCGAGGTCCTGGCATACCGTCAACCGACCTAGATCGCGCCTTCGGTAACATTGGGAATTCGATTAAGGCACAGCGGCATGCCAACGCTGACGGTCGCGCCTACCACGGCCGCGAAGGCAAGGGGCGCTTCAAGGCGCTCGCCCTGAGTCCGACGGCAATCTGGGAAACCGTTTTCCGCGAGAATGGGGTGATCAAGTCGTACCGGATCACGCTTCGACGTGACGATCCTGACTACTTTGATTCGACCGACCCGACCGAGTCGAAGGCGAAGAGCACTGGCACGCGCGTGATTCTCGATGGCCTCGATAAGGGGCACCAGTCACTTAGCCGGGATGACGTTCGCGACAAGCTGGCCGAGGAGTTCGCGGCGTACTTGACCAGCTATCCCGGCGTGTCACTCGTCTGGGACGGTCGGCCCATTCGAATCGACGATGTCATCGATCGGCGAGAGGAACTGGACGTGCTCACGATCGGCGACCGGGGTGGCCCCGCTTCTATGCTCGTGATCGAGTGGAAGTTTAGGCCGGATGGCAAACGTCTGCATATCTGCGACGAGAACGGTTTCTCCTTCCATGAGATGCCGGCTGGCGTGCAGGCGCCGGGCATTGAGTACACGGCCTATCTTCGTACACGGCAAACCCGGGAGTGGAACGAATCGGCCCGGTTCGTCGTGCAGGAGCTTGACGAGGAAATCGCCCGCGTCGTCAATGTCGCCAAAGAGCGACTTCGTGAATACGTGCGCGCCCGAATGGCCGAAGAAGCCGTTTCAGTGGTGCAGGAATGGAAGGACCAGGAGATTTATCCGTACGGCACGGACGAGCCGACTGGCCCGCTCGCGAAGGCGGAGCGCGAGGTGTTCGACATCGTCGCCGTTCGGGTCAACGAGCAACACTCGACCTTCGAACAGTCCGACCCGCAAAACAAGCGGTTGACGCTCGCCTTGATTAAGCAGGCGCTGGAAAGCAACCCATCGAACCTCACGAAGATTCTGCGCGAGGTCCTATCCCTTCCAGAAGAGGAGCAGAACGCTCTCGCGGAACTACTGGACCGAGCACCGCTCGCCAACCTGATTCGAGCCGGAAGACTCGTGGCCGACCGCCTTGACACACTCCACGCGTTCGAGCACATTCTCTTCGACACTGATTGGAAGAAGCGGTTGCTGGAGCGGACGCAGCTCCACCGACTGCTCGTGCACGAAATATGGATGCTTGGCGAAGAGTACATGGTCGGCGGTGACGACGACGGTCTCCGGGATGTTCTCAACAAGCACCTTGATATCCTAGGCCGCGAGGAACTCGCACCAGACGTCGACGTCAAGCTGATCGATGGCAAAGATGGAATCCCGGACCTCATGCTGTATCGACGCCGGAAGGTCGACCGCGACCGGTTCGAGCATTTGGTCGTGGAGCTGAAGCGCCCGCGCGACCACCTCGGTCAGGTAGAGACGTCGCAGATCAAGAAGTATGCATTCACCGTCGCCAAGGACGAGCGTTTTAACACTTCGAAGTGCTCATGGGAATTCGTGCTCCTGGGCAATGACCTGGACGACTTCGTAGTCCAGGAGACATCCTCGGCCAAACTGCCCGAAGGATGTCTCTTTGAAGGTGACGGCGTGCGCATATGGGTCCGTCGCTGGGCAGACGTGCTCAACGATGCCCGAGCGCGATACGAATTCTTCCGCGAGCAGCTCAACGTGGAAGCATCGCACACCAAGGGGCTGGATGCACTCAAGGCTCGGTATCCGCACTTGTTTGAAGGTCGCGGTGCGCGGAAGGGCCGCGACCTGGCACTCAGCGCGTCGAAATCCACGTGATCACGCAAGCGGTAGTGCCTCCCTGCGGCGTTGACGACCTGCCAACTTGGCTGTCCATCGTTCTCAACGCGTCGCCAACGGACGTTGGTAAGGGCCATGTGCGGGACCGGGCTCGTCGAACGCGCGATACAACCTACGCCTCAACCTCAGGCAGTCGCTGGACACGGGCTGAAGCCCGGCTAGCTTCCGGACCCGATTAACCGCTCGGTGCAGATTCAGGAGCTGCCGACGAACAGGCGCGTATGGCTCAAACTGGATCATGCGGAACTCGCCGATCATGGCGTCCACCGACCGGCGGGGAGCGAGGTCCGTCAGGTAGGCCCTGAGCCCCTTGTAGCTCTCCTGAGCGATGCGAACCGAGGCGTGGCCGTTGCGGTAGCTCACGCTGTAGCCGCCGAGCTTGAACGGCGCCCGCCGGATGTCGCGGATCACCGCGACCTCTTCCTCGAAGAAGCGGTGCTTCCCGTGCGTGGCGATGAGCACGAACGTCCGGCCGTGCCGAAGGTAGTGCAGATTCGCGAGGCCGGCCTTCTTGCGGCGAGCGCGCTCCCACTTCGAGATGTCGATACCGTACTTCTCGATCAGCTTGCGGTCGACGGCCTCCGCGTCCTTGTTGAAGGGAATCCACCCCGACACATAGAACCAGTAGCCGCGGGCCACGTAGGCCACGGCCAACTGCTGGATGAACGCCGGCAGGAGCACGGCTCGGCAACGGTACATCTTCTCCCCCGCGATCACGATGAAAATGGTGAGGATTGTTTGCGGCACAATCCCCGAAAGCCGTTGAGCCGTGTACAACCAGACGGGCAGCAATCAGCACGCCCGAGCACGCGGCGGCGACGTCGCTCTCGACAGGCTACGCGTCGGCCTCTCGACAACGCCGCCTGTGATCGTTATGCCGCCCAATCCCACAGGCGTTACCTCAAGAATCGACATCCAGCCGCCGGCGCGCTCCCGTGCATCCGCTCCCCGCATCCTGAACCTCCGTGCAAACCTCTCCTGCCCGGCCAACTGGCCGGGGCCAACCATCGCCATCGCGCTCTGTCTGCTACATGGAACCTCCAATCCGAGCCCCCTGACGGGCGCGGTCGAACTCGTTTCTTGAGTTGACCACGCCCAATCCATAGTGGTTGCTCAAGTGAAACCCCGAAGAAAACCGCCGTGCGCCACGCGCACGTCCATCTTCATCGTCGCTCCGTTGCCAGATGACACCTGCCCGCCAGGGCAGATCTCACCGGACCACGTTGCTCTCTTGCCATAGAACCGGCCAGGGACCGCCCCTGGCCGGCACGCCATCGAGACGGGTAGAACCCGTCACCGCTTTCGTCGTTGCTTCCGCGTCCGGCACCACCCGGACACGTCCGTGCTTCTGCACGCGCACGAACGATCCCGCCACTGCCTTGCAGCAGGCCTCGCTCTTCCGACGCATGATCGGAAGACTTCTACTTGCGGCACACTCCCACACTGCGGTATTTCAATCACCTGGCTGACCACCCACGGCAGAGCCGTAGAGCCAGGCACCGGGCACCACCCCGGCCGCCACAGTGCTTCCCGGATTAGTGATGATCTTCGTTCAGTCGGTCACGTCGCTAGCGGGCGTTGCCCCGCGGGTCATCGTCGTATGTCTCAGGCTCCCGCCCGAGCACAGTTTCCACGAGTCGCAAGCCAAGTGGCTGTGCCGCCTCGTGATTTCAGCAGGCCGAAACGAGAAGCACCTGCTTACCCACCGACGATGATCTTTCGCAGTTCGGCACCGTCTCCGATTGAACTCACTGGCAAGCCCTCGCGGGCCTTTCATGGTTGAGCTTTTCGCCGTCCGCCGTTTCGGCGGATCGCCGAACCCGGTCACGGGTCCGGTCGCACGCGTCGCCGCGTCGCGAGCTCCCCACGCCAGCCGAGGTTGAACGAGCCTGTCGAGCTTTGCACCCGAAATGGTCCGCGCGTACGCGGACTATGGCCCGAACCCCCTGGACAGGATTTGCACCTGCTTTGACCATCACGGCCTCACCGCCAGCAACGCACACGTCACCGCTGGCAAGGTCTGTCTCCGTCGCCCCGATTCAGAAATGGGAAAGACCATCGGATAGAACGCCGGGATTGTCCCTGCTTGGTGGGCAGGGGTTTACTCCGGAGAGCCTCCGTCGAGCCGGACAAGCCACTCTCATGGCATCCGGCTCTACGGGTCGTCGCGTTGGCGGATGGTGAATCCCGCCCCCTTAGCCAAGCTGGTGAAGCCTGGTTTGCCGGGTCGCGCCGCCCGTCTCGATGACGCCAGCTACGTTTTTCGTCACTGACGACCACGAGGCCGAGGCCTCGCAAGATTCAGAGTAGCACGGTCAGGAAAGAATGGCATCCCGCCGCAGGCGACCAAGGCCCCGACCATAGGTTCTTGAGGCCGCGCACCACCGGGCCTGTCTTTATCACCTCCGAGCGCACTTGTTTTACCCAGCCCAGCACCGCTCTCAGAAGCAGCACCACCTGCCCGCTCACTCGACCCGCCGACTGGCTTGCTTTCCCCTCGGGTTGCTCCGAGCAAGACGGTTACGAGCGTTGCTCCCGGTCGAAGCGGCAACGTTCGCGCCAGGCACTACGGCCTGTCACGCCCATTGCCCAACGCTTCGACCTGTACCCGTCTTGCTCTCCGCCCGTCCTCTCGGCGGTTGGCCTGGCTCCCTCAGCTTCCGGCGAAGGGAACCAGACCAACCTTTTTGCGAGAGGACTCAGAATGAGGAAAAAGCAAGCACGACAACCAGCCGCAGCCGAGAGCCAGCAGCTAACGCTCTTCTCGCTGTTTGACGCTCAAAGCTCTGAGAACCCTCTGACTCAGGCATTACCGGCAGGGGGGCAGCGGCACAGCCGCCTTGGCGGTCTGCCTAAGCCATCATCGTCGGGTCCCGCATTCAGTGAGAACCCGACGACGACGGCTTTATACGGCAGACCGCAGGGCGACAGTGATCTACCAAAGGACAGAGTCCCGGTTCAGGAGCTAGCCCACCGCGTCCGGGACCTACTCCGGGACGAGCCAGATACCAAGCTGGATAACCCACGGCTAAACGAGCTTGCACGAGAAGTGTTCGGAACGGCTGTCGGCAATGCTCGGGACGGGTACGATGCAGCCGAGGCGGGGATGAACCTCCACATCGACGGGCTCGATATCGACTGTGACGATGCAGCGGGCAGCATTCAGAAGCTACTTGCCCTCACAGAGCACATGCCCCGGCAGACTCGCCGCGACGAGCGGCAGGTTGAACTGCAACAGTTCAGCACGCCACCCGCCCAAGCGTTTGTTGTGGTGAAGGCCGCGGGGATCACCCGCGGCACGAGCGTACTTGAGCCGAGTGCAGGAACCGGGAACATCGCCGTCCTGGCACGAAAGGCCGGCGGGGATGTTCACACAAACGAGATCGACCCGCGTCGCTCGGAACTGCTCAGAATGCAGGGCTTCTCAGTGACGAGCGTTGACGCCGAACGCCTGCACAACACGCTGGCCCCGGACAAGACGTATGACGTGGTTGTGATGAACCCGCCGTTTTCCGCCACTGGTGGGCGGGTTCGCGGGCACAACACCAGATTCGGTGCTCGGCATATCGAGCAAGCGCTACTCCGGCTAAAGCCGGCCGGGCGACTGGTCGCCGTTGTCGGTCGCGGCATGGCCTTGGACCGCGTCGGGTTTCGCGATTGGTGGAAGAAGATTCAGGAGCGTTACCACGTCCGGGCCAACATCGGCATGGACGGGAGAAGCTACGGCAAGTTCGGCACGTCGTTCGACAACCAGATCATCGTGATCGACAACGATGGGCCGACCCCGGACGAGGCGGACGTGATTACCGGCTCGGAGCTTGCCCCGCACGAGGCGTATCAACGTATCGCCCCGCTTGCCGGCGAGGATGTTTCGGCCCGCAGCCGACGCTCGGCTCGCAGCCACACTGACACTCAGAGCGGAGCAGCCAGCAGCGGCGAGAGAGAGAGCAGCGGACCTCGACTCGCCACCAGGTCCGAAAGTACCCACGTTTCACAGGCTGAGGGAATCGGCGAGCTACTGACACCCGCGTTGCACCGAGCCACTGAGATCGAAGCTGGCACGGTGTTTTCACGCTACCGGGTGCAGAAGGCGATTGTCCGGGGAGCGGAGCCCCACCCGGCAAACGTAGTCGAATCGACCACAATGGCATCGGTTGAGCCGCCGGATATCACCTACCGACATCACCTGCCCCCGGAATTGATCAGCGAGGGCCGAGTCTCGGACCTCCAGGTTGAGGACACGATCTACGCCGGCCAGGCGACCGAGACCATCCTACCAGACGGAAACCGCCGCGGTCACTGGAACGGTGACGGGACAGGCGTTGGCAAGGGCCGCGAAGTCTACGCTTTCATCTACGATCAGTTCCAGCAGGAACGACGGAAGCACGTGCATATCTCAGCTTCGCACCAGCTTGCAGCCGACGCTGAGCGGGACCGCGACGCCGTAGGGCTCCCACTCAGGATCATCCATCAGCCCAGGCTAAAGCCCGACGAGAGCGTAGCGGCTGAGCACGGCGTGTTCTTTACGACGTACACCATGCTTGCCCAGGACTTCAACGGGGCTCGACCACGGTTCAAGCAGCTAACAGACTGGCTCGGCAAGGACTTTGACGGCGTGATCGCCTTTGACGAATCGCACTTGATGAAGAACGCCGCAGCCAGTCCCCACAACGGCAAGGTGTCTACCGACTCAGGCACGCAGCGGGGGAACATGGGCATTGAGCTTCAACGGATGTTCCCAATGGCACGGGTTCGGTATTTCAGTGCCACGGGAGCAACCGAAGTCCGCCACATGGCCCCGTACGAGCGGTTGTGGCTCTGGGGACCGGGAGCACCGTTTGCCGACTTCCCCGCGTTCATGGTCGCAATGGAGCGGGGCGGTGTCGCGGCAATGGAAATGCTCTCCCGCGACCTGAAGGCAGTCGGCTCTTTTCTGGCACGCACCATCAGCTACGGCCCCACACGCCGGCAAGACGGAAGTATCGTGCCTGACTCAGCCGTTGAGTACGAGCCATTGGTGCATCGCATGACAGTCGATGAGCGCAGGCAGTATGACGAAATCGCCGAGCTTTGGGCCGAACTGCTCGTAGCATTCGAGCGAGCAGAACAGACCGCCGGCCAGGTACGAACCGCAAGCCGCTATGCACAGTTCTACTCGGCTCAGCAGCGGTTTTTCCTGCAACTGATGATGGCCTACGAACTGCCCGACGTGATCCCCGCTATTGAAGCTGATCTCGCCGAGGGCCACTCTGTCGTCGTCAGCCTGTTTAACACCGGGGAAGCGCAGACCGAGCGGAAGGTGAGTCAGGCCCTTGCGGCGGGGCTCGATCTTTCGGAACTCGACGCCACGCCACGAGAGATGATCGTCCAACTAATCGAGAAGCAGTTTCCGATTTACCAGTATCGGGAAGAGACTGACCCGGTTACGGGAAAAGTGCGCAGCGTTCGCGTTAGGGATGAAGCCGGGAACCCCGAGCTTAACCGCGAGAACCTCGCCAGGCAGAAGGAACTCCTGGAGAAGGTAGCCGACCTCGACTTTCCGCAGAACCCGATTGATACACTGGTCAATCACTTCGGCCCGCAGAACGTGGCCGAGATCACCGGCCGCTCCCACCGCTTCGAGCACGGCAAATACGTCCGTCGGAAACTCTCCGGTGTGGGTACCCGTCGCCTCAACGAGTACGAGACCCGGCATTTTCAGGAGGGAAAGAAACGCCTGGCCGTCGTGTCCGGGGCAGGTTCCACCGGGATCAGCCTGCACGCCGACATCGACGCGGAGAACCACGAGCGGCGGGTGTTCTACGCTTTTCAACTGTCATGGTCAGCCGACCAGCAAATGCAGGTCTTTGGCCGCGTGCACCGCTCGCATCAGGTATCAGCCCCGATCATCCGGCTGGTGCTGCTCGACCTGGCCGGCCAGAAGCGGCAGGTGAACGCCGTATCCAAGCGACTCGCGGCCCTGGGAGCACTCACCAAGGGCGAGCGGCAGTCCCTTGGCGGGGAACTTTTCCGGCCCGAGGACGTGACCGACGAGTACGGGGCAGCAGCACTCGCACGCTTCTACCGTGAGATCGAGATCAACCGCCACAAAGACGCCGGGCTCGGTATGCCCGAGCTTGAGCGAATGGGCCTGCTGGACGCCGACAGAACCAGCGTCAAAGACCACTTCCGCAGAAACGTCAATCACTTTCTGAACCGCATCATGGTTCTGCCCGTCGAGAAGCAGAACGCGATCTTTGAACTCTTCTACGAACGCTACCTCCAGGCTGTCGAAGGGGCAAAGCGTGCCGGGGCGTTTGACTTCGGCGTTGAGGAGATCAGGGCGTCTCACCTGAAACACTCCAACCCCCCGCAGACGCTCCACACCGACTCGGCAACCGGAGCACGGACCGTGCTCTACGAGCTTGAAGGCGAAGTCGATGTTGCCCGCAACGACTTTGACAGAGCCTTGCGAAATGCCCGCGAGGGCTTCTACCAGAACTCCCGAAGCGGCCACATCTACGCGGTCGAGAATCACCAGGGAGACACGCGAAACGACGTGCTCTTGCTCGGCGTAAAGGGGAGCAATCGCAGGTTGCTGGAGCGACGCGAGCTAGACCGCAAGTATGAGAAGGTTTCCCCCGAGGTTGCTCGGAAATGGTGGGATACCGCGTACGCAAACACGCCGGCCACGGCAACCCGCAAGTTCCATATCCTCACCGGAGCCATCGTCCCGATCTACGACAAGATCATGGGCGGGGAAGGGATCGACAGCACGAGGGTTGCCCGGGCAAGCCTTGAGAGCGGAGACGCACTTGTCGGCTTCCACCTGAGCACAGCAGACGTGCCCAAGGTAAAACAGCGGCTCGGCATCGGCAATTCACTCGCCGAAGCCTCAGCAAGCGAGATCCTTGAGCTTCTCCGCGGCGGCTCGCTCGTGGAACTCGATAACGGCTGGCGACTCACTCTCTCCCGCGTGGCAGGAGACGACGTGGTAGAGCTCGTGCTCTGCGGCGTCATGGCCAACAAAAACGAGCTACGCGGATACGGCTTCTTCGACGAGACTATCTACTACAAGCGGCGTTGGTTCACGCACGTCGAAGACGCTCCGGCGACTCTCGAACGACTCCTGAGCCGCCGCAGGCCCGTCCGGGATATGACGGCCGAGGCCGAGGCAGCATAGACCCCGCGAACTCGCGAGGACGAGACCCGCTCGCCCGGGATCTCGCCCGGCCCGGCGGTCTGCAAGGCCACGAAGCCCTCGCTACCACCAACCATAGGTCGGCCGAAACAGTTTCCGGTGCCGGTCGCCGAAGTTCGCCCGGCCATCGAAACTGGCCCCTGACAGGTGTTCAGACCCGCCCGAGGCTCAGCTGGTCAGGTTGCGCTTGGCAGCAGCAGGCACCGGCCGCGGCAGCCGCTCATGCGGCCGCCGTGGGTTCCGTCGTCGGCTGGCAGCAGGTCCGACGAAAAAAACACGGCCGGGCTCTTGACCTGCGGCTGTTCCGACGTTAGCATGTAAGCGTACAGTTGTTGAAGCGAGGATTCTCATGGCCCGCAAGACGTCAGCGAAGCCGCCACCGCCGATCGGAGAGGTGCTCCGGGGCCGCCGCGTGGAGGTCCTCAAGAAGGGACTCCGCGAGATGGCCAGACTGCTGGACATCGCTCCGGCCCATCTCACGGACATCGAGAAAGGCCGCCGGAGCCCCTCCGAAGGTCTGCTCAAGCGGATCAGCGAGCTTTACGGTATCGCTGAACCGGAACTCCGGGCCGGCTGGAGCAAGGCCGACAGCGTCGTGGAAGAGGTCGCGAATCAGGACGCCATGACGGCCGAGAAGGTCCCGGAGTTCCTCCGGACTGCCCGGAAGCTCAACTCCGAGCAGTGGGACCGGCTTATCGGTCAAGCCCGGCAGATGGCGTCGGATAAAGGCGGCAAGTCGGAGAAGTAACCCGTGCGCACGTCCCTGACAGCCCGGATCTTCGAACCTCGTCGGGGACGGCGGCAGGTCGACCAGCGGGCGTGGAGCTGCCTGGAGCGATGCCGCCGAAAGCTCCGGCTGGACCAGGTACCCCTCCCCGTCCCGGTCGAGGAGTGGATCGAGGGGCCATTGGGGATTCGCTTCGGCTACGCTGACTTGTCGCACCTTGGAGACGGCGTGCTGGGTGCAACATACGTTGAAAGCCGGGAGATTCTGATCGATGAGCAGGCTCTAACGCACGATGGTCGTTGCCGGTTCACGTGCGCGCATGAGCTCGGCCACTTGGTGCTACACGCCAAGGTGCAAAGCGAGTTCCGCGAAACCCACGAACTGGGACCTGGGTCATCGAATCTCTACGAGCGCCAAGCCGACCGTTTCGCGGCAGCGTTCCTTATGCCGCTGCCGCTGTTGGAACGCGAGATCCTCCAGGTCTTCGACGAGCATCGCATGGACAAGCCTCAATGCACGATCGAGTTGATGAAGACCACACCCGAATCGGAATGGCTGTGGCGTAAGCGGTTGCTGCCGAAGATCACTCGACGTTTCGACGTCTCCCTGTCCGCGGCGATTATCCGGTGCAGCGACATCCAACCGCGCATCACGGAGCCGCGACGGCTGCTTTCTGACGAACTCGCGGAGCGCCTGCTGCGACCCATGGAGTCCAAAGCCGAACTCGATTCGATTGAGATCGTGGAGGGAGTGCCGAAGCGACAGGACCTTTTCAGCCTCGCGGAGTCCAGCAGATGCGATTGACGCCACGGCTCCACGCCGTGTTTTTTTGAGCTTGCTGTTCGCCTGTCCGCGAACATAAGTACAGCGGGTTTTGCCAAGGAGAACGCGAATGTCGGAATCTGACAAGCAGCATCCGGTCAAAGAGTTTCGAGCCGGCACCATCGTCGCCGCCGTGTGGCAGGAACGCGGTGCGGCAAACGGCAAGAGCTACCCCCAGTTCAGCGTTCGCATCCAGAAACGCTATCGCGACGACAAGTCCGGCCAATGGAAGACAACGACGTACTTCCGCCCGGACGAGCTCCCCAAGGTCGCGCTCGTCGCCACCAAGGCATACGAGCACCTCACGCTGCGCGTGCTCGATACGGAGGCGGTCAATACGGCCGGATCGAAGTAGAAACAGCTTGACCCACAGTCGGACGCAACGTGATGATCGACATAGGTGCGGAAACGCTGATCCCGATTCGAGAGGTGCCGCGTCACCTGCCCCCCCGCCCCAACGGCAAGCGGGTCCACATGAGCGCATGCTACCGATGGATCAAACGCGGCGTGCGAGGAGTGCGTCTCGACTCGATCAAGATCGGCGGTTCGACCTACACGTCAACGGAGGCCTTGCAGCGTTTCGCAGATCACCTGAGTTCAGGATGGGGAGAAGAGCCCAAGGCGGTCCCGGCCCAGACGCTGACCCGACAGAGGCAGATCGATAAGGCGTCCAACCGCCTGGCCGAAATGCTGCGCGGCACCAACAGAAAGCCCGAAGTCTGAGACTGCGATCAGGATTGCAGGGCGTCCGGCCTGAATCAGTGGACGGCTGGAAGCGTCAGGTACTTCACGGGGCTACAATCACCACCGGCACTGGTATCGAAGGCTCGATGGTCATTCACTACCCAAACCACCGAAGAACGTTCGCCCATGCGTTCAGGACCACCTCCGTATACGACAGAGGTTCGTGGTCGAAGAAAGACGGTTCAGCCTCCACCGACCGACGGATCGATCGGCGGAGGCCGCACGGCGACGAGGTCGCCGGTACCGTTCGCGTAGGCTACCCCACTCTGGCCATGATGTCAGCCGCCTTCGTCAAATCGAGTTCAGCGTAGATCTCAGTCACGGCCGATGAGGCGTGTCCGAGCACCACACGGGCCGCCTCAATGCCAAACTCCTTCCGCAGGAATGTCGCGGCGTTGTGCCGAAGCTGGTTCGGGGTCCAGCGGTGGGCCTTTCGCCACTGCCGCCGCTCTTCTTCGGTTGTCCCTTCGGGCGGCGGAAACGCCTTGTCGCATCCCCGGTGAATTGCGTGCTCGTAGCTGCTTGTCATGTAATGATCTCCGGGGGCTTTCTTGGGGTCCTTCTTGGGGCGTCGTTTTCGCTGGCTCGGCGTCATCGGCGTCTTGCGGTTCATCCGGAGCCTGTGTCGCAACCGCAACATGACCTCTCGGGGGCTGAACAAGTACGCGTTCACATCGCTCTTCAATGCCGGGCCGAGCACCTTCTGCGCCCGAGGGCCGAGGTAGATGACCCGGTGCCGACCGTGGTGCTCGGTCTTGTGCGAATCCGGCTCGTATGCCCAGACCTTGCCGGACATGTCCAGGTCGCAGCCGCGCATGATGATGACCTCGCACGGCCGCATGCCCGTGTACCGCTGAAGCTGGATCATCGTGGCCACCTGAAAACTGACGTGCTCGATCGTCGCATCGACTATCGCATCATCAACGGGACGGATTGGCTGGGTCTCCCGAGCCGGCGATCTCCCGCATCGAAGACCGACGACGCATTGAAGCCCGTGATGGACGTCTGACGGCACCATCTCGTTGGCCGTCGCCCACTTGAAGAACCGTTTGATGCGGCTGACATGGTTGTTGATCACGCCGCGCGAGAGATCCGCTGCGATAAGCTCGTCTCGGTAGGTCTTCAGCGCCAACGGGCCAAAGTTCCGTGCCTCGGTCCTCCCGTACAGCTCAATCAGGGGCTCCAGCGCGCGCTTGATCGAGAAGACCTCGCTCGTGGGCCGCCCGTGCTTGCGATAGTGCTGCTCAACGAAGGCCAGGTATGGCAGAGCGATCTCGCAGATGGTCAACGCCGGCGCGTTCGGACGGACCCCGTTGCTGGGGAGCTGCCGGAAGTTGCTCGTCCACTCGGAGATCACGCGGTTGTAGTTCGCGTGGCTCTCGGGAGTGCCGTGTTTGCCGAGGTAGATGTCTCGACCGTTGAGACGAACCACGGCTCGGCCTGAGGTCTTGTGCAAACGATAGAACGGAATGCGCGGCGCGGTTCTGTTCGGCATCGTGAGGCTCCTTTCGAGCTCGAAATGTGGTCAATGACCACTTTTCGGGCTTCCTGAACCTCACTGCCTGACGCCGGCAGGTATCCG